>NZ_JBLFBO010000113.1:0-2082 GCF_047338595.1 Nitrospira sp. BLG_1
CCAGGAGTGGCAATTCCAATCGGAGCCTGTGGAGCGGTCGAGAACGTGGCGGGAGTGGTAGGGAGCAGAACGCCACCGGCTCCAATCGTGAAACCGGATACACTGGTTGACCCTGAATTCGCGACATAGAGGAATTGCCCGTCTGGATTAATCGTAATCCCGACCGGCGCGGACGCCGCTCCCGTCGCAAAACTCGCCGGAGACGTCGGTGTTAATAATCCTCCCGCTCCAATGGTAAAAGCTGCCACCTCGTTCATGCCACTATTCGTGACATACAGGAACGATCCATTGGGCGAAATTGTCAGCCTCTGAGGGCTCGATCCCAGCGCTCCAGTGGAGAACGTCGGAGGGACTGTTGGGGACAGCACGCCTCCCACTCCAATGGAAAAGACGGCAATGGCATTCGTTCCACTGTTTGCAACATACAGAAATAGACCATTCGGCGACATGGTAAGCCCCTCGGGGCTCGGAGAGCCGGCACCAGTTGAGAAGGTCGCCGGACTGGTCGCGGTCAACACGCCATTGGCTCCGATGGTGAAACCCGATACGTTGTGCGTACCGGAGTTTGCGACGTAGAGAAATTGTCCATTCGGTGATACAGCCAGACCTCGCGCTAATGTCCCACTCGTTGGAACCGTTGCTGGAGACGTTGGAGCCAGTACACCACCCGATCCGATAGAAAAGCCAGCGACGGTGTTGGAGGCGCTATTGGCGACATAGACAAATGCTCCGTTTGGCGTGATCGTTATCCCACGCGGAGAGGATCCTACACCGCTGGAAAACGTTGCTGGTGCAGTCGGAGTGAGGTTTCCTGTGGTTGCGTTGATCGTGAAAGCCGAAACATTGGCGGAACTCTGGTTTGACGAATAGAGGAATTGACCGTTAGGGGAAATGGCAACCCATTCGGCGCTTGTCCCTCCAGTAGAAAAACTTGCAGGAGTTGTTGCTGTCAGGACCCCGCCAGCCCCTATCCTGAAACCTGAGAGGGTGTTCGAACCATCATTGGCTGTATAAAGGATGGCGGAAGTCGATCCTGTTCCCTCGAACCCTCCCCCTCCCCCTCCTCCATCCGGACATCCGGCAAGTATGAGGACTATCGGCGATGCGAGAAGTGGGAGCATCATTCTTGTCATGATGGATGGTCCTCCTGGCTCAAATGTACCACCGCAACAACCCTTAGCCAAACGAACCACACTTTCTTGACCTCGTCGGAATCACGTCTAAGTCGGGCTTCCGTTCGAGCCACGGAAGACACTGGAATCACGAGGTGATTTATCCACACGCTCAAAGAGCAACTGTCGCGGGTGACAACGCTCCCGACGGTCGACGAACGGTGGGACGCGCTCCCGGCTTGGCTCGTCACGTACAACGAACACTGGCTGGTCGACCGCCATGGATTTTCGGCGGGGGCCCAGAGTGTCCCAGCAATGGGAAGCGGCATCATTGTGGCCTGGACTTGCCAAGGCTTGGCGGTATACTTTTTTAATATGAAACTTAGACACCATATCACTGTAGTGATGGCCTATTGTGTAGTCCTGTTTCTGCACGTGCCGACCATTTCGGCTACTGATTTGGTGCGCGAAGAGCCAATCCCCATCCAAACGATTATCACGAACCCTCAAACCTTCAATATGCGGGCAGTACGACTCCAAGGAATCATTAAAACGTTACAAGTGTTTCCAGGCGGGGATACTTGTCGCGTACACGGGCAATACGCTGGGTATGCGTTCATCCTCACCGACCCCACCGGTGAACTCTCCATTTTTGACCTTGTGACCTGTCACGGTCCTGGGAAACCGAGGTTTCGCGCAGGGAAACCTCGGATGACGGACTTTGCTGTGGGCGACAGTGTTGAAGTCGTTGTTTATGTCTCCGTCAGCTACTCTCCTGATTTTGCCCTCCATACCGTACAGGGAGCACTCCGGTGGGTTGGACGAATGCCTCCCCTAAGTGAGGCCTCTTCAGGCACGACCCCCTGATTTTCCGATATCTCCACATGAGTCTATGGCCTCCTCTACTTCCTCACGGTCGGTGATCAATACGAACTTCTCACGGCTTGGCAAGAGCACACATATTTCTTCC
>NZ_JBLFBO010000031.1:0-31198 GCF_047338595.1 Nitrospira sp. BLG_1
TCAGTGAGGGTGACGAGATCGCGCTGTTGCCGCCCTTTGCCGGAGGGAGTTCAATGAATACTGAGCCGGACGACAGCCAGTTTGTCCGTGTGCAGCGGGAGAATTTTTTTATTGATCAGGAGCTTGATCGCGTCAAGAGCCGGTCGAAACGGATTGGTGGTATTGCCACGTTCTTGGGCATCGCGCGTGATCGATCCCGCGGCAGAGATGTCGATGGGATTACGTTTGAGCACTATGAAGGGATGGCGCAGAAAAAGCTGCGGGAGATTCGTGAACGAGCTCTCAAAAAATTCGACATTCTCGAGTTGTTGATTATCCATCGGTATGGGGCCATCACGATCGGGGAGAATATTGTGCTCATCATCGCCGGGGCGGAGCACCGTGCCGACGCGTTCACCGCCTGTCGGTGGGCCATCGACGAGCTCAAACAAATCACGCCGATCTGGAAACTGGAACATACGCCGGAGGGAGAAGTCTGGGTCGAGGAACATCCGTAGGAATAGGTAAGGTGTGAGGGGGGAAAAGTTTTCGAGGGGAAGAGGAAGCCGGTGAGTTCAGAATCTATCAGTGCTGATCTTCCATCTGTGGTCGACACCTTTGGCCGTCCGCTCGGCAGCCTGCGGTTGTCCGTCACGGATCGCTGTAATCTTCGCTGCAGTTACTGCATGCCGGAGCCCGAGTATGTCTGGCTGCCGCGAGAGAACATCTTAAGCTTTGAAGAAATGGCGACGCTGGTAGGCGCTTTCACCGACTTGGGCGTCGACAAGGTCAGGCTGACAGGCGGGGAGCCGCTGTTGCGAAGAGACCTGGCTCGGCTGGTCCGGTTACTCAGACAAAACCGGTGCATCACTGAAGTTGCCTTGACGACGAACGGCATCCTCCTGGCTGAACAGGCGCAAGAACTCTACGAAGCGGGGCTTGATCGGATTACGGTCAGTCTCGATACCCTCCGTCCGGAGCGATTTCGCCAATTGACCAGACGGGATGAATTTTCACGTGTGGTCGAGGGGATTGAATCGGTCGGAAAGGTGGGATTCCCGAATCTGAAGCTCGACACGGTGGCGATTCGTGGATTCAATGACGATGAGCTAATTCCGTTGATTGAGTTTGCCAAACACTTCCAGGCTGAAGTGCGGTTTATCGAGTATATGGATGTCGGAGGCGCGAATGAGTGGAATCCCGATAAGGTGTTGTCGCAGGACCGCATCCTCGATCTCTTAGGCCGGTGGTACGGCCAGATTATCCCGATTCCAGGGCGTGGCGCAGCCCCGGCCCAACGATTTCGCTTGCCGGATGGGACGATCTTTGGGATTATTCCCTCGACGACTCAGCCCTTCTGCGCCCATTGCGATCGTAGCCGCGTGACCGCCGACGGGATTTGGTATGTGTGCTTGTATGCTGCATCGGGTGTGGATCTACGGAAACCGCTTCGGCGGGGAGCCGGTTCCGCGGAGATGCGAGAGCTGATTCGATCCGTGTGGATGGCTCGTCGTGACCGTGGAGCTGAGGAGCGAAAGGCCCTCGAGCGGCTCGGCCTCCGGTCCAGCGGGCTGATCGGTATCGACCAGCTCCGAGAAGATCCTCATTTGGAAATGCATGCTCGAGGCGGATGAGATTCTATCCAACGGATTTGCTACAATGGGCCCCATTCTCAACGGGGTTATGGCAGTCCATCTGTTCAACAATCGACCATGCAAGAGATTGGGTTTACTCCAGCATGACTCCGGAGACGGGGGGATATCCCTACGAGGAGCCATGATGTTCTCGGACTCTGTCAAGACGGCGCCGGCTGCTGGCCTTGAGTGCTGTGGTCCTCTGGTGGGGCCTCGGCCGCACCCCGGTGTGGTCGAGCTGGACCGGTCTCTATCGCGGCGTGTGGAGTCGGCTTGCTTGCTTGGCTGATGATGAGCGGGCGGACGACGTGATGGGAAGCGATATCCGGTTGAGGTGTGGGCTCACAGTGACGTTTCCCTGAATAGGTTCGGAAATGAGAGGGTGTGATGGCCTGGTTTAAAAAAGAGAAGCCCAACGATTCCGTTCCTCCTCCACGCTCAAAAGGCAGCGAGGGAATGTGGCTCAAGTGCAACCATTGCCGCGAGATCGTCTATCGAAAGGAAGTCGACCGCAACAACAAGGTCTGCCCGAAGTGCGAGTATCATTTTCCGATTTCCGTGACGGAACGGATCGGGTTACTCATCGATCTTGGCACGTTCAAAGAATGGGATGCCGGATTGGAAGCGCAGGATCCCTTGGCGTTTCAGGATACCAAGCCCTATCGTGAACGGGTGAAGGCTCATCAGGACAAGACCGGACGCAAGGATGCCCTGGTGATCGGAGAAGGATTGGTGAACGGAAGCCGCATCGTGTTGTGTGTGTTCGACTTCAGTTTTATGGGCGGGAGTATGGGTTCGGTCGTCGGTGAAAAACTCTGTCGTGCCATCGATCGTGCGTTGGAACTGAAACTGCCCGTGATCCTGGTGACCGCATCGGGTGGAGCCCGGATGCAAGAGGGCATTCTCTCATTGATGCAGATGGCCAAAACCTCGACGTCCGTGGCGAAGCTGGGTGAGGCCAAGCTGCCGTTCATCTCCATTCTTTCCGATCCGACATTCGGCGGAGTCACGGCCAGCGTGGCGATGTTAGGTGATGTGATCATTGCGGAACCCAAGGCCCTGATCGGGTTTGCAGGCCCTCGCGTGATCGAGCAAACGATCAAGCAGCAATTACCCGACCAGTTTCAGCGTGCCGAATTTCTGCTCGAACACGGCATGATCGACATGATCGTTGAACGTCGGCGTTTGAAGGAGACGGTCGGTACCCTCGTAAATCATTTTTAGGTTCCTGTATCCTCCCGGCTTGCTGATGAGCGATGCCTCAGTGATCGAATATCTCTATGGTCTCCAGAAACACGGCATCAAGCTGGGTCTCGAGACGATGCGCGTGTTATTGGATCGAGTGGGTCGTCCGCAGTCGTCGCTTCAGGTCCTCCATGTCGGGGGCACGAACGGCAAAGGATCCACGGCTTCCATGGCAGCGGCGGTCCTTCACCGTGCCGGTCGACGTGTCGGGTTGTATACGTCCCCCCACCTTGTCGACTTTCGTGAACGCATTCGTGTCAACGGTGAGATGATTCCAGAGGGTCGGGTCGAGGCGCTCCTCGCGCGATTGCGTGCGGTGCTGACGGATGACCTGCATCCGACGTTTTTTGAGATGACCACGGCTCTCGCCTTTCTGCATTTTGCCGAATCAGCAGTGGATGTTGCCGTTCTTGAGGTTGGGTTGGGGGGACGGTTTGATGCGACCAATGTGGTTGAGCAGCCGCTGGCCTGTGCGATTACGACGATCGGCATGGACCATCAAGAGTATTTGGGAACGACGGAAGAGGCCATTGCCTTTGAAAAAGGTGGGATCATTAAGCCCTGCGTGCCGGTGGTGATTGGTCGGATGGGGCAGGAGGCAGAACAAGTCTTGTCCCGTCTCGCCAAGGATCGCTCTGCACCACTCTGGCGTCTTGGTCGAGAATTCTCTCTTGAGCGGGCTCGCGACGGGCGACTGGTGTATCGAGGGGGCACGCATGTGATCGAGGGGGTGGAGTGCGGTTTGGTCGGTCGCCACCAATGGGACAATGCCGCCTGCGCGTTGGCGCTCCTGGAGGCAGCCGATCAACGAGGAATGACCCTGGACGAGGGGGCGGTCCTGGAAGGTTTGCGGACGGTCTCTTGGGAAGGGCGTTTGGAAACGATCGACGAAGCACCCCATGTGGTGCTCGATGGGGCGCATAACCCGGCTGCGGCAGCGGTGCTTGCACGGTATCTTACTGATTATGCCGTCCAGCACCCGGATTCACGGATGATCCTTGTCTGGGGCATGATGCGGGACAAGGATCACCGGGGATTTATCACCCCACTCTTGCCGGTGGTCTCAGAGATCGTCTTGACTCAAGCGGCCCTCGCGCGATCCGCCACGGTTCACGAGCTCCGTGCGGTGCTGGGTGAATGGGCGGGACCGGTGCAAGAGGCGATGCTTCCGACGGACGCGGTGGCCCTTGCCAGAGGGCGGGCGATGCCAGGTGATCTTATCTGCATCACCGGCTCCCTTATGCTCCTCGGGGATATCAAAGCGGCAATACGTGGCTGTGATCTGTCTCCGATTCGCGGCTAGCATGGGGGATCCTCTCGCGTGGCTTCGCCAAGGAGGTCTGCTCACCATCCTCACGCTTCTGCTCTCACCCCTTTCTGTCTCCGCAGCCGATCACTCAGGGGGAAGTGCCGGATCTTCTTCGGCTTCTACTCCTCTGGACATCACGGCAGAGCGGATCGACTATCAACAAGAACAGGAAATCTACGAAGCGAACGGGGCTGTGGTCATTCGTCAGGGAGGGATCACGCTGACCGCCGACCACGCCACCATTCAAGCCCTACCCGGGATTCTTACGGCCATCGGTCATGTTCATTTAACCGACGTCCAAGCTGATGTGACAGCCGAGCGATTGGAGTTGAACGTCAATACCGAGGCCGGTATTGCCACGCACGGGGAGCTGTTTATTCCTTCGCGTAATGCGCTTGTGTCGGGTCAATATCTACAGCGGTTGTCCGAATACCACTATCGTGTGAAAGACGGCAGCTTTACCAACTGTGATGCCCGAGAAGGAGAGGTGCCGGCTTGGCGGTTTCGTTTCAAGGATGTGGATATGACGATTGGTGATACGTTGGCCTTTAAAGGCGGATGGTTCTGCATCTTGGACGTGCCGACGATTCCTCTTCCGACCTTCTCGTATCCGATGGCGAGACGACAAACCGGGTTTCTGATTCCTACTCCGAAGTACAACAGTCGGTTTGGTTTTGGTGCGCAGGCCCACTTTTTCTGGGCGATCAGTCCGAGCCAGGATGTGACGATTTCACCGTCCTACTACAATCGATTGGGATACGGGTCTGATTTTGAATATCGCTACATATTGGACCGTCGATCGCGCGGCAAATGGTTCGTGAGTTATTTACAGCAGACCCAGCTCCCGGATGGGGCCGGTGCAACCGACGGAGAGAAGAGTGGTGAACAAGCCCGTGCAACAGTGACCGGGACCCATACGCAATATCTTACGAATACCTTGTTGCTGCGGGCCAATGCCAATTTGGTCACCGACCAGAACTTTTATCAGCAGTTGAGCAACTCGGGCGTCCTTCGAGCCCTGCCGAGTGCTGAATCGAATCTGTTACTCTCCCAACGGCTTCCCTACGGCAGCCTCTATCTCTTGGGTTTATATTTGCAGCCGTTACAGGCCGGCGGCAAAGATACCTTCCAGCGCCTTCCTGAAGCCGGATACAACTTGCCCTATGTCTCCCTGTTCAATTCACCGGTTCAGTACGGCATGGAAGGGAACTACGTCAATTTTTACCGGGAGGATGGATTTTCCCTCAATCGATTCAATCTCGTTCCCGGCATTGCGACGGAGCCGATTCACCTGGGACATCTCCTGGCTATTCGCCCGCAGGCGAAGTTCCGGGAGGTCTATTACACGAGGGGGGCTCAGTCGGAGGACGCCCAACATCGAGAAACTTTTTGGCTGGGGGTCGATGCCACCTCGAAGCTCACACGCCGCTTTGCATTGGCTGATGGCGGCAGTCTGTTGCATACGATGGAACCGACGGTGACGTATGAATATGTGCCCGGCACCAGACAATCGGCATTGGCCCAAATCGATCAAGCCGACGATCTTCCCAAGAAGAATCTCGTGACCTATATGCTCCGGAGTCGTGTGCTGGAATCGGGTACCAGGACGGCGTTCAACTGGCTGGATCTCACCGTCGCCCAGAGCTACCATGTCGGAGCCGTGCAGACGTTGGCGCGTGAATTTACACCGGGCGTCGCCCCTTTTCTCGGCTCGTTCACCCAGCCAATCCAGCCGGCGACGGTACCTATCCAAGGCAAGAAATTCTCCGACATCTGGATGCGAGCCGTGGTCGGGAACAATCTCCCTCCGCTGAGCAGTCTGTCGCAGTTAGATACTCCGATTTTTGGTCAGGGCGCTCAAGCCTGGGCGCTGCGGCCTCCCATCAATCGGTACGTGACTATGGATGCATTTTTTGATCCGTATCAGCTGACTGTCAGCCAATTCAACACGGATCTCCGATTTCAGGAGGGGACCAACTGGTATTTTGAAGTCGGGCAACGCTATACGAAGGACGGCAATCGAGTGAGGCGTGGGGACATTTGGAATCCCATCTCCTTTAACGAAGTGTTTGCGCCGACAAAAGAGATTCAATTTGTAACGATGGGTGGTGGGGTCCGCACCCCCTGGGGGTGGACATTCGGGGCCAAAGCCTATTATGACGTCAAACAGGGCAGAAGCCCGGAACTGGACGTCGTCGCGTTATATCAGAATCCATGTAAGTGCTGGTCATTGGGGCTCCATTACATCAAATTTCCCGATCGTGAGCAGTACGGGTTTATGTTGAATTTTACCGGTGTCGGCGGTGTGGGCAACGCGGAAGCTGTCCTCATGCGGACGTTGTTGAACCCGCTGGTATACGGAGAACGTGGACTGCCTTGGCCGGCTCCGGGGGGACCCTATGGATTGCCGCCACAGGTCTCCGAGACCACGGGTACTCGACCCGCTGTGCAAGCCGGGCGGTGATCCGTATTTGACTCTAAAAACACTGGTAGGGTACGATGACCGGGTTGTGATATGTGCGTGATGTTAACTCTGTAAGGAGGGGAAGACGTGGCTGGTGATGCCTTGAAGGTAGAAGATTCCACATGGGATGCAGAAGTCATGAAGGCTTCGGAGCTTGTGATGGTTGATTTTTGGGCCGTATGGTGCGGGCCCTGCCAGATGGTGGCTCCCATCGTCGATGAATTAGCCAAAGAATACGCCGGGAAACTAAAAGTTCGCAAGTTGAACACCGATGAGAATCCTGAGGTCGCTGGTCGGTACCAGGTGATGAGTATTCCGACCATTCTGTTTTTTAAGAATGGTCAGCCTGTTGAGAAGCTGGTCGGGGCCAGGCCAAAGCGTCAATTCAAGGAAATGATTGATTCACTTCTCGCTCAACATGCTGGGACTGCCTAGGCCGTCTCGTCGCAGCCATGCTCACTGAGCTGCGCATTACGAATTTTGCCGTCATTGAGCGACTGAGTCTGGAAATCGACTCGGGGTTTACCGTACTGACCGGAGAGACTGGGACAGGGAAGTCCCTGTTGATCGACGCGGTTGCGCTTCTCGTGGGCGGTCGTGTTTCAAGTGAGCAAATCCGGTTTGGTGAGGATGAAGCGCAGCTCGAAGCGGTTTTCGAGATACCACCCACTCATTCCATCCTTCCTCGGCTTCGGGCTCAAGCACTTCTTGGTCCGAACGATTGTGAACTCATCATCCGACGCACGATTGCCCGGTCCGGGAGAAACCGAGTCTATCTGAACGGAGTTCTCAGCCCGGCGCACACGTTGGAAGAGTTTGCCGGTACACTCATCGATATCCATGGTCAACATGATCAGCAGTCGTTGCTCTCCGGCTCAGCTCAGCTGGAGGTATTGGACGCATTCGGGCGTCTGCAAGATCTGCGGAGCCAATACCAATCGAGTCATCAAGCGTGGGCCAGGGCCCGTCGCACGCGTGCTGAGTTGGCCGCTGCGAACGACCAGCGGATGCAGCAGCACGACGTGTTGAGCTTTCAGCAACAAGAATTGGATCAAGCAGCCTGTCGTCTTGGAGAGGAAGAAGGGCTCCAAGCCGAGCGGAAACGGTTAGCATCGTCTCGTCGTCTAGAAGAGCTGGGATCGGAGGCTCAAGCTCAGCTTCAGGGGGATGGGCAGGGGATTTTGGCTGGTTTGGCGTTGGTCGAGCGAGCGATAGGGGAACTGGCTCAGCTCGATCCGGAGATGAAAACTACAGCGGGGCTTGTCTCAGAATCCAGAGTGCTCTTGAAGGAAGTCGCGGATGGCCTTCGTGGGTATGTCGAAGGGCTGGATGCCGATCCATCCCGATTGACGACGATCGAGGATCGTTTGGCGGTTATCCACAGGATGAAGAAGAAATATGGAGGGACGATCGAGGCCGTGCTCGCTACGCAGAGCCGGGTGAAGGAGGAGCTGGAGCGGCTCAGCCGCTCCAGCAGTGAGCTTGATCAGCACGATCGTCTGATCCGCGAACAACAACAAGTTGTTGCTGGATTGGCGCGCCAGCTTTCGGAAAAGCGAACCGAGGCGGCCAGCTCGTTGACGAGACTGGTCGGAAAAGACCTCGAGGCGTTAAAGATGGGACCCGTGAGATTTCTTGTTCAGGTGGAGCCGGCGGAATCAGGCGTCGAGTACGGTCCGGACGGGGTTGATCGGGTTGAGTTTCTGTTATCGACGAATAGCGGTGAGCCCCTCAAACCAATGGCCCGTGTGGCCTCAGGTGGGGAGCTCTCTCGGGTGATGTTGGCGCTGAAAACGGTGCTTGCAGATGTGGATCGGGTGCCGGTGCTCATTTTTGATGAGATTGATACGGGAGTTGGGGGAGCTGTGGCAGCTACGATCGGTAAGCGTTTGCGCGCCTTGGGGCACTATCATCAAGTATTGTGTATCACCCATCTCCCGCAAGTTGCCTCTCAGGCCGATCACCATTTCTGCGTTGAAAAGTCCGAGGTCAAGGGACGGACGGTAGCCAAGGTGCGTGTCTTAGTCGGCGCTAGTCGAGAGAGCGAAATTGCCCGCATGCTTGGCGGTGAGCGGGTGACTCAGAAGACGCGAGCGACAGCTGCGGAGTTGATCGCCGGAGCACAAGAGTAGCCTCGCAGGTTATTCAAAAGGCCGCTGGCGGCATGCTCGCGGCGATCAGAGGTTCCACATATGGAGAGGAAGACGCATCGCTCCTTCGCGACCGGCGGCCTTTCTGAACAGCTTTGAGGGATGTTCTGGCTCGTAGACGAAATTCTAGATCGGGGTCGGTCTATCGTTTGACGACAACCTGTTAGGCAGCTGGAACGGCGGTCATCGTTGGGATGGAAGCGGTCGATTCTTTGACGACGTCGATGAACAGTTCCAGCAGCTGTGGGTCGAACTGCATCAGCGACGGGTCTGCAATCCGTTGAATGGCTTGTTCCATGGAAAGGGGAGAGCGTCCTGGAGCATCTGCCGTCAAATGGTCAAACAGCTGAGCCATACCGACAATGCGAGCCAAGCGCGGAATCTCTGCACCCTGAAGTCCCAGGGGATATCCTTGTCCATCCCACCGCTCGTGATGAGCAGCGATAATCTGTCCGACTTCAGCTGGGAGCCCCAAGGACTCAATCATTCGAGCCCCGTTGCCAGGATGTTCTCGGCACAAGACAGGTTCTCGTGATGGAAGAACTTGATCGTCAGAAAACCGATAGTGAGGGAGGCTTGTTTTACCAATATCGTGGAGAAAGGCTCCCAGAGCCAAGGCCTTTTGGTCAGCGAGAGAAAGATTGAGTCGAGCCGCCATCAATGTGGCATAGAAACTCACACGACTCGAGTGATTCAATAATTGACGGTCAGTCGCCTCGAGGATGTCGGAGAACAGCGGAAGCAGCCTCATCTCGTCCTGCGAGGAGATCACCGCAACGGGCTCATGGTTTGGAGACAGGGAAAAGTAGTCGGCTTGGAGGGTTTGCCAGGCATGGGTGCTTTGTTCCGGAGATCTCCAAAGTTCCGGTGAGTTACGGAGGTACCGCCGAAGAAAATCTAGCCGCCGTTTCTTCTCGATTGTCTGCTGAATGAGCGTGGTCAGTTCGTGGGTATTAAACGGTTTCAGGAGGTAACCTGCCGCACCGTGGCGAATGCCTTCCATGGCTGATTTCAAACTTCCGTATCCAGTGACAATTACAACTTCTATATCGGGATAATTGAGCTTGATTTCTTGGAGGAGTTCGAGGCCGGGGCGATCCGGCAGTTTTTGATCGAGGGTAATCAGGTCAATTGATTGCTGTCTGAGCAGCTCAAGCGCCGTCCTGGCATTCTCAGCACAGTGAATGGTACAAGATGGACCAAGAACAACTTTCAATGCGTCTCGCGGGCCTACCTCATCATCAATGATGAGAATAGTGGGTCTTGTGGGAGATGGTGCAGAAGTCGTCATGCGATCTATACTAGGACCGTCACGACCAGAATTAAGCAAAAAGTGTTCCTTATCAATAAGTTACAATTAATACGTATATGTAGTAGTTCGCATTGTTAGTAATGCTATATATACGCATGTAAGCTAAGTTTATGAATATTCTTCACATATCAATGAGGTGCGGCTGTGGCATTCTTGTTGACGAGTGTGTCATTCTTGCGTGTGAAGTTCGGAATCCTGAGTAGTTGAATTATCAGGCCGCCCGATACCGAGTGTATCCATCCGATACTTCAGCATTCGGCGGCTGATCCCCAGTAGATTCGCAGCATGGGTCTGGACATAATTAGTTCGCTTCAAGGCATCGAGAATGATTTCTCGCTCAAATTCCATCACGGCTTTCTCGAGCGACATTCGACCGGCCAGGGTGTCGTCGCGGAGTGATGGCGAACGTGAAGTACTTTTCATCGAAGTCGGTAAATGCTCCGGGGTAATTTCTGTTGCATGTTGAGACCAGATAAATGCCTGCTCGATAAAGTTTTCAAGCTCACGCACATTACCAGGCCAGGGATAACGGGTTAGAAGTTCCAGTGCCTCTTTCCCAAATTCAATAGGAGGACGCTGTGCTTCTTCCAACCGTTTCTCCAAAAAATGGTTGGCGATGAGGGGGATGTCTTCGGTTCGTTCACGAAGAGGAGGTAGATAGAGTGAGATCACATTGATGCGATAGTACAGATCTTCTCGGAACAACCCCTTTCGGACGAGGTCATCGAGGTTTTTGTTCGTTGCCGCGACGATGCGGACATCGACCTTAATCGGTTGCACTCCGCCGATTCTCGTAAACTCTCGTTCTTGAATGACGCGCAAGAGCTTGGCTTGTGTAATCGGGCTGAGATCGCCGATTTCATCGAGGAATAAGGTTCCTGTATTTGCAAGTTCGAACTGCCCGACACGTCGGGCTGTGGCGTCCGTAAAGGAACCTTTTTCGTGGCCGAAGAGTTCGCTTTCAATCAGCGTCTCGGGCAGTGCGGCACAGTTGAGTGCGACAAACGGACGCTCTCGGCGGGAACTGTTGTAATGGAGCGCCTTGGCGACCAACTCTTTGCCGGTCCCACTTTCTCCGGTGATGAGCACCGTGGTTCGGCTATCGGCAACCTGCTCAATTTTTGCGTAGATCTCCTGCATTCCCTGACTTTTCCCGATCAGATTGTGAAACGCGTATCGTTTGACGACTTGGGCCCGTAGTTGGGTGACTTCTTGTTCCAACTCCGAGGAGTTCAGGGCACGGTCGATCACGATTCGAAGTTCGTCGACGTCGAAGGGTTTCGAGAGGTAGTCGGCTGCCCCCAACTTCATCGCGTCTACGGCCGTTTTTACGGATTTGGTGCCGGTGAGCATGATCACCGGGGTGGATTTCCGCTCCGTTCTGAGCATCTGCAGCACGGCGAGCCCGTCGGTACCAGGCAGGACGATGTCGAGCAGAACCAGGTCGGGATCTTCTTTGCGGAAGATGTCGAGACCTTCAGGCCCGTCGCTCGCTTGGGCGATATCATACAGTGGCTCTAACACCATTTTCAGCGAGGTGCGGACCCTGGGCTCATCATCGATCAATAGCAATCGTTTTTTGGGAATGACGCTTTCCACAAGGGCTCCTTGGGTACTACTGCTGAAGCGCGGGAAGAGTAATGCGGAAGGTCGTTCCTTGACCTACCGTGCTGGCTACGTGAATGTCCCCGTGATGCTCTTGAATGATCTGGTGTGCGATGGTCAAACCCAGCCCGGTTCCTGCGTTCATCGTGCTCGTATGTTTGGTCGTAAAGAATGGATCGAAGATGTGCTCCAGATTTTCGGGTGCGATCCCCTGTCCGGTATCTTCGATGTCGATCTGCATGAAGAGGGTACCCTCCGGTTTCTGGAATTGACGCGTCCGTACCCGTAGGCTCCCCGGTCCCTTGCCAACGGCATCGAGGGCATTCAAGAGGAGATTCAAAAGCACCTGCTTGATTTGCTGCCGATCCAGCATGCCACGAGGACGCTCAGGCGCCAACTGTTTTTCAATCTTGATCCCCCGGGTGTCTGCCGTGACTTGGATGAAGTACAGACAGGACGTGACGATGTCATTGAGGTCCTCGTCGGTCAGCTGGGGTTCCATGTAACGGGCATAGTCAAGGATCTCTTGAATCAATCGCTCAATCCGATTGACATCCTCTAGGACAATGCGACTGAACTCCCCGATAAATTGGCTGTCGTCTTTTCTCTCGGGAGCCAGCTGAATAAAGGTCTTAATGGACGTTAACGGGTTGCGGATTTCGTGGGCAAACCCGCCAGCGATGATTTCCAGGGAGCGCAACCGGTCGGTTCGGCGCATGAGGGCCTGAGATTGTCGGAGATCTTCGTAAATCAGGAGCGAATCAAGAGCATTCGCGGCACCCTGGGCCATCGCGGTCAGGAGTTCCATGGTTTCGGGTGAGAGTGTTCCATGTGCGGTCGGAGAATGGAGTACTGTAAACGCGATCAGGGTTCCATGTGTGATGAGTGGAACGGCCAGGGTATGGGACTTTGACAGGGTATCCGGGATGTCATGTGAGAGTTCGGGCTGTGGGGTAAGAGTTGATCCCAGCCCGTCGAAAATGTGTTGGCCTACGATGAGAGCTTGGACCAGCGGATGGTCGATGGCCATGACCGAAGGAACCGTAAACATCTTAATGGGTCCGAACGTATGCATCTGACGGTAGTGGTGATGCTCTCGTTCGAACAGGAACAGTGATCCGTGTGGACAGCGAGAGATTTCAGAGAAGTTCGAAAGAATGTAGTCAGCTAAGCGCGTCAGACTTGTCGGGTGTCCGATCGCTTGCAGAAACCGTGTCATGGTCTGAATCGACTCATGACCGGCTGAAGAAGAATTGGTTTGGGAAGATGTCGCGACTATCATCACTGAGCAATGTTGAGGTAAATGGCCGTCTATTGTGTTTGGTGAAATATAGTACGTATGAATCCTAGGTGTTACCAGTATACAAGCCAGGTACCGGTTCTACCAAAGGATTTGGACTTTTTGACGGAGATTCAGTTGAGGGCGTGCCGGATGGGGATATCCGGAATTAAAGAGGGAATCGAGACGAATCTAGCGGGAGTGGAACTGGAGAGCGGAAGCCCGGACCAGCCTGCTGGTCCGGGTTAATTATCGTGCTACTGGGTCAGGGCGGCACTCTTTGCCGGGCAAGAACCGGGTGTCATGTAGAGCAAGTAGTTGCCCATTCCATGTTGAGGTTCTTTGTTTTGAAGAGAGTGGTGGTAGACCATAACCATCTCATAATCATCATCTTTTGAGATGGGGAACCCTTGGGCGTCTTTATACACCTGATGAGGTAAGAATTCACGGAGTGTTCCATCCCGTTCGGCATCGGGGATGGTCCGGAGGAGCGTCTGTTTCTTGGTCTTATTTTCCAAAGCGATCAGGAGCAATTCGTCATGGCCGTGGGGATACGCATATTTGACGCAACCGTCCATGCTAAACTTCAACGGTGCCGTACGGACTTGGACACCCGGTCCGATTTCGATCCCTTCGTCTGTTTGATCCGCAGGGCGATCTCCGAATTTTGTAAAGCAGACGATGTTCACGCCGACCTGATAAATCTCCATTTCCTTCGCCGGTTTAGTTTTCGGTGCAAAATACATGGTGAAGGTGGCGATGACATTTTTCGTGGGGGGAGCGCCGTGATAAAACGCAACGACCGTCATCAGCTTATCGTCCTTCGCGAGTTTCACGCCGTATCCCTCAGGAAAGTGGGTTTCAGCCATTTCGAGCCCGGCTCCTCCAAAGAAGAGTGGTTCACCCGGACATGACACGCTGGGCTTGGTATTGTTGATCATTAAAATGTGGTGCAGATAGTTTCTGGGCAATTCCTTGCCTTCGACGGTAGAGAGGGCCGACTTGAAACCGATGAGATATTTGTCCTCAGGCAGTTGGAAGTTGAACCGAGGCATGGAGTCGCCCATATCACCTTCACCGTGGCCGGTCGGAAGATCGATGGGGCCGAAGGTCAAGGTCGCCGTGTTCTCGCCATACGTGATCTTTGACCCGACTTGTTTTTTCAGTGTGGGAACGGCATGGTGATCATGACCCCCGTCCGCATAGGCCGATGAGATCATGAAAAACGTTGCAAGAAACAGAACGAGGGATCTGTACATAAGACCTCCCAGAGGCAGTAAAGCGATGATGTTGAACCGGACTCCGATTTGTCGATATACGTTTGAAGCAGCGGGTTGACTCATTGGCTACTGGCCGGTGATGATGGGACTTTCTTCCAGTGATAGGTGCCGCCGTGTTCCTTCGGCGGGATATTCTTTCTTGTATCGACTCGTGTGTACCACCAGATTCCCTTGGCCTCTTTCCCGTCGTCCGAGAGGAGCACCTCAAAGCCACCCTCTCGATCATTGCCGGGCTGATACCAGGTGCCCTGCCAGAGGCGGTTTTCAATTTTGGTGGTGACGAACCGGCCGCCTTGTTGCGTGTAGGGGCCGTTTCCACTCTTGTCGAGGGTGGCCTTGTAACGTTTCTCATCCTCGACTTCGAGAATATCCCAGTCTCCGCTGACATCAGGCATTGACGCGGGAGCGGTAGTGACGAGTTTTTGTGCCCCAGCTGCTGCTGACGGGGACGCAAGCGGGCCGCCAAGTTGAGCAGATCGAAAAGACTCATGCCATGACAGCAGTTGCCATCGTCCGGCACGACGCTCGAGCACACCGGTTTCCCGTAAAGGAAGCACGGTTCGTTTGACGGCTGATCCCTCGCCGACATAGCGGATATAATCGACCTCCATCGCGAACCAGGCCAGATCTCCCTTGGTCCAGACCTTCAGCTCGGTGATCGGGATTTCGATTTTCTGAGCGTTGACAAATTCCTCACGCATCTCCCGCTCGAAGTCCGGCCAGCCGACGTATTTGCGACCGCCGACGGTATAACTGACGATGTCGGCATCGTGGGCCATGAGGCGTGACAGTGCAGGGAGGTCTTTCTCGGCATTCGCACGTATCATCAGGCGAATGGCGGTCTCGGGATCGGAGGGTTCTGCAGCCCAGGAATTCGTTGTGACGAGGAGAAGAAAGACGAGACTTCCAAAAACAAACGACGCCTGTTGGCGCATGTAAGGACTCCCTCAGTATGACGGGTTTCACTCGGTGATGAGGGAACGTACACGCCCTCGTGGGCCTTGTCAACTCCGAAGTCGACGGCGTCTTATCGATAGGCGACAACGACGACCGTGACGTTGTCTTCGCCGCCACGATCGAGTGCTGCGGCGATCAGACGATCACAGGCACCGGCCGGACTGGGATCGCCATTGCAAAGAACACGTTGGATATCCTGATCCTCCAACATTTTTGTCAGGCCGTCCGAGCAGAGAATCACGAGATCATCTTCGTGCATGGCACAGCCGGCAATCGTGGGGGCTGCTGTTGCCGTGACGCCAAGGGCCCGAGTCAGGACATGTCGTTCGGGGTGGGTTTTGGCTGTTTCCGGAGTGAGGATGCCACGTTCAAGGTATTTTTCGATCAATGAGTGATCTCTGGTGAGTGGAGTCAGCGCCCCAGCTCGAAACCGGTAGGCACGGCTGTCACCGATGTGAGCCACGTAAGCCATGGAGGTTTGATCGGGGATGACTGTCAGCAGCACGAGAGTGGTCCCCATGCCCTTGAGTTTCGGTTGGGAGCGGGCCTGAGCCAAGATGGCTTCGTGCGCGCGACTGATCAGTGCAGTCAGCACATCGATTGGTGAGGTTCCGCTACGGAGCTGCTCCTGTGAGAACGCAGCTTGGGCTTGCACCGTCGCGATGGCCGTTTGGGCCGCAACCGCGCCACCCACGTGACCGCCCATTCCGTCGGCGACCGCCCACATGCCTGCGGAGTCGATGACGGCAAAGGCATCCTGGTTTGATGTCCGTACCAGACCGGTTTCGCTTCGGCCGATGCCGATCCATGTACTCATCGGGTTTCAGTTGGGTGAAAGCTAGACAACGCGATCAACGACGGTCCTAATTGATTCATCAAATCCTCCGCAAATCGATCGGCCAGAAGCACGAGATGTTCAGTATCCGCCCGGTTGTAGGCTAAGAGCCGGTCACGAGCGGCCACGTCCCCATCACCCCACTGAGCCCAGAGGCGAACTGCGTCCCATCCATCCAGACCCCGGATAGATTTGCTCCGCTCGATACCCAGCGTCTGTTCAATGTGCTTGAGTCCGCCCTGTAATGCAAGTCGGCGTGCGGCAAAACACAGATCGAAGTGCCAGGGAGGTAGACGAAGTCCGGGAAACTTAGCACAGAGATAGGGAATATCAAACCGGGATCCAAAAAACGTCACGAGGAGATCGCAGTGATCGAGTTCGGCCTGTAGTCGTTCTGCCGTGAGGGTTTCCCCTCGCACCAGGCTCAGCGTGTGTCCATGGTGATGGAGTCCGACAACCGTGACCTCGCCTTCCTGTGGAGAGGCACCGGTGGTCTCAATGTCCAGATAGCCTGCACGGGAACGGCAGGTGCCGTAGAGCCGCCAATGTTCGCGCCGCGGAAAGCGCGCAGCCAATTGATCCAACCGGCCCTGTTCCGCCGATGATTGTGCCGTACGGAGTTCATCGTCGTACCAACGTTTCCGAGCCGTCGAGAGCCCGGGAATTGCAGGTTGAGCGAGGAACTGCGTCCAGTTCAGCGTACCCTCCTGCCACCAGCGGCGTTCCGTGACAGGACCGACGCCAGGCAAGAAGATAAAGCTGGAGGTGAGCATCACGGAGGATTGTAGCCTTGATTTCGCGTAGGAGACAAGCTAGAGTTCGCGACATCTATTACAACTGCAGTAGTATGGTGCAGCAGTACAGCCAGGAACTGTTTGCAGATGGATCCCACGACTGTGCCGGCAAAACGAATTCGTATTACCGTCGGCGGTGTTCAGCTCGAAGCAGAACTTCGAAAGACCAAGACGGCGGATGAGGTGTATGCGGCGCTTCCTGTGACGGCGCCGGTTCATACATGGGGAGAGGAGTTCTATTTTCCCCTTTCCGGAGTCCGCGACCATCGAGAAACGGCAACGACGCAAGTCAAAGTGGGTGATGTCGCATTCTGGGGTGCCGGGCAAGTCCTTGCCATCTTTTTTGGACGGACGCCGATGAGTACGGGAGTTGACCCGGTGCCGGCCGATCGGGTGAATATCATCGGAAAGATTATCGGCGATGCCGCACAGCTCCGGCAGGTCATGCACGCGCCGTCCATTGTGCTCGAGCAGGGGTAAACGCGATGCGGCTGTCGAAAGAGCGGGTGCGTCATCTCGCGGAAAGTCTGATGGGGCATCTGCAGCGACACGACGATCTTGAACTGGTTGGAGACCGCAAGGTCTTGGTCGATGCGCTGGATCATGCCATCACACAGGAGTTGTCAGCTGAAGATCGTCTGAATGCCGAGGTGCGCCAACTCCTGAAGGGCTATGAGCAGCAGATCGAACAGGGGCAGGTGGATTACCAAAGAATGTTTCAGATGGTGAAGCAGAAGTTGGTGCGTGAGCGGGGAATCATTCTCTGAGCGTGAAAGGTGAAGCGTATTTCGTGAAGCGTCCGCGAACGACGAGACACGAGCGACGTACGACGCGTGTGATATGTTGACGGAAGAGAAAGTCAGCCATTTATCGCATGTGATTCTCACGGCTATGAAGAACGTTTCCGGTGTTCGGCTCAAGCGCAGTGACGAGCTGGTGTTGAAGGAAATTAAGAAGGTGTTGGCGGATGAACTTGCGCAGGAGCAGCACATTGATCGGACGGTAAGGACGAAGCTCGCCTCATATTCGCGAGGTCTTGTTGAGGGGAGTGCCGAATGGGATGTGTTGTATCGCAAGACGTTCGAAGAAGAGACTCGCAAACAGGTGAAGCGCTGAACAACGAGGTTCTGTGACCATGACAAGGATGATCTCACGCGCGGCGGTTCTTGGTCTCCTGGTCCTGCTGCTCGTAGGCACAGGCTGTTTCCAGAAGCGGAAGCCGCTGGTGCCGCTGGCTCTGGATGGGGAAGCCCGGCCGCAGGCCATGACCTTGACCGAACAGGGGACACAGGCGTATCAGGCACAGCAGTTTGAAGAAGCCAAACAGTATTTCGAACAAGCCGTGACTGAAGCGCCGAAATCCGGCCAGGCCCACTACAACTATGCGTTGGCGCTGAACGCGCTCGGCGATTCAGCGGTCGCGAGAAAGCATTTTCTGGAAGCCGCTGATCTCGCTCCTGGAGACAAAGTCATTTGGGACTCACCGGCACTCTCCCCATACGGCAACCCTGAGGACAAGAATAAGAAGAAGCCGGGGCTCTATACGCCTCGTCGATCATCGTTCGGAAGTGGCATGCCAGGCGGCTATTAATTCACGTCAATCATGACGAAGGGTGGAGCTATGAGCAAAGAACTGGCGGTTGGAGACAAGGCACCGGAGCTTGGCATTCCAGATCAGCATGGAAAAGCTGTGATGCTCAAGAGTTTTAAGGGAAAACAGATCGTCCTCTACTTCTATCCAAAAGACGATACGCCTGGATGTACGAAAGAGTCCTGTGATTTTCGCGATGTAGAGTCTCAGATCCTTCGGGCGGGTGGCGCCATTGTGGGTGTCAGTTTGGACGGGAGAGAATCCCACCAGAAGTTCATTAAGAAATTTGGGTTACCGTTTCCGCTGCTCAGTGATGAAGATGCCGCCATCTCCAAGGCCTATGGTGTCTACAAAGAGAAGAATATGTACGGGAAGAAGTACTGGGGTATCGAGCGCAGCACGTTTGTCATTGATCTTGAAGGAAACGTGAAAGCGGTCTTTCGGAAAGTGAAAGTCGATGGTCATGCAGACGAAGTCCTGAAAGCATTGAAGGCGTAGTCGCCATCAGCGATCTTGTGCGGTGTTTTTCAACTCTCAGAAGGCCGTGCGGCTTATGATGCTTTCAATCCGCAGGGCCTGCCTCGTGTTCATCCTGATCGGTACTGCCTTTCCGGACCTGCTGTTCGCGGCGGAGAAGAGTTCCGCCGCCATTTTCGTGAAAGATACGCTGACCACGCCTGGCCAGCCGGCGACCGTCGAAGCCAAACTCGTTTCGAAACATCTGGTGCTCATTGCTGCACTCGGAGGAGAACCACTTGAACTCGTGGTCGATGGAAAGGTGGTCGCCGAGGCGTTAACTGGCTGGGATGGCAGGGCATTCCTGACCTTCACTCCAAAGGCACAAGGTCTTGTATCAGTCCAAGTCCGCGTCGGGAAGAGTCCGCGAGTGGATCAGGCTGAAGGCCAAGCCAATCTCGTCGTGTGGGAGAAGCGGCAGCCCATTCTCTTGATCGAGCTGTCGTCGCTGCGTGAGCAGCCGGCACCTAGTCGAGTACCACCCGTTGGTGCCACGATCGAATCAGAACAGAAGCCTCTGGCTGATGCGGTCGAGGAGCTTGGAAAGCTTACGCAGTTTTATTACCGAGTCATCTATGTGGTGGAAGGGCGGGATGGGTTTCAACGCAGTGCCGACGCCAGGGAGTGGTTGAAGAACCATAAGTTTCCGACTGGCTACGTCTTGACGCTCCCTGTTATCGATACGAACACGATGGGGACAAAGATTGACGAGCTCCATACAGCCGGCTGGAGGACGGTGAAG
The DNA here is from genome assembly GCF_047338595.1 of Nitrospira sp. BLG_1. Lineage (NCBI taxonomy): Bacteria > Pseudomonadati > Nitrospirota > Nitrospiria > Nitrospirales > Nitrospiraceae > Nitrospira > Nitrospira sp. BLG_1. The sequence continues at coordinate 19,693 of NZ_JBLFBO010000031.1, forward strand.
GTCGGCGTTGGCCGATCGAAAGGATTTGCCGAGGCGTTTCTTCAACGCCGTCTTGAGGCGATCATGGTGCCGGAACCGTCAAAAGGGGAGGTGCCGCGCAAGGCGAAAGTGGCAAAGGATTGGAAGGAGGTGCGGAAGAAGTTGTAGAGACATCGGGTCGATGTATACATGGAATCTTGGTTGTGGGGTTGCAAGCAGGATTGCTGGCTTTGTATTTCGACAGGCTCTCGGGGGCGAGGGGTGTGTTGCTGCCGTCCGTGCTGGGTTGGACCGGCTTCATGAACCGATGGCAGCGTTGTTTAGTGCTGTGGTTGAGCGGATTTTACAGCTCCATGAGAAGCAATAATGCGACGCCTTGTTTTGATACTTAGGTCAGTCCGTGTCAGTTTCACTCTCTCGACATCGGTAGACGTTGAGACGGGCATATTGAATTTTTACGGCGTTTGGAGGGATTTGGAAAGATAGGGATTGGTACGAGCTAACGAATGTTTCAGCATAAACACACTGTATCCTAATCATATGCTCCGTGCGTCACAGAAATAGTGTTTCCCCAGCCAGGCTTCTTATCAAAGGAGTCTGTTGGGGCGATTTCTGCTTGTTTCGTATTGCGGATCGTCGTGATTGCTGGTGGGGCCATACGGGCTCGGAATCCGAGCCCGAATAGTGAGGGGCCTCAGCGCGTGGCGATGGTCTGAGCGTCTTGGGATGCAAGGCTCTTTCGGCGATTCTCGGCAATGGTGCGGTCGATAATGGCGCCGCAGTTGAAACATTTCCACGCGTAAAAGACGAGAAAGAAATCCGAGAACCGCTCCAGCATCATCGTCCCCTTACACTTCGGACATTCCATCGATCCCTCCTCAGGTGGTTACGTGCACAACTGTTGCCGAAGTAAAGCAAGAGCCGCGCCAAAGCCTCGCCATTCAATTCTTCAATGATTCGAGCATTACGTATTACCACGTGATACGGAATTTCAAAAACTTGACGCTATGCGCTGGTTGGCGCGTCAACCTGTTGGCGGTTGTATGCTGTAATAGGGGTCGGGAGTCTTTACTGTGTTGTTTCGGATAGACATGAGGCCGAGCGCGTGCGTAGATAGCGAGAAGCCATATTAGGAGAGTGGTTTGCTATGTATGGCGGGGAGCTTATGCGGCTTTCTTGTCGAGGTAGTCGGTTGGGTCGATGCCGACCTGTTTGGCATCGAGAACAGTGGCGACGCTGCGATGGGGTTGCTCGAGTTGTGCCACGAGATCCAGCTCTTTGGGGTGTGACAGGAGGGTATTTGCCGCGCTCTTCACGAGCAGTACCACTGGTGCTAACGGTGCATGGTGATGCACTTCTTTGACGATTCCAGTCTCGCCCGTATTCAGCTCCACAACTGATCCAACGGGATAGAGGCCGACGACGTGGATGAACTGCTGCACCAAGGCGGCATCCAGATGGCCCTCAAGTGACAGGCGATAGAGAAATTGGAGGGCTTCGTGGGCGGCCTGCCCCTTGTGATAGCAGCGGTCGCTGGTCATCGCATCGTAAATGTCCACCACGGCAGCCATCATGCCGACCTGACTGAGTTCACTTCGGACTCGCCGGTAGGGATAGCCGGTCCCGTCGACCCGTTCATGATGTTCCAGCGCGGGACGGAGGTAAGAATCTCCCAGTCCCGTCGTGGTTGAGAGTATCTCCACGCCACGGAGGACGTGTTGCTTCATGATCTCCATTTCATCTGGTTTGAATCGCCCCGGCTTGTTCAGGATCTCAGTTGGGATCTTCGTCTTTCCGATGTCATGCAACAGGCCGCCCACCCCGATTTGATGTAAGGTCGTTCGATCAAACTCAAGATGCCGTCCCAGAGACATGGCGAGGATTGACGTATTCACCGAGTGATAGAAGGTGTATTCATCAAATTTCTTGAGCCGCGTCAGACTAGTGAGAGCATCGGGGTTTCGCAAGACACTATCCGACATATCCGAGACCACCCGATTGACTTCGTCCATATTGATGGCTCGGCCGAGTCTCGTATCGTGCATGGCGTTCTGCACGATCGTTTTGGCGGCGTGATAGGTCTGCCTGGCGGAGGGCAGCTCTTCGTCGAGTCCGATAGTCGGTGGCACCGATACTCTGTCATCCGGTGCCGTGAAGATCGGATCACTGGTGATGTCGGGTGCGGTTTTCACGGCCTCAGTGGTTGCGTGTTTCTCCTCGATATTCACTACCAGCGTACGCACCCCACAGGCTCTTAACTGGGCGATCTGATCCGTTGAGGTGATCGTCATCTTGTGGCGAAAGAACGGCGTATCCAGCCAGGACCGGTCCAGCTGTTCCACCAGCATCCCCGGCTTCAATTCGTCGATTCCAATGCGCTTTTTCATGGCAATAAAAAGGTCAATCGGATCCTTCGCTACGTGATATCGGACCCCTATTCGCAAATCTTGAGGTGCAATGAGCCGTGGCGGGTCCGGTGAGGTGGTGAGACGCGAATGAGGTGCAGGATCTTATGCTTAGCGCTAGGCGGCTTTCTTATCGAGGTAGACGGTTGGGTCGATGCCGGTCTGGTGGGGGTGGAGGACAGCTTTGATACTCCGAGGGGGTGTCGCTGTCTGCTGCGAGAGATCCTCTTCCTGCGGGTGTGAGAGGAGCGTATTTCCTGCGCCCTTGACGAACAGCACCACCGGTGCCAGTGGCGCATTATGGTTGATCCGTTTGACGATACCGGTCTCACCGGTATTCAGCTCCACCACTGATCCGACCGGATAGACTCCGACGACCTGGATGAATCGTTGCACGAGTGTGGGGTCGAGGTGACCTTCAAGCGAGAGCCGATACAGCAATTGGAGGACTTCATGGGCCGGTTTGCCCTTATGGTAGACCCGGTCACTTGTCATGGCGTCATAGATATCGACAATCGCCGTGATCAGGCCGACCTGACTGATATCTTGATGAGCGCGTCGATGCGGATAGCCGTCGCCGTTGACTCGCTCATGATGTTCGAGTGCCGGTTGGATGTATGTGTCGCCCAGGCCGGTCGTGCTGGAAAGGACTTCGACACCCCTGAGCACATGTTGTTTCACAATCTCCATTTCATGAGGCTCGAACCGACCAGGTTTATTGAGAAGTTTGAGAGGGACCTTCATCTTTCCGATATCGTGCAAGAGTGTGCCGACGCCGGCTAAATGGATCATCGGCCGATCGAAGCCAAGGCTTCGGCCCAGAGACATCGCGAGCAAGGCCGTATTCACAGAGTGGTAAAAGGTGTATTCGTCGAATCGCTTGAGCCGTGACAGACTGGGGAGCGCGTCCGGATTGCGAAAGACACTCTCGGTCATATCGGTGATGACGGTTTGCACGGCATCGACATTGAGCGCTCGTCCTAGCCGTACGTCTTGCATCGCATTTTGCACGATGGTCTTGGCGGCCTGATAAACCTGCTTGGCCGCCGGTAACTCTTCTTCGAATGGGACATATGTCGGAGTGGGGGATGGGATGGGATCCGTGAACTTGCTTGTTGATTCGACGGGTGTGTCCTCAGGAGTCGGTGGTGTCGGTGTTTCTTCACGGATCTCTTTGGACTCCATGCGGACGGTCAGGGTCTGCACGCCGCAGGCTTTCAGCTGCGCGATCTGCTTGGCGGAGGTGATCGTCATCTTGTGGCAAAAAAACGGTGTACTCAACCAAGACCGGTCGAGCTTGTCGATCACCATGCCCAGCGTCAATTCTTCGATTCGGATTTGCTTTTTCATAAGTGGTTGCTTGGGTTAATCCATCACTGGACCATATCGGATGGTACATCACAAGTCTTGAGATGCGAGCCCAGTGTCATCATACTGCGTGGTCCTTTCCTTCCCTTACTCCATCCATTAAGATAGCCATGGGGGCGATTGTTATCTGTGAGGATCCATCGTTGAAGTCGAAGGTTGTTTTTTCCTGCCAGGCCTGTGGCCATCAATCGCCACGATGGCTCGGCCGCTGTCCCGACTGTGGCGGTTGGAATACCATGAAAGAAGAGCGGCAAGCGGCAACCGGCAAGGGCCGGCCTGCTGATTTGAAAACCGCTCAAGCCAAGGCCACACCCATCGCAGAGATCGAGGTGGTGGGCGAGGACCGTCGGTTGACCCACATCGGCGAGTTTGATCGAGTCTTGGGAGGTGGTGTCATTCCCGGCGCGGTGATCTTGATCGGTGGTGATCCCGGAATCGGGAAGACGACGTTGTTGCTCCAGGCCTTGCCACGGTTGGCGACGAAGGAGGCTCCGGTTCTCTACGTCTCAGGGGAAGAATCGCCTCGGCAGATCAAAATGCGTGGACAGCGATTGGGGATCGAACACCCGCATCTGTTGATTCTGGCTGAAACGTCACTCGAACTGATCTTAAAGGCGGTCCAGGAAGTACGGCCTGTCGCGGTGGTCGTCGATTCTATTCAGACCGTGTACACGGAACAGATCACCTCTGCGCCGGGCAGCATCAGTCAAGTGCAAGAGGTGGCCGGACAACTGATGTGGTTTGCAAAGCGCGCCGGCGTACCGGTCTTCATCATCGGACATGTCACGAAGGAAGGGGCGATCGCCGGGCCGCGGTTATTGGAGCACATCGTCGATACCGTGTTGTATTTCGAAGGTGACAAGGGCCACAGCTATCGAATTCTCCGTGCCGTGAAAAATCGATTCGGATCAACGAACGAAATCGGCGTCTTCGAGATGAAAGACACTGGGCTCGAAGAAGTGAACAATCCGTCGGAGTTGTTCTTGGCTGAGCGTTCTCAGCGGAGTGCGGGATCAGTGGTGGTATCGAGTCTTGAGGGAACGAGGCCGATCCTGGTCGAGCTGCAGGCGTTGGTGTCATCGACGAGCTATGCCATGCCCAAGCGGATGGCGAATGGGGTGGAATTGAATCGTGTCTCTCTGCTGCTTGCGGTGATGGAAAAGCGACTGGGTGTGCATCTTTCCGGGCAGGACGTGTATGTCAATGTCGTGGGTGGCATGCACATCGATGAGCCAGCCATTGATGTGGGGATTGTCGCAGCCGTCGCTTCCAGTCTGCGAGACATCCCTATCGAGCCGGGGTTCTTGATGTTGGGCGAGATCGGTTTAGGCGGTGAAGTCCGCGCGGTCAGTCAGGCTGAGGCGCGCATCCGTGAAGCGGCAAAAATGGGATTCAAGCGCTGCCTCTTACCTGAGCGAAACTTGACAAAGCTGGACCCAATCGAGGGGATGGAATTGATTGGGATTCAAGAGGTCAGAGAGGCGCTCGACGTGGTCTTGGCGTAGTGTGCTGGTTGGGATGGAACGGTCACTACAGATGATCATTACGCGTCTGTTCTTGGTCTTGCTCCTTGGGCCGCTCGTCTTGTTTGCTGGCTGCGCAGTGGTAGGTCCCAAGGAAGAGCTGCCGCTCAAACGAGTCACGGTTGAGGACTTAACCGCCCTGTTGCGGCAACGTGACGCTGCGGTCTCGTCGATGAAAGGATTGTTCAGCGCCAAGGTACGGGGTGGGCTGATTCCGATCCTCTCCCGAGTCGAGGGAACGGTCTACTATCGACGGCCGAATTCCCTGAGGCTGAAAGGCTTTACTCCCTTGGGGGGAGAAGTGTTTGAGTTCGTGCAAGCCGATGAGTGGTATCGGCTCCGGCTCCCAATGGAAGGAAAAGTCTATACTGGTTCTCAAACCGATTTAAAAGACCAGGGGCATCTTGCCCGGTTCTCTCAGCTGAGTGCATGGGCCATCGGAGGTCTGTTGGGTGCGAATGCGCTTACCAGAGAAGAAACTGCCAAGCTTGTACTGGAGCGGAGTCGGTATCGCCTCGATGTCTACGGGGTGGCACGTGGAGTGGGCCATTCGTCGAGGACACTCATCCGCCGTCTCTGGTTTGACCATCGGCTGCTGGTGGTGCAGGAGGAGCGGCTCGGCGGGGATGGGGAGATTGAAGCCACGATTCACTACGATGATTTTAGGCCTCTCGATGAGGGAGGTCCCGTGTCGTCGCAGGCCTTCGCCGATGCAGAGACTCGATCCCTGCGCCCGTTCAAAATTTCTCTTGAGGATGGCCGAGGGCAGGGGGCTCTGCAGGTCACCTTCCATGAACTGCATCAGAATCAAACGATCACAGCGGAAGACTTGGGACAGACCTTGTAACCAACGATGAAGATCCTCGCAATTGAAACGGCCACGACGTGGCAGAGTGTGGCGATTCTTGATGAAAACGGCGTCCTGGCTCAGCATGGGGAGGAGGCCGGTGGGGCCCATAGTGCAGTGCTGTTGCCGACCATCGATCGCCTGCTCACGCAATCGCGAGTGCAACTGCATGAGCTGAGCGGGCTGATCTGCTCAGCTGGGCCTGGCTCGTTTACGGGGATTCGAGTCGGTCTCGCCACAGGCCTCGGACTCCGGGCCGCAACCGGACTTCCCCTGGTTCTTGTTCCAACATTGGAGGCCATGGCCTGGAATGTGGACAGCACGATGCCGGTTTGTCCTCTGTTGCCCAGCCGTCGGGGAGAAGTGTATTGGGCTATCTTTCGTCGTGGCGTGGATGGATGTATCGAGCGTGTGCTTGGTGAGCAGGTCGGGACGGAACAGGCGTTCGTTCAGAGTCTTCATGAACCGACATTGGTCTATGGTGCGGGATGGGCGGCGATGGCACCAGAGATCCACGACCGGCTGATAACGGCGGGCATGGTGAGGGTCGGATCAGACCAGCTCTTTTCACCGTCGGCCGTCTCGGTTGCCCGCGTCGGGATGAGTCGACTTCAACGAGGGGAGGTTGCGGGGGAGGTCGTGGCTCCGCTCTATGTCCAACGGGCTGAGGCCGATATTCAATATGAACAGTCAGGAGGGCTTTCCTCAGTCGCGAGGCGTCAAATCCGTGTTGAGCGGAAGACGGCGGAGCGATTGGCGCGAGGCCGGAAACGATCGAGGGCGTGATTCATCCGTGTGGTGGTAGCGCGATGTTGGACCTGCATATTCTTCCCGCGACAGCGGACATGTTGTCCGAGATTGTTTCACTAGAAGAGGCTTGCTTCTCGGCGCCTTGGACGCGCAAAATGTTGGAAGCTGAGTTGACGGGGAATCCCTTCGCACATTTTCTTGTCGCATTGAGCCAGGATCGGTCGAGAGGAGAAGGGAATCCAGCAATTCTCGGGTATCATTGCTTTTGGATTGTGTTTGAAGAGCTGCGGCTGATGAATTTGGCGGTTCAAGGGACGATGCGCAGGCATGGAGTGGGACGGGCATTGGTGATGGAGGCCTGCCGCCAGGGGTTTGAACAGGCCGCCACTCGAGCGACCCTTGAAGTCAGAGCCTCGAACGAGGCTGCACGGTCGCTGTATACGCAGATGGGGTTTATGCCGGTCGGCAAGCGTCCTCAGTATTACACCCATCCCACAGAAGACGCACTCTTAATGGAAATGAATCCGCTTGTGCTGCCAGGTGGGCGGCGGCGCGATCAAACCGGCCGCTCAGGAGGTGACTCACCGTTACCAGATTCACTTTAACCAGGGGAGGTGTCGTATGTTGACGGAAGATGCGATCATGTTACAACTTCGCCACACCAACACCGAATTTCGAGAGCTGGAAGAGTCTCACCATCGCCTGGATCTTGAGCTCAATGAGCTACAAAGGCGTCATGTTCTGACGCCAAACGAAGAGATCGAGAAAAAACGGATTCAAAAAGAGAAATTGGTCAAGAAAGACAAGCTGGCGGAATTCATTCGTCTGTATCGGGACCAGCAACTGGAGCCAGCACGGTAATCAACCACTTGACAGGCAGACTGAGGATCCTTAGCTGGCTTTATGCAGCACGTCGTGCATCCGCTTGCCCTTCATATCCAAGCCGTCAAGCGGCGATTGCTCATCATCGGGGCGACGATGGTGAGCGCACTGGTGCTTACGTTCACGTTTTCGTCGGAGATGGTGGCCTGGCTCAATCGCCCGTTCCCGAACCAGCTGGCATTTTACGGGCCGACGGAAGCGCTCTTTGCTTCGATCAAGGTTTCGTTGTTGGCGGCGGTGATCTTGAGTCTGCCGGTCATTTTCTACCAGTGTTGGAAGTTCATTGAACCAGCGTTGTTGCCGACCGAACAACGCTGGGCCATCCCGCTGTTTATGATCGCCGGTGGGTTGTTCGCATTAGGATTGGTGTTCTGCAATGTGGTGATTCTGCCGCTCGTGATCGAGTGGTTTGTGAGTTTTGGGTTGGACCGCGACATTACCCCGGAATTGAGCGTGGGGACCTATATTGATTTCAATGTGAAGTTCTTGCTGATCTTCGGGTGTGCGTTTGAATTGCCGTTGGTCATGACACTTGCGGCGATGACGGGATTTGCTTCCGCACGCACGTTCACCCGGTACCGGAAGCATGCGATCTTGCTCTGTCTCATCGTCTCGGCGGTCGTCACGCCCGATGCCACACTGTTTACGATGTTGCTGATGGCCGTTCCTCTGATGGCGCTGTATGAGGTCGGAATTCTTGGCGCGCGGTTGTTCGGACGGAATCAGACTCACCATGACGTTGATTTGCCGCTTGACCCGGATCTGCCGATCAACACTGCGGGAACGAGGGTGCGATGACGGCTCAATTTGGAAAAGCTTGTCGGATCTCCGTTCTCACCGTGACCATGCTTGTGGGGGTTGGTTTTCAGTATGTGGCCAAGGGTGAGGCCTTTCAGGCTCATCTCGCATCGTCACCGGCTCTGATCCCGGCGGCCGATCCCGCATCATCGCCTGGTCCATTTGAACAATCCGTTGCCAGCGTGCAAGCGCTCGTCATGGACGGCCATGGGACGATTTACGCCGGGTCATTTGGACATGGTATCTTTCGCAGCGCCGACCGCGGTTCCACATGGGTTCGAGTAGGGGGGGGAGTGACTGATCCATTTATTTTGAGTCTGTCTTCCACCAAGGATGGCGCGGTTTATGCCGGGACGTTTCGTGGAGGGGTGTTTCGCTCCCGAGACGACGGCCACTCGTGGCAGCCGGTCAGTATTGGGCTCAAACAGCTGGAGGTGAAGGCTCTCCTGGCAGTGGATCAGGAACTCTTCGCTGGAACAGGTGATGGTGTGTATCGCCTGCGGCACTCGGACGATCGTTGGATTCCCGTCACGACCGGATTGGACGATATCTTGGTTCATGCTCTGGCTCGCTCAGCTGATGGGACGTTATTCGCCGGAACATCTGGGAAAGGCCTCTTTCGGTTCAGCCCTCGTTCATCAGGGTGGGTACGGTTACATCATGGCTTGAAAGATCATGAAGGGATGATCGAAAACTTCATCCGCGTCCTCGTCATTGATCACGATCAGAATATTGTCGCCGGAACGTTCGACGGCGGCGTCTTCCGCAGTGCCGATGGTGGACTGACCTGGCGACCGATCAGTCGGGCATTGCCCAATGATTCCATCCGGGGTATTGTGTCGAGCGATCGGACATTGATTGTGGCGACGGGGAACGGAATTTTTAAGACCGTGGATCAGGGAAAGCAATGGACTCCGGTGAACAGGGGATTGACGAACCAGGCTATCCAGGTGTTGATCGGATCCAAAGAAACAGGACTCTACGCCGGAACAAGTTCCGGAGTGTTCCGGAGCGACGACGGGAGCTCATGGATTGCCGTGAATGAGGGGTTGGAGGCCGGAGTTGCGCCACCGCCGTTTCTCTTTCGATAATGTGAGAAAGGATAGATCGAATGGCTGAGAACAGTGAGAACGTCCAAGCAACCATTGCCGTGACGAGCAAGGGGCAACCGATAGGCGACATTGTGCTCAAGTTTTTTTCAGATGTGGCGCCCGGTCATGTCACGAACTTTATCAAGCTTTCCAAAGAGGGATTTTACAACGGGACCACGTTTCACCGAGTAATCCCAGGATTCATGATTCAAGGTGGGGACCCGAACAGCAAGAGCCCAGATCGTTCCTCGCATGGCATGGGTGGACCTGGGTACAAAGTGAAGGCGGAGTTCAACAGTACTCCCCATAAGCGAGGCATCGTCTCGATGGCCCGATCGAATGATCCAGATAGCGCCGGGTCGCAGTTCTTTATCTGTGTCGCTGATGCAAACTTCCTCGATTGGCAATATACCGTCTTCGGAGAGGTGGTGAGCGGTATGGACGTCGCCGACAAGATCGTCGCGATGAAACGTGACGGCAGGGACAATCCATTGGAGCGTGCTGAAATGACCGTCACGATCAGCGAGGGGTGAACAGGTACAAGGGGGAAGGAGGGGTGAACGATCAGAGGATACACGATCGAAAGCTGAATGCGATGATGTCGATTGTTATCGTATGGCTGACTCTTTCTCCAATATGGTTGGTCGGTTGCGCGGTCCCACACATTCCCTCACGGATCGTGTACGAAGATCCTGTGAACTATGTGCGACTCGAAGAAGATGCCGATGTGCTCCCTGAATGGCCGCCTACTCACCATACTCACCCATTTCTCATAGAACCGGGAACCATACGTACACTCTTGACGGGAATGAAGGTGCAGGAGCACCGGACTGCCCTGCAACGGTGGTTTCTTGGAGAGTCTCCATTGGTTCAGGCTTTCACGGATGAGGAGATTACGCTCTTGTCGGCTCAACTGGCGGGAGCATTGGCAGAAGCCTCCTATAACGAGCGTGTCACGTTTTATCTCAGCCAACCGCAGACATTTGCTCGGCGCATTATTACGACGGGTGGATTGTATATCCATGGCGCGGAGTTGCATTTTTTGCTGGGTAATTGGCGGATCATTTACGGTATTCCGGCCTATGGTATGATCTACGACCGCCGCTATCCTATGAGGCCGACAGCGGCCAAGGGTTTTGACCTGCTCTTTCAGCCGGTTGAGGCGGTGATTCCTCTACGAAGCAGCCTGCTTGATGAGATCTTTGCCAACGCCAAAGATGAGCTGGTTATTGATTTAACCAAACTTGAATCTTCTGAGCCGGTCACATTGCTCATGAGGACCTGCATGAACAGTCAACTCCTCTGCTCGCGTGAGCCGGGCTGATCTCTCCGTTGGTGTCTTGATTAGGGAGATGGCTTACAAGTCACGGGGCGAGAACTCTAGCGCCTGGCTGGTCTCCTGAAACACATCTTGGGTACTTCCATCAGCCCTTCGATGATCGATGACCACCCAAGCTTGCTCTGGCCTAAGACACGGTCGCTAAATCGAATGGGGAGTTCGGACACCGTTGCTCCAAGCTGTACGGCTCGCCAGGCTAACTCGACTTGAAAAATGTATCCTTTGGCTTGCACGGTCGACAAGGCCATTTCTTCCAGCAGTCCGCGGCGATAACACCGAAAGCCTCCGGTCCAGTCCCGGATGATCGAGCCCAGAAAAAGGCTCACATAGCGATTGCCGCATTGGGATACAAGGCGTCGGCGGGCGTTCCAGTTTTCCGTTCCACCACCAGGCACATAACGACTTCCAATGACCAAGTCGGCTGTGTGGCTGCGGTGAACTAAGCGGGGAAGATCCCACGGGGCATGGCTGAAGTCGCAATCCATCTCAATGATTCGATCATACGGTCGCTGGAGGGCCCACTG
>NZ_JBLFBO010000114.1:0-2077 GCF_047338595.1 Nitrospira sp. BLG_1
CTCCAATTCCCCTGCGTAAACCGGACAATGATTTTCGCAATGGAAAACGAGGAATTCAGCGTGTCGTTTTCACCAACAATCTTTATCTTGAGCGCATCTCCATCTAACCGCATCCACCGATCCGTATCGGTCAACGTCTTGGCTTTGCTTAAGATGCCGTTCTGATAGACCTTCATGACGACACTGTTGTTCGAGCTGCCATCCGAAAATATCACTTCCAGCTCCTTCATGTTCACGTTGGCGTTACTATTAGTCGGACGAAATTCCTTCGTTTCAAACCGCGCCATGTAGCCTACGCCGTCTTTCGATCTGGCAGGCTGATCGAGCCGATAGATAAACCCGTTGGAGCTACCGGCGAGCAATACAGGGTCCGCCGTCGTTGGATCTCGGTAGATCGCTAGCGACTCGTATTCGTCGCGCGTCGAAACGAACGGCTGTACATCGCGCACCCCTGCCGACGTATCAGAACGATGAAGATCGAATCCGATGAGGACATGATTTGTTGGAAACCCTGATCCAGAAATCACGTTAGGGTTCGGTGAAAATCCGAACATGAGCTTACGTTTCGTGGGATAGTATACGCCGACCGGGGTTGGGTATGACGCGAAACCGCTCCATGCTGCCGTCGAGAGCTTCGAGAAATCCACGAATTCATTGATGTAGGGGCCAATCTCTAGCCCCTTCACAGCCGACGATTGCACATCTCCGTACTGCTGCACGGCTGACAGCGCATGAATGAATCCGTCAGGTGAGACGAAGTAGACTTCATCATCGGCCTCGACGATCGATGCCTGGGCAATCGCGCCCACGTATCTCGATACCCTCTTCCATCCCCAATCTGCCGTATCGAGGCTGTCATCGTCGAGCACATAAATACCGTAGGGGAACTTAAATAGGTAGGCCTTGCCCCTCCACGAAATGCCCCCGATAATGATATCTCCCTCGCCAGGGTACACCTGAAAATAGAGAGAGCCGGAGTTAATGTAGTCGTTATGGTTATTCAGGACCGAACTGTACACGGCATGCGGAACCTGACCGCCACCACCAGCCCACATCCGGCCATTGTGCATGAATCCCCATCGAGGGAAATTCGCGCCGTTGACCCAATCTGACGGCATGGTCGCACGATGGACGGTGTGCGTCCCTGTGCCGTTGCTCGTGATATTGACGGCCGCCCCACCGACACTGCCAGAGACTTGGAACGTGTTGGCTGCGGCGTTGACGACATACAGCTTTGACGCCTCGGCGATTCCTCCGGGAAGCGCCCCTCCGCTGTTGGAGAAAAACACTTGCGTGCCGTTCGCGAGGCCATGCGCCGTGCGCGTAAAGGTCTCCGTCGTGCTATCAGCCGTGACCGTGCCGACCGGCGATCCGAGCTGAAACAGCACCGAACTTGAGCCTTGGGTATACACCAGCGGGACGCTGACTGAGAGTCCGAAATAGTACAGCGCCTTTGACGTGCCGTTATAGCCCTCGACGAAATGGCCGTGGTATGTGGTTGAATCTGGCGCAAGGGTTTTTGTAATGCCGCTTGACCCCACCACCACGAGCCGACCCGTCATGGTCGCAACCACCAGCTCATTGTCTGACACTCGAAAGTTGTGCATGGCACGGACGGACGGATATGAGCCGGTCACCGCCGTGCTGTTGAACTTGACGGCCCCCCCGTCCTTCTCCCAGGTGTCATGCTCATACGTCAGTGATTCCATGGAGACGAGATCGGTATCTCTCAAGACATAGGGGCTTTTAGACGCATTGAGCCCGCCTTGCCCGCATGGGATTTCAACGCTGTCGAGATTGCGCATTATGTCATTCCCAACGTGGCCGAGTGTTTCGGTGCCACATACAACCTGCCGGACTGAGACGGAATGTATTGATCGACCATCGACCGCAATTTACCCTCCCCCATGGCAGCGTAATCCTTAGCTTTCGAGTCGTCTTTATTGAGCAGCAGGAGTGAGGCGGCGAGCTTGGCAATGATGGATCGATGCTCGCGAGGGACTCTCGGCGTATCGGCGCCCTCATTGCCGGAAAAGTCCAGATCGTGAAAGACGGTGTAGTCATGCTCAATGTTCAG
>NZ_JBLFBO010000032.1:0-30723 GCF_047338595.1 Nitrospira sp. BLG_1
AATATCGTCGAACTCTTCAATCTTGAGCGGAGAGGCGTTCGTCAGCACCAGCCAGTCAGTCTCCTTGATCTTCATGTCGCCGCCCGGCAACACGAGATTTTGCTTCTCAATAGCTTGGTGCACATCCTCCGTGGTGAGGTGACGGGCCCTCAGCTTATCCTGGTCAACGTTGATCATGACCTGCATGTCTTGACCGCCATAGGGATGCGGGAGGATTGCACCGGGGATCGTGACGAGCATGGGACGAATTCGCATCACGCACAAATTATAGAGCTCTGCCGGCGTCTCCACGTCTGATTCGACTTGCAAGACGGCGACCGGCACCTGGGAAGGAAACAGCCGCATCACCATCGGTGCAGCCACATCCGGCGGCAGGGCTTTGACGGAGGTTTGCGAGATGCCCACAATGTCGGCCTCGCTCCCGGCCAGGTCAACGCCGTCCTGGAGAAAGATGTTGATGATGGAGTGGCCGAAGTACGACGTACTCACGATGGTCTTGATGCCTTCGACCGTCTGAGTCAGCATTTGCTCGAAAACACGCGTGACACGCCCCTCGGTTTCTTGCGGCATCAAACCATCGTAAAGCCAGACGACCGAACTGACAGGCATCTGAATATTGGGGAAGACGTCCGTGGGGGCATGCATCACTGTCATGACCCCAAACACGACAATGAGAATGGCAAGAACCACAAAGGTATAGGGTTTTTTTAAGGCAATCTGGACGAGTTTATTCATACGATCCCACCTTCAGCAGTCTTCAGATTGTGTTGTATTGTCTTGCATAGCTCCGCGTCGCCAATGCATCGGGGCGCTGCTGCCTGTACGGGTGTAGGAGCCATGACGTATCGAGTGACACAGGAGACTTTTACGTTTTTCATTGCGTTGCCTGCATTCTGTCTTCAATATCTGCATCTGCCTTGTGCAAAGTGTCTGCCTAGCAAGGCTCCATAACGAACACCATTCGTCTTTTGAACAAATCCATGTGCTTATGCTGGTGAGCTTCACCGATACTCTCGGCCAAGACCTATTTTTCTATTCCCTCTATCTAATTGCGCCCACTTAAATGAGCGATATCGCACGGTCCATACGGTGCACAGTGCTACAGACGCAGGTGGCTATACATCCGCTCTTCTGTTCCTTTTAGACATCAGTCCTGGCTCTGTACTTAACCAAAAATGACAAACAGTGCTGATGCGCACAGTGCGTGACGTGCGATATAGCTCATTTTCCTTGATTCCAAATTGAAGCTTTTGCCATAGTGGGGTCTGTTCAAGACCTGAGTAGTGGCGGCCATAAAGATTTGGAGCCGTTTGAGATGGCGCTGAGCAGAGCCTTCGATAAGGTGGTTCCTCACTCATTCCAGACCACTTATCAACCGCTCCCTCGGCGCACACGGGTACAGAGCACGAAGAACCTAAGGAAGATCGATTGAGATCATCGGCTATCTGCGCGGCTTGTGCGGAGAGTCCCTGTGGCCAGGAAAGGAAGTGCGATGTTGTTGAGGGTTGTGTTCCTAACAGTGATCCTTTTGGTATAAGCAGATACCACTGAAGGTCGAGGCAGAGTTCCTACCCAGTAGCGTCTCGCACATGTGCCTAATGATGCGGCTGGATGAACTTGGCTCCTTCCACCGCTCGAAACTGACTTGTTATTTCTCCTCAACACACCAACCTTGTGGCTCAGTAGCAACGGTTCGAATGCAGCCCCTTAGACTGATTGGAATTGGCAAAGACTGCCGAGCAGAGCAATCGTTCTAGGTCTGGAGATTGAGAGGAACGAGTCATGTTGTTGAGAATTCTGTTCCTGATCGGAGTGTTTTGGTCGGCTGAGCTCTCTCAGGCCTTGGCCGAATGGTCGGTTTCAGCAAACGGGACTATTTTTTACACCGATGATGTCGCACTGTTTTCGGCTACCCGGCGGTCTGGCCTTGATGGTGATCCGTCCCAACCGGTCCTAGACGTGACTCGCACTGGATTGGGATCTGACATGGTCTTTGAGCCGGGATTTCTTGTTTCCAAGTCAATCACAACAGGCCTTGGCCGAACCGTTTTTTCTATAAAGCCTCAAGGGTTTATTTTTGCGGTAAACCCCGAATGGAGCCAGGCGAGCATCGCCGCCGAAGCTTTACACTCGTTTACGCCAAACACGGCACTTCGGCTCCGTTACTTTACTGCCCCAGATCAGCTCTTGGGCAATAGTGAAGTCAGGCGTACAGAGCCGGAGGTGTTCGCCAATGAGCGTGTGACCTCGCATGTCGGATACATCAGACTTGAACAGCGGCTGTCCGACAATTGGGAATTGCGAGTGCAAGGAAGGGTTGGGAAGCGACTTTATAATGATGCGTTCGCCCGACGCAATACGACATTCTGGACCATCGGTCCCCATCTCTTTTGGCGAGTCAAGGAGCATCTGCGGCTGTTCGCCGGCTATCACTATGAGCGTGGATTAGCCAGCGGCCGTCACGATTTTGAGCCAGAAGAGGATAATTCCTACGTCCATCATTTCTTCGCGGCAGGTCTTGATGCCGAACTCTTACCCCACTTGGAGTTAGAACTGGACTTCCACTATGAGCGTAACAACTGGACGAGCGGGATCGTGGATGATGAGCGAAACGGGCAGCACGAAAACATTTTCCAAGGCACCGGAAGGCTCCTATACCAGTTGACAGATCAGACTGCATTGACATTGACGTTTCAGCGGGCGAATCGTGGGGTGAATGCCTTTCAGCGTGTCGACCACAACACCAATGTTGGAGTGGGGGTCATCTATCGGTTCTGACTGACCCCCGGACGCGAATTGATCTCGTCCTCTCCGCTTAAGGCACGACGTTGCGCGCTCTCATTTCTTGCCAGCGGCGATCACGCTGAATTCGCTTACCGCATCGGCCTGCATATGGTCGCCGAGGCCCAGCTCCAATTTATCCATCGCGAGCTTGACTATGGCAACGTTTGCCACTTGCAGATGACGGCCTTTGAGTTTTTCTACCACGATCGCCTCTACCTGGCCCGCGATCTCAGGACTATGCTCCAACACAGTAATCATGGGATACCTGGAGACAGCGCTCCGGACGGCTGTCAGCAAGGCCGGTTTGACGGCTTGAGGATAGAAGTCTGACCCGGTGTTCTGGGCCAGGCTTGATACTTCATTGGGAGTCGGCCTCATGAGAATGACGGTCTTGATGGTAACAGGCAGGCCGTCCGAACTCAGGGCTTCGACGGTTTCGGCATAACTACGCCACTGCACGTTGTAGACAAATATCTGGCTCCATGGCGCCTGCCAATGGAATCCGCTCTTGAGTGTTTCGGCCTCTAGACCGCCGGCGAATAGATTCCACCGTACCCCCCGCTCACCTGGCTTGACCGTTGTGCCACACGCTTGGAGAAGAAGCGTTGCGGTGACAAGCAGTATACCTTTCGTCAGGTATCGCATGGTTCCCCCTTACTCACCTGAGCATTGACTCGCGATTACTCGGGTGAGACTGAAACCGTGACTCGTTGACGAGCTCACGAAGTTCGCGACTTGTTCGTGCATTGAGGCTGTACCGCGATCCGACTTCACCAACAGCCCAGCTCCATTTGTCTAGTACACACTGATGCAACAACCAGCTCGACAGAGATGCCCTCCCCACGGATTCGCCTTGGGGAGAAGGGATACTTCGATGGTCAGCAAGTTACGCACCTCGGGTTGGAGAATGTCACAATTTGTAAGCTATTGTTTATACGTCACTAATTGAATGCAGTGCCGAAGTAGGTGTTTGACGAGCCTAGTTGATTTTTGTAAATCGCACTGTGTACAGTGTGCGGGATTGCTCGTTGTATACTGATGGGCAGGAGGGCTCGCGCAGCAAAAATGAGCGGGCCGTCTTCATTCAGTTTTTGTGGTTTGTTGTAGATAGATCAGGACCTTGGCAGATAAACAATTGATAGAGGTAAGGGAGGGATGGGTCATGGAGTTATTTTCATCGCTGAGTCCAGCAGTCACAGCCCCCTTGCTAGACAGGGCTGTAACGAAAACAGTGATTCGGATCTTAACGATAACGCTTGTGTGGTCGTTGCCTGCTTGGCTACATGCAGGAGAGACGGGGCATAGTTCATGGGGCTATGACGGAGATCGTGGACCGCTTCATTGGGGCAAGCTTGGGCCGGATACTTCCCTCTGTGAAAAGGGCATGAACCAATCGCCGATTGATCTCTTGCGCACCCGGAAGACGACCCTTGATGACCTCCAGTTTACTTATCGAGACGCTCCTTTCCATGTAATCAACAACGGGCATACGTTGCAGGAAGTCGAACCACTTTCGGAAACGGCCAAGTCTCGTTACCCCAAGCACGGCCAGACGGTGCTCCATTATGATAAAGACAGCACGATCGTGTTCGACGACGATCTCTACTTGCTGGAACAATTTCATTTCCACACTCCGAGCGAACATACCATCGATCACAAGCACTACCCGATGGAGCTGCATCTAGTACATCACAACGAGCGGCATGAGACAGCTGTAGTCGCCGTATTCATGGAGGAAGGGAAGCACAATCCATTTTTCGAGACCTTCTTGGAACATGCCCCTTCCAAAGTCGGAGAAGTCAATGATGATCATAACCATTTTGTGAATCCGATAACTCTCCTTCCTGAGAGAAAATCCTACTACCTCTACTCCGGATCCTTTACCACCCCGCCCTGTACAGAAGGCGTTGTCTGGATGGTCATGCACGATCCCATCGAAGTCTCCGCCGAACAGATCCAGAAGTTCCGCGCCCTCGTAGGGCACGACAATGTACGACCGATCCAACCGCTGCATAAACGCTTTGTGCTGGAGTCGAATTTCGAAAAATCCACGACAATGAACGTGCCGAGAAAGTGATCAGTATTACCATCGATGTTAGGTACTGAAGGGTTACATGTGTAACCACGCAGTGCTAGCTTCACCATACTGCAGTACTCAGCTTCGACCTAAACTACGCAGAGTAACCCAGTTGAATTGTTGTTCCACGTTCATGAATGAAAGGATGACCGGATGCCATGAGCATCGATACAAGACGGAACTGGAACGGGACGATTAGTGCAAAGGCATATACAGATCTAAGCACGTACGCAGACTGACTCACTCACAGTCAAACATCACAGATATAGGGTCAAGAGACAAGTGAACCCAGAATCGCGGGAGGAATTCATGGTGTCCCAGACTGGAAGGCAGTGGAATCGGACATGGGCAAGGCTAGTAGGCGTTGGGATGCTCATTGGGAACCTGGCAGGGCCCAGTACGACGCCTGCACAGGCATATGAACAATTGGGCCCCAATACAAAATCTGACTTTCGGCTCTGGACACCGGTTTATTTAACCGTGAAGTTACCTTCAAAATTCATAGTCTATATGGAGGTCAACCCACGTATTGGCGACGATGTCACCAATATCGATCAGCTGCTGCTTCGTCCGGCGCTTGGGTACCAGTTGACCGAGAATCTCTCTCTTTGGCAAGGCTACGCATGGGTGGGTAACTTTAATCAGCCGCACACCCCGCCTCAGGCAGGATTCTTCCAAGAAAGCCGGATCTTTCAGCAAGCCATTTACACCCAAAAATTTGGTGACTTTAAGTTCATGAGTCGAACCAGGATGGAAGAGCGCTGGATCGAGCATGCGGCTGGCACTGCTCTTCGACTCCGCGAAATGCTGAAACTGTCCTACCCACTCCCCATGGCTCCGGAATGGGCGATCGTTGGCTACGACGAGATCTTTATTAACCTCAATTCGGTCGACACCATCGATGATGTGAGAGGTGGAGGTAAGGGACCCGGGGCTGGAATCGACCAAAATCGGTTCTTCCTAGGAATCAACAAAACATTTAATCAATACTTCAACGTGGATGTTGGCTACCAGAACCAGATGCTCAACAGCCGTACACTCCATGGCAATGCGAACTTGATCAACCACATCTTGCTTTTACAGTTTTACATCAATCTGTAATTTTGGCAGTAGGACTGCTGCCTCTGAAACTCGCTTTCCCGCGGATGAAGCGGAGGGCGGGAAGTGCCACGACGGGTGGCATCTTGCCCGCCGTGCATGGAAAGCCCGTACACCAAGATGATGAGCCACTGCGTGCCTCTCTTTAAGTGTTCCCTATTCAGTTATCGTTTCACCACAAGATTAAGCTGAAGCGTCTATGCTATGGGTATCAGCGCTGCACCAATTCAAAGCTCCGGAGACAGGACCGCTGAGCCCTCTCTGACCGGTCTCTGTTAAGGTTTCATCCTGAGACCGCCCTTCTCTCTCGCTGCTGTCCGTATTTTACTCTAGCTGAATCGCAGGTAAGCAATCACGATTCTGTGGTGATCTTCTTCAGATTCGAAAAATAGTTGCTCACGACGACTTTGGCCGACTTCTTGTCGACTTGAGTGTAGACCAAGTAGTGGACAATGCCATGGATGGCCATCGCAACCAGTAACCCCTCAAAGATCCCAATTTTGTACACGAGGATCCCGGTAAGGATGGCCAGGATCATGGCATAGGGTCCGTGGTGAGTCACATGCATCAAACCGGCAACCATTTTCCAACCAGTAAACATCATCACGATGGCCACGGCAAACTTTGGTAAGAGTTCCAGATATTGGGGATTGATAACGAAGAAGGTCACCACGAGTCCGACGATCAAGACCGAAAACTTCGTGTACGCGCCGGCCAACCGATTCGTTGTACTCTTGGCCAACCCATCCAAGTTTGTCATACCACCGAAGAAACTCGCACCAATGTTTGCAATCCAGATTGCGAGTAGGCTGTTATTACTGTTGCACGTCCGCTTGAGTGGGTCGATTTTCTGGATGGCGGCATTGCTCATGACTTGCTCAATCACATCAATGATTGCCAACATCGCGGCAAATCCAACGACATACACCCAGGTCGTTGCGCTGTCGAAATGAGGGACGGGTACCGCCACGGATAACGGCACATCTTCTACATGCAGCATGGGAACTTGAACGAACTGAGCGAGCAGAACACCCATCCCGATGATGACAAAATAGGGGACTGCCGGCTGAATGTATTTGAATTTACCGAACAGATAGAGAAAGAGACCGAGTCCGGCAAGGGAAATCAGAATCATTTGAATACGCGCCCCGTTCAAAAACGTATCGGCAGCGGCCAATTCAGCCGGAAGCTCGTAGGTGAAGGTCGAGAACTTTAACGCGATTTTTAGGCCGATTCCCGCAAGTAATCCTTCAACAAGGTACGCTGGAACGGCCAGTAAGATGTAGCGTTGCCAGTTGAACTTCCAGATGACAGCCTGCATGACGGCCGTCAGGAAGATCACAAAGGCCATATTCTCCATTCCAAAACTTGCGACCCCCATCGCCAAAACCGGGGCTAACCCAGCTGCGATCCCAGGGCATCCGACAAAGTTGCCCGGCTTGATCCAGGCATTGATCCACCCGATCAAGCAAGCAAAGGCTACCGTGGCAAGGCCCACCTTGATGGGATAGTCTGACATCATGGCGATGCCCACAGAAAGCGGAATAGCCATGACACCGGTAATCAATCCTGCCGCAATATCCCGTCCCACATATTGACCTTGGAACGCAGCAGACTCCGTCACTGATAGTCTGGGTAGTGATGCCTGATAGGTCGTATCTCGATCTGCTGAAAGAGAACCTGAGGTGCCATCCATGGCATTGCCCTCCCCAATAAGACCAGTCACTAAATTTTCCTGGCAGTACAGCAACAATGGGGCCATCACGAAGAAGAGTCTTAAGTATCTGTAATTATTAGATGAATGAGATCACTACCACCATGAACAGGAGGACTGTGCGGCTAGATGTGTAGGTACCTGTGTATTGGCGCACAGCCTGTGCGTTGGCGCACTACGGTCGATAGACGGGAGTGAAGGAGCGGTATTGAGCAAGTCTCAAGGTTGTTTGCAAGGGCCACAGGCCCCTACACTTGTGGCATTGTGGAAAGGGACCGGCCTCGGTCATAAGTACGAGGCATCAATCGGAGGCCGGTAGCAGTATGTCACAGATTCTTAATCTCAGCCGCCACGCCAGCGATGAAGAAGCGCAGCTCCTGACCTCCTTGCTTATCTATCATCTGGTCGAGCAATGCGGAGGGCAGGTGCAATTCACGGCGGAAGAAATTCGCCTGATGCGCGAAAAGCTCTCCACTAAAATGGTGCAGATCCAACTGGGCCAAGATCTGCGACTTCGCATCATCGACCGCCTGCCCGAACTCCTGTAAGCCATCATCTCTATTTTCAGTACGAGGCGCCCCTCGGTTGACCTTTTGGTCGACCGAGGGGCTTCGACTGAACGGCGTCATGCCGTGGGATCGCTCGAAAGGGATTCGACGTCGTCTCTAGATGTTGATGAAGAACTGAAGGAGAATCATGTGATTCATCTGATTCGCAAGATTCGGGATGGACCGGCTATTGAGGAGTTGATTCTGGTAACCGACATCCATGTTGACCTACTTCGAGAAGGTTCGGTTCACACCGATAAAGAATCGGTTTTGATCAAAACCCGCCTGGGGTCCTCGCACACCGACCGTGTTCAGACCGTGTTCAGATGGACAAATACCTCATCAGAGGCGACCAGTGCCCATTCCGGTGCCATCGGTAGTGTGTATGCCCCTCGCAGTCCGGTTCTGAACCGCACCGCCGTCCCATCCACATGTTCAATCCACCGTTCCTCCAAACGCGTGCGACTGGTGATCTTGAAGGAATCGAATTTCCGGAAATAGAGGATCTGCTGATAGATCCGGCTCTCTTCAAAGAAGGGGGACTGTGGTGGGGTATGTCTCTGATTATAGTTGCCGACCCACGCATACCCTTGCCAGATCGAGAGATTCTCTGTCAGCTGGTACCCAACTGCGGGCCGGAGGATCAGCTGATCGATGTGGCCGTCCTCATCCAGATCCGCAAAGCGAAGCTGGACCTCTAAATAGGCCAGAAACGAGTTCGGAAGCTTCGCCGTCATAAAAATAGGCGCCCACAGGCGAAAGTCCTGGCTGAATGTTGAAGGAGTCTGGGCGAAGGTTTCGCCTCCAGCTAATAGGCTCCACGCAAAGGCGACGATTGTAATCCTCAGCCCCCACTTCTATTGCCCCCCACGACGATTGACTACGACCCGCTGCATGATCCCTCCTTTATCTGACTGATCCAGTAAGAAAACGGCTCACCTCGAACGGAACAGCATGAGCTACCGCCGAGGATGACGACGGCCTAGTTGCATGCGACCATTTTCACACAACCTCTCTGCCCCCCCGCTAGACAGAAATTGGCGCATCTTCGCACAAAGACATCTGTGCGCTTATGCACTTGCTATCACCATCACACACTACGCGCCTCCCACCATTTATTCTGTCTGGAGCAATGACAACAAGGGCTTATGACGCTTCTCCTGCTACAAAACCGGGATACTGTAGCATCGAGACATCCGTATGCCTTTAACGAATTTTCATCAAAAGCCTGCCGCAAAAGTTCTAGGCATTCGTTTTGCGTGGAGCTGGATGCGTAATCGCTCCCCTCCCATGTTATTGGCAGGATGAGCGGCAATCACCAGTCCCAAAAGATATCGGTGTGACGGTCAGTACGGCATACCTTCAAGTCGTACGTATTCATATTCATACTTATAACCAAAGGGGATAGTAATGAAGCTTGCTGTGGCCTTCCTTCTATTGAGTTCTCTTACCGTACCTCCATGTTTTGCCGAAAACCCATCGCTTCTCTTCTCCTCTCAACTGACACTTTCTCACACGGCTGTGCCCCTACCGGTATCCACAGCGCCCGATTGTCGGATACAGACTTGCTGACAGGGGGTGGTGAATCCGTGCGGCCCACGAGCATGATACGGCCCGCTCCATGAATCTGGAGTTGAGCCCTGGTCCGACCTGTTGATCAAGGGCAGCGCCTTAAGCCTGCCCTGGCCAAAACCATCGAAGGTTTGGTGTGTGCTCCGAACACACGTTCCTTTTTATATTCTCACCGTGGAGGAAACGAATATGAAGACATCTTGGGTGGAAATCGCCACGCTCAGTGCTCTGGTTCTCGTACTGACAAGCCCGGTGTCGGCAAGTGATCCGCATTGGGATCACACCATCGTGAGTCAAGAGCCCGGTCAGGGATCTGATGGAACGTTCTGGGCTACCCTTAAGGGGGACTCGACCAAGAACTCAGCCGCCTTTGA
This sequence comes from Nitrospira sp. BLG_1, assembly GCF_047338595.1. Taxonomy (NCBI): domain Bacteria; kingdom Pseudomonadati; phylum Nitrospirota; class Nitrospiria; order Nitrospirales; family Nitrospiraceae; genus Nitrospira; species Nitrospira sp. BLG_1. The sequence continues at coordinate 10,168 of NZ_JBLFBO010000032.1, forward strand.
GTTTCCCTTTGCCGAATGCGCGATTGGGTCCCATCAAACCCCGATCGCACTAAACCTGACGGGCAACGCGATTTCCTTGAATCCCATCACGCAGAGTAACGACAAGAACCCGCCGGCCGAGCCTGAACGCCGTGCCGATTCGGTAGCGGTTCGCTATGCGCCGTCCATCAGTAGCACGGAAGGGGCCGCCATCGGGAAGGACACAGGCAATGCCTATGTGTTTCGAAATACCGGCCATGCGGTACAGGTATCCTTCTCAAAAGGCTATCCCGGGAAATTGCTCATCGGAAAGGATGTCTATCCGCTGGTTCAATTCCATTTTCATACCCCCAGTGAACACCTCGTCATTAAGAACCAGTATCCCGCCGGACGCCAGTACGATGGAGAACTGCATTTTGTGCATCAACGGGAAGACGGCAAGCTCGCGGTCCTGGGCATCTTCTTGGACGGCTCGCAGGGGTCGTCCGCCGAACACCCGATTCTAAAGAAGATTATCGAGCATACGCCTGAAGAACACGACACCTACAACACCAGCGGGGCCGGGCTGCCGTTGGATCCGACCAAGTTGATTCCCGTGGAGAACGAGCAAGTCTTTACCTATGCGGGATCGTTGACGACGCCGCCCTGCAGTGAAGGGGTGAGTTGGTATGTGATGTCCGAACCACTGAAGGTGGCGCCGAGCCAGATTCACCAACTGCATGAGATTTTAAAGATCGACAACAACCGGATCGTTCAGAATACGAATGCCCGCACCGTGGAGATTCGCAAGGATTTGCACATCACTCACGATCAGAACTAGTATCATCGACACTGATAGACCGTGCGACACACAGCACGGTGGCGTGCAGGACTGTGACGGTCAACTCCGTCCCATGCCCCAAGAGATCCGCGGCGGGCCTACACCCCGCCCGCCGCGGACTTTCCTTCAAATCTCAACCTCCTCCTGCAATCATCAGATGGTTGACCGCCTCTCCGTCATACAGCCACGAGGCCGCTCGGTTCTGTGTTGGCGGCTCTGCTTGCTCTAACGAAGGAGCCGCGGCCTTGCCGACCTTATCGCATCCAACTATAGGTTGATGGAGAACCGGAAGAGCATAGTGTGGTTCATTTGATTCGCAAGGTTGGGAATCGTTCGGCTGTTGAGAAGTGGGTTTTGGTAGGCGACATCCATATTGAAATACTTTAAGAAGGTTCCATTGATGCCGACAGAGAACTGGTTCTGATTGAGCCTGCTGCAGGACTGCTTGTTCCAAATCCACTAAAGTATACTGCGGACAAAGCCATATGAGTGATTTTACTGCGGCTCAACCACCACCGGCCGCCAACTCTTTTCCATCGATACGGTTCTTCTGGCACGGGTCTCGTAATGATCAGGATAAAGGCCTGGTTGTCAGTACTCACAGCTCACGAGTAACGAATTGGAAGCAGTAATCAGTTTTTGTTCCCGCAAAGCTGAAAATTTAACAATCCTGTAACAATATGGTTACCCGCCCGCAACCTTCTGACTTTAGAATTCTATTCCTCAGAGGGAACCCTACTCCTCAAAAAGATTTAGACATCCCAGGGAGGAATCATGAGTACAACACTATGGAAAGCAGCTGCTCTCGGCCTGGCACTCATCTCTCCGCTCGGTCTCGTAGCGCAATCCTCAGCCGAGCACGGAGACCCGTTTATGACCATAAGTCCAAGCCCGACACTGAATCACTACAGTCCCAAGAAACAGGTCTCTGGTGCGTTCAAGATCCAAAGCTCCGAGGCATTCTATCCCCTCATCACTCGTCTTATCACAGACTTTCAACGCTTCCAGCCCAAAGTGAGCATCCACGTTAAGAAAGGAAACGCGAAAGCTGTTGAAGAGTTCCTGCAGCCGCCGTTGAGCAAGACAGGCAAGATCCTGATGATCGACGATCGCGCATCCAGTTTCCAACTGCTTGCCACCACGCATCAGCTATCCGACGCTGAAACAAAAGAGTTTGCCGCACAACACGGCTATGCGCCAACTGTCGTACCCGTAGCGGTGGATGCCGTCGCACTGTATGTGCATAAAGATAATCCGCTTCCCGGGCTGACCCTTGATCAGGTGGATGCTCTTTTCTCATCGACACGAAAACGGGGAGCCAAGGCATCTCTGTCTCAGTGGGGACAGCTTGGATTAAGTGATGGCTGGAAAGACCGACCGATTCAACTCTACGGTCGTGACCGGCAATCAGAAGCCAGGGCATTCGTGAAGGAATATGGTCTAGCTGGGGGTGAATTTCGATCTGACGTCCATGAGGAGCCTGGGGCAGCGTCAGTCGCCGTCGATGTCAGCCGAGATCCAATGGGAATAGGCTACAGTGCACTCGGCTTGCAGGCATCGACTGTACGAGCCATTCCGATTGCGGAGAAGGAGGGAATGCCCTTCGTCCTCCCCTCTCGGGAAAGTGTGGCTGATCAGACGTATCCGCTACAGCATGCCTTGTGTCTGTACTTCGATAAGCCGGCCACGTCACCCCTACCCGATGCAGTGCAAGAATTCCTGACCTTCATGATGAGCCGAGAAGGGGAAGATGTGTTGCTCAAGGCAGGCTTATTCCCCTTACCTCCCACCCACGCGGAGAGTAGAGGCATTGCTCTCGGTATCTCTACCCGAGACGCAGCGCCAATGAATCCATAGTTGCATCTGACTGGAACGCCGTTCGCCACAATCATAGGATTTTTCGAGGAGGATTTCGCATGAGAGGACGGTACGGGACGTCGTGTGCCATCTCCATGAAGTTTGCGGCAGTGGTGCTCGCCATATCGACCGTGGTGGTCCACAAGCCTGCATTCGCCCAGGAAACATCAGCGGATCAAAAGCAAATTTCATCTCCGTTTGTACACGCGCAACAAACTTCGGACCCACAAGCCCAAGGACCTCCCCAGGGAAACACGACCCCAGCAGGCGGAGTTTCATTGGAAGATCTTCTCCTCCAAAAGGGAACCCTTACGAAAGATGAGTGGCTCAGGATTCGAGCTCAACAGGAGTATACAACTACCGAACACACACGTCGGTTGGAGAGCTTAGAGGACTGGAAGCACAAAACAGAAATACTTCCCATTCTGAAGGATAAGGTCAATGTCGGTCTGAATGCTTTGCAATTCTTGTACGGGCATGTCAATGCCAACGTCCCCGAAGGAAAAAGCCAGGACAGTTTCTCCGTTCGTCGCGCCGAGATGGTGTTTTGGGGAAAACTGAGTGACTATCTTCCTCGTTGGCACATGTTGATGGAGTTCCAGAGTACCGGACTGACAAGCATCACGCCGACGGGCAATAGCAGCACTGCAGCCGGAAATCCCAGCGTGGCAACCTTCTTCCGTGAAGCCTATATCGATGTTCGGCCAGTTCAGTCGTGGGCACCCAACCTCAACATCATCAGAATGGGCGTCTTTCGTATGCCGTTCGGCATCTTTACGGAGACCTCGGGTGGGCTACGGGATATCATCAGCTCTCCATACTTGAACGGAGTGGGAGGCGGTGGTGGGCCAGGACAGAACCGAAACGGCACGGGTGGGGCTATCGAATTCATCCAAGAACGCGATTACTTCGTCGATGTACGTGGAAAAATCATGAACCGGCTGGAATATGTAGTCGGAATCATGAACAACAATAACTTTCAGGCCAACGGCATCGTGAGCAACACCTCCGGAATTGGGGGTGCCAATCAGCCGAAGGCCGTCTATATGCGCCTCCGACTCTTCGGAGACGACGTGTCGTTTGTCAGCTTTACGATGATTCAAGGGACCTCAAACAACGCGGGAACTTTCATCAATGGCCGAGGTAAGGGTCACTTCGATCGGTATGGGATCGATGCTCGATGGAATCCCAAGTTTCTTCCCGGCTTCACGGCCTATGGCGAATATTGGCAAGGGCATGATGGGGCAAATGCAACCACGGTAGGGACTCCGGCCAACGGAGGCTGCCTCGATACGACCGTCTGCGGCGGCTCCGGTGCGCCGGGCGCGAACCGACAGACCTGGTATGTTTTAGCGAAATATCTCTTTACAGAAGGGCCGCTTGAAAACTTCGAGCCGGTCTACATGTACGAAGAATTCAACCCCAATACCAGATTGTCGAACGATAAGTACACCCGGCACATCGTCGGTTTGAACTATTATTTTGAAAATTTTCCACCCAAGATGCAGTCCAAAATCCAGTTCAACTATGAGTTCCGACACCATTCGGGGTTGGGGCCGGGCATCGCCCTCAACGCAGCCAACGACCCCTTTGCGCAAAACGCCTTTTTCATCCAGTGGCAGTTACGATACATGTAGCTGTACTAGGTTCCTTGGTGCCAGCGTTGATTTGACGCTGGATAGCGGAACAGTGTAAGGAGGTAGCCGTGAAAATTCTCGCTAGTTTCCTGGTCCTCTCATGGGTATCGGCCAGCGCCTGTACTCCCACATACAAGGTCTTTCCCTCCAAGGTGATGGAGGACGTTGACCGCAATTTTGATTTTTCTCGGTGGCGCATGATGACTGACGGTTCTGAATTGAAAAAGGTTCAACTTGGTGGGCGGATTTTACAGTCGCAGGTCTCCGGTGACACGGTCACGATCGTCGTCAGTCAGCTGCCCATCGTCACTTATCCAGCGTACGGCCCCAAAGATAATGGGAAAAACAATGGAGAGTTTGCTGTTGTATACCGAGGGCAAGTTGATAACGCCGACCTCCAGCGCGGCAATCGTGTGATGGTCGTCGGGATGACTCGTCCGTGGAAAATCGTCACCGTTAACGACCTCTCCAGGAATTATCCGATTGTGGAGGCCGGATGTCTTCATTTTTGGAACACGCAGGGGCGAGACATTGCAGATTTTCCATTCTACGAAGCAGGATACGTAACCCTGAGGCAAGAGACTGTTTGTGGAAAGAACTAAGCTCGCGAACACAACAAGGGAACCACGGTCATCATTTCAATGAGCAACGGTAGCAACATAGAAAAAGGAAGTCGGGATAGGTTTAGTGCAGTATCGCCGATCCTTATTGGGGTAGTTCTTTTGGTCGTTGTCAACCTATCTGCATGTAGTTTCTTCACCCAGGGACGATCGGTGTATGACCAGGAAGGGATTCGGATTGGTCTGGAAGCTGATCCTTCCACTCGCGGCAATAGCCAGACAGGATTGAACCATCATCCGATCGATCTGACCCCGAAGGATCTGACCGTGCTTCTTGAGTCCATTCAGGTCAGTGGATACAGTGGGACTATCGCTGGACTCCTGACGAAGCCAGAACCGGTCCCCCTCTTTACAGCCACGGAGCTATCCGTTATCTCCGAACCGCTTGCCATCGCATTCCGAGAGGCTAAGCCAACCGAACGGGTATTCTTTTCACTGCCAAAACCGGACGTGACGTATAGTGAGGATCGGACAGTGGGCGCCTTGTTTTATCGTGGTTCCTACCTTCATGTGGTTGTGACCGATCATTCGTCGATTATTCGTACCGACACCGGGGGAGGGGACTACAAAGATCTTCGAGATACCAAGAATATGAAATTGTGGGTGGTCGGCCCGGCTCAAGCCGTGAAGGCTCCAGACCTCGAAGAACCGCGATGGGCGCACTTCGAGCGCGTGCATATTTCCCTCCCCCTAAATGACGTCCTGATGCGAAAAGCGTACGGTCGTGGTGCGCGACCGAATCAAGAGAGAACCGATTCATCCTTGCCGTCCTCCACTACGATTCCGACAGACCATTCTGCACCCACTACCTCATCTGGGGAGTTACAACAACAGATTCGAGGCCTCTCCGGGATGAATCAGGAACTGCGCAATCGACTGGATGAACAACATAAGCAGATGCGGCAGCTGCAAGAGCAGGTGGATCAGTTACGGCGAGAAGTTCCCCTCTCCAACGCCAATGGACAGTCGCACAAGTCCACTCCCGCGCCCTAGCCGGTTCCCACTCCTTGCATTAACAGAACAGGATCAACCGGTGAGCCCTATAAACGGGGCTTGCCGCTTTCCTATATAGTAGTCAAGAATTCCGGCACGAGGAGTCATTTCCTTTTGGAAATTGCGCCCGCGACGTGCTTGTGCTAACTACTTTCCATGCTGCTCATTTCATCGTCTGTTTCTATTCCCGATCACGAGATCGACCTCCGCGCCGTCCGTTCGCAAGGCGCCGGCGGACAGAACGTCAATAAGGTTTCCACTGCCGTCCATCTACGATTTGATATTCATGCGTCTTCGTTGCCGCAGTTCTACAAAGCAGCCTTGCTGAGCCTCCATGATCACCGCATTTCAGCCGACGGCGTGATCACGATCAAGGCACAGCAACATCGGACACAGGAACGGAATCGAGAGGATGCGCTTACCCGTTTACAAGGACTCATTCAACGCGCCGCTGTACCACGCAAGAAACGCAAGCCAACCGTGCCCACCAAAGGGTCTCACGCTCGACGAATTGAGTCAAAGAAGCGGCAAGGGCGACTCAAGGCACTGCGGAAGGCAGTCGACTGACCGGTCGGTATCTATACGGGAGAGCACGGTGGGCGTTGGTCTGGAGCTCTAAACTTTAGTGCACCGTCTCTGATAGGCGGACAACGTGACTCGTCCTTCGTAGCCTTTAGACGTGATGCGTTAATTTGGAATTCACTTCCGGCATCCCGCCAGACTGGACGCGCTGTTCTCTTTGTTCACTTTGCCTCAACGCCCATCGCCAGGTCTGAGTATATCCGATCATTGCGACCCCGATGAGCGTATAGATCGTCAGTCCCGCCTGATCGATATGGTTCCCCATGCTCAATTCGTACCGAGGAGAGACAAAAAACCAATTCCAGACCAGTGCGCCTAGGATCAGTGCCATCAGAGACGCTCCGATCCCCCCATACCATGTCGTCACAGCTGTCGCAATGAGGAACGTCACGAACGGCATCGAATCGTCGAGAAAAAAATCCCCGACCAGGCGAGTGAGGAACGCGACGAGTATGCTGCCCAGTGCGATCCCGTACTGACGCCGGGTTGATATCGGCGAAATGGTTGTTTTCATGGGCATCCCACCCGTAACCGACGCTGGCCTCTGAGAGTTCGTTTCGACCACAGTCCGGTTCTGGGTAGCATCCCGACCGATGCTGCCCCATGCTCTTTCTTGTCCGGTCTGACCGTCGCGTAGTGAGTCATGTGTTCTCCCTTCCCGACGATTCTGATAACCACCCGTCTGGTAAGGAAGACGTATTATACAGTACGCCATTGCGACAGAATATGCCAATCGACAAGTATCCTAGACCTCCTTACCTGTAGGTTTTCACGGGATCCCATCATGTATAGTCCAATGTATTCAGAAAAGAGGCAGCCGTCGCACAGACCGGCAGCGGTCATCACATAGGTGCAATGCGGAACGAATATCCCGGCGGAGGTTAACTGGGCTGGATTGAATAATGGTGCGCGGGCTCTTTCGGGACTCAAAAGACTAAGGAGAGTTTGAATGTATCGGATACCGCTCCAAAGAATGTGGGGTCCAGCGCTTTCGAAACTACGACCGCTGTTCTTTATTCTTTGACGCGTTCGCTTTAGCCTGCTGGAGCATGGCCTCGGCCTCTGGAATGAAATCCATCTGCTTCTGTTTCTGCGCGATCACTAGGGCCATACTCGCCAGAGCAGCAGCCTCGTCATGCCGACCTCGTTCACATCGCACTCTGGCAAGCGCGAGCCTGGCATTGACCGCTTGGGGAGCCTGATCAATGACCTGTTGTAAGAGGCGTTCGCCTTCTTTCACGTCTCCACCCAACAGGCCGGGGAGTTTCACCAGTAACGTCCCTTTGGCCGAAATGGCTTCAAGATGAGTAGGAGCGATCTCCAAGGTTCGATCCAATTCCTTCATCATCCGGCGAAGCCCAAAGAGGGAGGTAAGGGTTTCCCCATCGATGCGTAGCAGCTCTCCCAGGTTGCAGAACAAGGCGAAGTGTGCATCGGCGCTTCCTTCATCTTCAGCCACCGCCTGTTCACCCAGCCGCTGTCCTTGCTGAAAATGGGCGAGGCGCGTATCTCGATCTTTGGCCAATCTTCCTTGATGACATTGATCAAGTGCCTGTTTTGGCAATGTTCTCCCTGAGGATTCGGCCATGGTAGTTGAGGGGAGAAGCAATATCCCACTTGGGATGAGCGTCATCAGCACCAGCAATGCGCTTTTCATACACTGTGCACCCTATATGACATAGCACCATCCTGCCTTGAATCGGGAATATAACCAGCAAACCCGATGCCATTGTGCCATGTCCTCTGGTCACTCTAACTCATTGATAACGTAAGTTTACCCCATCAATGGTGCTTCGTGTCTCGAACTGAACTGAAGCAGAAAGGACATAGGAGAGTTCCCTCTCGCACAGACCTGGACGATAATACCTTCATGCCTTGCACCACCACTGATCTCGAAAGAGAGAAACTCGGCACCGATCTACTCGCTCGGCGCGACCATCCCAAGAATATTGAAGCCTCCGTCGACATAGATGACTTCCCCACTGATTCCCCGTCCTAAGGAGCTGACCAAAAACAAGGCCGTATCGCCGACGTCACCTTGCTCCGTTGGTCGTCGAAGCGGAGCCACCTCTTTGTGATGATCCACCATCTTCGTAATGCCCGAAACGCCGCGAGCCGCCAGGGTCTTGATCGGTCCGGCAGAGATCGCATTGACCCGGATGTTCAGGGGCCCAAGGTCGTAGGCCAGATAACGAACGGCTGATTCGAGAGCCGCTTTAGCGACACCCATCACGTTGTAGTGAGGCACCACACGCTCGCTGCCGAGATACGTGAGGGTCACAATGGAGCCCCCAGCCGTCATTAACGGCAAGGCGGCTCGTGCAACGGCAATCAAAGAATAGGCACTGATATCGAGCGCCATCGCGAACCCCTGTCGACTGGTGTTGATAAATTGCCCGGTCAACTCCTCACGGGGCGCAAAGGCCAGTGAGTGGACGAGAAAATCGATTTGGCCGAAGTCTTTTTGCACTTGCTGCATCAGCGCAGTAATTTCACTGTCATTACTCACATCACAGGGAAAGGCCTTGGCCCCCGGCAACGTGGCGGTCAGCTCTTCGACATTCTGCTTCAACCGTTCATTTTGATAATTAAAAAACAGTTGGGCACCTTGTCCGGCAGTAGACTGGGCAATGGCCCAGGCGATGCTGTGCTTATTAGCCACACCGATGATGAGCCCCTTTTTTCCGTTGAGCAACATGGGCACAGTTCTCCTTCCCTCTCTAGGCTGTATTCAGCGATTCAAGTCGCTTCTTGCTTGGTACTGGCTTTCACCCAGCGCTATGTTCAACCGGCTTCGACCAGAGCCTGTCCAGGGCGATTCCCCGCACTCCAGGCATGTTTGAACGGCGAAACATAGCATGATTCGTCATGCCATGTGAATGTAGTCCGTACACGACCGATAGAGGCTCGCCTGCCATGGGAATTGATGTGACAGGATAGGCGGTTCGCAGAGGGTTCTGTTTTTGAAGAGACTGATTTTAAAGGATGTTTACACCGATATTCGTGGCAATGAGATGCATGACGAGAAGAACGGGAGGTATAGATTCACGCCGACACAGTTCATCGACGGTGAACCTTGATATAGACAGCCTGCAATCCCACGATAGTCTTACCATCACGGATGGTCCCATCCTCAATTTTGGTAATCGCCTCTGAAAGCGGCATCTCAACCACATCCAGCACTTCATCTCGATCCAAGTGTTGCCGGCCCTTCGTGAGGCCAGTCGCCTTGTAGACATGAATCACTTCATCAGCAAACCCTGGTGCCGTGAAGATACTGGAGAGCAGTTCAAAGGTAGAGGCTCGATAGCCGACTTCCTCTTCGAGTTCTCGCGCAGCGCAATGCAACGGATCTTCGCCCGGAGCAAGTTTTCCAGCAGGTATCTCGTAAATGAATCCACCGGCTGCGTGACGGAACTGCCGGATTAAGACCACCGTGCCATCGTCTTTGACCGGTACCACGGCCGCAGCCCCAGGGTGGCGAATCGTCTCAAGGTCCACCGTAACCCCGTTGGGCAATTGGACGGTATCGACGTTGAGGGTGATGACTTTCCCGGTGTAGATATTTCGTGTCATGGGAGTCGATGGCTCATAGCCAATGGCTTATCGTAAGGAGGTCGACAAACGGGATCGACGTTCTTCTTTCTGCTATAGGCCATACGCCATCAGCTCTTGAGTTTCTTATAGAACGGCGGCTTCACCACTATGGCTGGTACGGCCTTCCCCCGGATGTCGACCTGAATTCTCGTCCCCGGTTCGGCGTAGCGTGACACCACAGAGGCCAAGCCGATCCCCTTTTGCAAGATCGGTGACAGGTTACCACTTGTGACCTCGCCGATGGATTGCCCCGATGAGTCGGCTGAAAGCATGGGGAAACCATGACGGGGAACAGCCTTTTCAAGCAATTCAAACCCGACTAATCGACGGGCCAACCCCTGTGTCCGTTGAGCCAACAGGGATGCTCGACCGACAAACTCACCTTTCTCAAGATTCACCACCCACTCAGCTCCAGCGTCCAGAGGACTGGTCTCTTCGCTGATATCGTTTCCGTACAACAGATACCCCATGTCCAGTCTGAGCAAATCACGCGCACCCAAGCCTGCCGGCTTTAGGCCTTCCGACTGACCAACTTTCAACAGCTGCTCCCAGGCCTGAGCTGCGAGGTGAGCCGGAAGATAAAGCTCATAGCCCAATTCACCGGTGTAGCCTGTCCGCGAAACAATGATGGACCCGCCGAACGCGGTGACTTCTCGGCACTGTCTAACTTTAAGGTCCGCAACCTCAGCCACTCCGGCATCAATCAACAGGTCGCGCGAGATGGGACCTTGCACCGCAATCTGTGCCAGCTCGGTTGAGCGATCCCTGACTTTGCATCCCTGCACATGGGAAACTTTTTCCATGAACCACGTAACGATCTTCTCGCGATTCGAAGCATTGACGCAAACGAGAAACTCGTACGGCTTCACATGATAAATAAAGATGTCGTCTTTGATCCCGCCGTTGGGGTTGCACACCATCGAATACTGAGAGGAGCGAACGGAAATCTTGGAAACGTCATTGGTGGTGACATACTGCAGAAACCCGACGGAACCTGGGCCGGAGACCGTGATCCGGCCCATGTGGCTCACGTCGAAAAGACCGGCCTTGCTACGAACGGTGTGATATTCATCCACCACGCCGCTGTACTGGATAGGCATCTCCCATCCGGCGAAGTCAACCAGCTTAGCGCCGGCGGCGCGATGTTGTGCGATGAGAGGAGTCTGTTGCATAACAATTCACGCTGACAAGCGTATCAAAGTATTGGGATCGGACCTGTCAGCTTATTAGCTTGAAGCCTGTTATCGTACTCCGAGTAACTCCACATCAAAAATCAACGTGGCATTCGGTGGGATCACCCCACCGGCTCCACGCGAACCGTATCCCAAATCCGATGGGATCGTCAGCTTGCGCTTGCCGCCAACCTTCATCCCCTGCACCCCTTCGTCCCAGCCCTTAATGACACGCCCGGCGCCGAGCGGGAAGGAAAAGGGTTGTCCTCGATCGACGGAGCTATCGAACTTTTTTCCGTTTTCGAGCCAGCCAGTATAGTGCACGCTCACATTCTTTCCTACAACGGCCACGTCCCCCGTCCCGACCGCTTGATCGACATATTTCAGCCCGGACGGCGTGGTTACTTCTTGATTGCTCTCGGCCATGGAACCTCCTACTCCCACTGCTAACGTCAGCACGACGATCGCCATGAGTGATGAAAGATACGGTGATTTCATAGGAATCTCCTCCTCACACTGTATGGCACGGGAGGGAGGGTATGGTCAACTGGAACCTGGCGAGCCGGTTACTGAGGGGCCATTGGCTCCTGTTGGGTGGGCAAAACCAGGATAGCAGAATGAAAGCCTTTCCGCTCCTCCGCCTGTTCGCTTCACGCTTCACGAAATACGCTTCACACCCATTGGAACGATGCGAGAACAAAGCTGGCAGACTGTTTCAACAGCCTGCTAGCGGTCGCGTTCGGCGAAGAGCGCCACACTCGCCGTGTAACCATGGAGAAAGTTTCGTCCGCCGATCGGGCCGATTTCGCCCTGCGCGAAAAACCCGGCGAGTGGAATCGCGCCCAACCGTGCCGACGCAGTCCCGGCATCATGGTTGGGCTTGCCAAAGAGGCCTTGGCCTCGCCCGCAACAACTGAACATCAACGCACCAAGCGGAGGGTGGCGATGCCGTGCATGATCCGCCGCAAGCAGGGCATTGAACTCCTGACTGGCTGAGACGGCATCGCGTAGTTGGAACTGCACCGTCTGTCCCTCTTGCACCACCTCTCCCACGGCAACCGCGCCGGTGGTTTGGTCGGCACCGAGCAGGTTGCGGACGAGGAAGTCTCCACGCTCAAAGCGGTTCCGATGCTCATCGATCACAATGCCGAGGTGGACGGCGCGATTGGCACCTCGTCGGTCTTCTTCAGACAATGAACTAAAGACCGTCTGCAGTCGCCCTAATGCCGGCTCTCCTCCCAATTCGTGAATCAGGTTTCGTTCTGCCTTGGTCACGACAAACCGCTCCCCGATCAAGCGACAGCCCTGAGAGATCACCGGCCGAATCTCCACGGCCCCGGAAATTCGCACACCCACCAACCCACCGTCATAAACCTGGTCGTTGAGCACTAAGCGATTCGCACCGACCTCTTGGCCGCCCCCGACGAGGCCACCGATCGCCTGGGCGCCAGGATAGCGATCATCCAGGATCCCCAGGATGTCTTGAACGGGCGTCGTAAAGGGATCGGCAAGCAGCAGGAAGGACCCATCGTCGACTCCGGGGATAGGCCATCCCGTGAGATGGAATTGGTCCTGGGTCGGTGAAAATGACGAATGCAGCGGATGGAGATCGACGTCGGGAAGGACAGCCGCCCAGACGGTGAGTGCGGGTGTGGTTTCGAGTTCCTCCGCTCCGGCAATCACCCCCTCGCCGCTACAGCCGAGGAGAAGTTTCGGACGAAGCGTTCCGGTCAGGAGCTCTGCCAACCGACCAGCTCCCTCGGTATGGTGTGCTGAGAAAAAGACACAGACAAGATCGATGGGAGCTCCACCCAGTTGCGTGCGAATACTCGCGGCTGCCTCGAACGCGGCCGAGTCCGTATCAACCTGTTGTGAGAGCGCGACAGAAAATTGCATGGACGAGCCTCATGGGATCGAATGGATCAGCAGTTGGAGCATGAAAATCATGGGCACAGGAGAGGAATCGCCCCGGGCTCAGACCCCCGGATCCATGCGCTGAGCTCGGACTTGCGCCAGTTTTTTGTAATAGCGCCACAGGTAGGAATGGTAGTCGTCGACCTGGGCAAGAAGATAGTGTAGTTCCGTCGGATCCTCTGTTTCCAGCGCCTGAATCATCCGCGCTTTCAGGAACTCGGCAAAGGCTTCCGTCTTTTGCACTGCCGTCATCAGCTGCAATCCACCGCCGATTTGGTAGTCGCCCATCGACATGATCTCCTTCGTGCACAGCTGGCCCGAAGAATAGCGAGGAAGATCCCGCAAATGCAAGCACGGTGACGGAGAACTGTGGAGACGGGTGGGTTACCGACTAGCGTTGAGACGGCCACAAGAGCCGCTTGAGGCGGATGAGATTGATGGCCTCGATGCGATGGTTGTCGCGGCCCGTGACGGACGTCGCCATGGTAAGGGCATTGAGGATGGCTTCTTCCGTGGCCTCGACCGTCGCGGTGATGAGGGAATTGATATGACTGTCGGCCAGGTGCGTAAGGGTGTAGGTGGGTTCTTTTGGATAGTGTGGAATCACATTCGCGGTGGAAAAGGCCAATATGAAATCTCCGCTGCTGTGCCTCGCCGTGGAGCCGGTGCGGGCCAGGCCGAGCGCGGCTCGCTTCGCGAGTCGCGTAAGCTGCCGGCTGTCGAGTGGGGCATCTGTGGCGATGATGACGATAATGGAACCTTCGCTCTGGCCGGGTGAGAGTGCCTGCGATTGTTGTTGCGCCGGTGATGGCTGCTCGTAGAGTTTTCCCACCGGCACACCGGCGATAACCAGTTCCGGTCGGCGGCCGTGGTTCGCATTGACCAGTACGCCGACCGTATAGCCGCCTTCTTCCTCGGACAGTTTTCGTGAAGCCGTGCCGATACCACCCTTAAACCCATACGACACCATACCGGTACCGGCGCCGATGGTACCCTCTTTCACTGGTCCAGCGCTGACGTTATCCAGAGCAGCGATCACGTCTTGCTCAGACACATGGCGGCCTTGGATGTCGTTCAGTCGCCCGTCGTCGCATTCCGCGATCACCGGCGTGAGCGTGTCATCTTCGATCCCGATGGCTGGATACTGCTTGATCATCCAACTCATCACGGCGTTCGCGACACGCGGGATATTCAAGGTGTTGGTGAGGGCTATGGGGTACTCGAGAAAGCCGGATTCCGCGACCCATGAGAGGCCTGTCATTTCTCCGGTCCCGTTGAGGACGAAGAATCCAGCGGGCACCTTCTTATGCCACACGTCGTCACGCGGCATCACAACCGTGACTCCGGTCCGCACGGGCCCCTGACCTGGAATCAATTTTCCTTCACCGGAGATGAGTGTGGTGTGTCCAACCTTCACGCCGACCACATCGGTAATCGCATTAAGCGGACCAGGCTGGAAGGAGCCGATGACGATGCCAAGATCTCGAATGCGTTGGCGTGGCTGATCAGGCTCAGCAGCCGCGACGGAGAAACAACCGCTGAGTAGTGCGGCAATGCAAGACACGAACACCACTTGTGTGGAATGCCGGGCGCTAGAGTTCATGTGTACTGGCCGGGTGCGGAACCCGCACGTCGATCTTTGGGTGCTCTGCTTGAATAGCTGCGCCCAACGACAGGGCCTGCTTCTCCTCACCATGGACGACAAACACCTTGCTGGGCAGAGGATTGATGGCACGCACGTAGGCCAACAGATCATTCCGGTCGGCATGTGCCGACAGACCGTTGAATTTGACGATTTGAGCGCGACGCTTCGTTGGGATGCCAAAGATGGGCACCACATCCCACCCTTCCACGAGCTTACGGCCCAGCGTATGTTCCGCTTGAAAGCCGACGAAGACGATGACGTTCGCTTCGTCCTGAATGGCATGTTTCAGATGGTGGATGATGCGCCCTCCCTCGCACATGCCGGAGGACGAGATGATGACACAGGGCCCGCGCATGGCATTGAGACGCTTGCTCTCTTCCGGCGAGGAGACAAAGTGAATATAGCGCGAGGCAAAGACATCGCCCCCCGATGAAAAGGTCTTCATGGTTTCCTCGTCATAGCACTCGGGATGCCGCTTGAAGACTTCGGTAGCCTTTCCCGCTAATGGCGAGTCGATATAAATCGGGATCGGCTCGACTCGGCCTTCACCTACCAACTCCTTGATCCGCATCACCAGTTCCTGCGTGCGTCCCACGGCAAATGCCGGGACGATGATCTTGCTCTTATGTGTTCTGGCATGCTCGATCAGGTCTTGCGCCTTTCTCTTCATCTCCTCGCCGGCCTGTTCATGCAAGCGGTCGCCGTAGGTCGATTCGAGGATGAGGATATCGCAGGCTGGTGGCGGTTCGGGATCGCGGAGGATCGGCATATGGGATCGTCCCAGATCACCGCTGAACAAGACCGTGGTGGTATTGCCGCGTGCTGTGTATTTCACACGGACTGCGGCTGAACCTAAGATGTGGCCTGCGTCATGGAATGATGCCGTAATGCGGGGCGCGATCTTCACTTGGTCTCCATACCGAGTGCCTTCGAATCGCTTCACAATCTTGCGGACATCGTCCGCATCATAGATCGGCTGAACACAAGTTTTTCCCCGTCGGCGCTCCTGTTTGTTGACGTACCGACAATCGTATTCCTGCACACGAGCCGAATCTTCCAGCATAATCCCGGCCAAGTCTGCTGAGGCTCTGGTCAAATATACCTTTCCTGAAAACCCTTGTCCCGGAAGCACCGGCAAAGCTCCTGAATGGTCGATATGCGCATGCGAGAGCAGCACGGCTCCAAGCGACTTCGGGTCAAACCCCAAATCCTGATTCTTCCGGAAGGCCTCCTGGCGGCGGCCCTGAAACATTCCGCAATCGAACATGAGCCGAAAGCCAGGAGCTTCCAGCAGATGACGACTCCCCGTGACTGAACGAGCTGCTCCGTAGAATGAGAGTTTCATGTGGTGGGTACTCCGTTGTGGCGTGCGATCAGGTCCCAGGCTTCTTGAGCCGTTTCCGCATAGTGAAAAAGATCCAGGTCCGTCTGTGCAATGAGTCCGTACTCCACAAGCAGTTGCCAGTTGATCAGTCTTTCCCAGAAGTCTCGACCGACAAGAATGACGATGACCTTGTCCGTCTTACCCGTCTGGAGCAGAGTCAATGTTTCAAACAGTTCGTCGAGCGTGCCAAATCCTCCCGGGAATGCGACGAGTGCCTTGGCCCTGATGAGAAAATGCATTTTCCTGATCGCAAAGTAGCGAAACTGAAAGCTGAGTCGAGGGGTGATGTAGGGATTTGGGTACTGTTCGTGCGGCAGCGTAATGTTGAGCCCGATCGACTTGGCACTCACGTCTGCCGCACCACGGTTGGCGGCCTCCATAATGCCGGGACCACCGCCCGTCACGATGACGTAATCGCAATGTCCATCCACTTGGCAGGTCGAGGAGACCAGCCGACTGAATTCTCGGGCCACGTCGTAGTATTGGGCGAGTTCACACTGCCGCTTGGCGATGGCCACGTTCCGCCGGCATGCCGGATCCGTCGGCATGCGGGCCGCCTCCGCTTCAGCTTGCTTGAGCGCCAGTTTGGCCACCACCGGCTCATGCAGTCTCGCACTGCCGAAGACGACGATCGTTGATTCAATCTGTTCTTCTTTTTGGATGAGTTCGGGCTTCAGCAGTTCCAGACCGATTCGAATAGGACGCAATTCATCCCGTTGAAGAAACTCGGTGTCTTTATCGGCTGGGATATAGGAAGCAGACGGGTTATCACTCGTCGGCCACGGAGCGGGATCTATCGTTCCCTCACTCATGGCTTGCCATTATAGCGGGTCGAACCGGGCTAGTGCCAAGTAGTAATTCAGCGGGGGCTGAGCGTCCTGACTGCTGAAACGGATAGGGGTAGAAGGGCGGCCTGATGAGATGGCGAAGAAACTCCTTCTGGCGAACGACCCACTGCCCGTCACACAAGACCTCAAAGGCATCAACCCCAAGTCCCGTGCGGGAAAAAATAAGATCGGGATCCACCGGTGTCCATGGTTTTGCCAACCAACCAAAATTAACCCGGGAGTATTTCAGGTCAAGGAATCGGTAGGTGGCGACCACCCCCGAATCAGAATCGACGATGGAATCGGGCGCCCCCAGGTGAGCGACCACTTCGGACAAGGTCGTTTTTCCAGGTACGATGAAGGCCACATCCTCCGGAGCAAGGGAGGTATTGAGCGAGACGCGGATGACATTACAACCCAGCGCAGAGAGACCAATCAGTACTCCCAGCACAATCGAGGCCATTCTACGGATCACCTGTGTCATGTCATTCCCCAAACGGCCAGAATCGGAAGGCCAACGCGTCGGTACGTTTCGATGCGATCACGTCTTCGACGATCCCATCACGGTTGAGAACGACGAAAAGATCATCACTTTTAATGGAAAGACGTGAGAAATTGAGGATGATCAATAGGAGACTCCCCGCCTTGGCATCATATCGGTAGTACTGAAAGACGTCTCGACCATTCAGTGGTACTAGCCTATCTGGAGCGCCCAGGAGGCGAAGGACCTCATCCTTCGTGGTGACTCCTTTTTGAAGCGCTGCGACGGTGTCCGATTTAATGTCGTCTCCTAGCGTCCCCCTGCTGAACGCGCACCCTTGTATGAGCAGGGTGACGACCAGAAGAGCATAGATGGATCGAGCAATCTTCATGTCGAGTCCTCCTTTCAGGGATTCGGCCGCTGAGGGCCCAGTATGAAATCCTCTTCGTAGATAGTATAGACAGAGGGGCTGAGTCCCACACGTTGATAGACAGTTTGGGCATCGTGATTCCGGTATTCCACGTAGAGGCGTATTCCACAAACTTGCGGATCCATTTTCGCTCGCGCGGCAATGTGTTCATGCATCGCTCGATACACTCCACGGCGGCGCCACTCCGGTCTCACATAGACGCTTTGCACCCACCAAAAGACTCCGTTCCGCCAATCACTCCACTCAAATGTGATCATGAGTTGGCCGACAGCAGTCCGGATTGTCTCGACCGAAGTTTCTGCCACGATGTAAAAACCATGCTGAGGTTGTGTCAACAGTGCGAGCGTGCCTTTTCGGAGTCGATCAAGATCCAACCGGCGCTGTTCGGTTTCGAGTGCCATAGCTGCATTGAACTCGAGGATCGGCTGCACATCATGCACCGTGGCTGGCCTAATGACGAACAAGTCCGGATTCATCGCTTATGGTAAAGCCGGGGGAGACGTGGTAAGCCATCCAGCCCGTGGCCTGTAAAATCCTGCCGAGAATTCCATTTTCATGGCCTCCTCGAAAGGCAGATTAATCGGTTTGAGCGCGGGTTCCGGAATGAAGGCCAAGTATCCGGTAAATGGATGAATAGCCGTTGGAACAAACACCATCACAAGTGTATGGGACCGGTCCACCTGAAGAGTCGGCGGGGCGGTACCCATGACAAATCCTAAAGCCCAACATCCGTCCCGAGGAAATGGAAAGGCGACTACCCGGCTCTGGCCGAAGCGGGAACGAAAATTGACCAAGTCAGTCATGCCTTTTAAGGTGAGATAAATACTTTGGACCAGTGGAATCTGTTCAATCCGCCGCTCCACCCGCTCGAACAGACCGCGAGCGATCATATGATCACCGATGACTCCGACAAGAATGAGCAGGAGCACTAAGAGCAGCAGGCCAAGACCAGGAACAGGATAGACCAGATATCGTCCCACTACACTATCAAGTGCAGTAAAGAGGGTCGAGAGGATCAGCAGTGTGGCCCAGGCCGGCACAAGGAGAATGAGCCCAGCCACACAGGTTTTCCAGAAGGCTTTCACCATCATATTCCGTTCTTGGCCACCGGTTGTTGGTAGTGTAGCAGAGTTTGCCATCGCTGAAGAGGTCTTGAGACTTCATCGTACTTGGTGGCATGATACAGAATAAGATTTTGTGACAAGCGTGGGAAGGATTAAGTTCATGAATATCAACCCGGATCTGCTGGCGATCCTCTGTTGCCCCGAGACAAAGCAGAAAGTGACGGTCGCAGAAGACGCCGTCATCATCGCATTAAATACCTCAGTTACTCGAGGTGGATTGAAAAACAAGGGCAATCGACCAGTTACGGAACCGTTTGAGGCAGGGCTAGTCCGTGAGGACGGAACACTCCTCTACCCCATCCGAGACAATATTCCTGTGATGCTGATTGAAGAGGGAATTCCCCTGACGCAGATTCAGTGACGGTCCCCTCATTGGAATTGAGCCTTCCGGATTCAGACGCTGCCTGATCATCCCGATACCGACAACGCCCCCTCATATGTGACCAGTGAACGTCGGTCCTTTCCTACGCCTTGATGTTCAGAGCTACTCCCAGCCACCCAGAAATCGCAATGTTATGCGAAGTCTTTGACTCTCGGATGCTCAGCGGTCTGCGAGTCGGCTCTTGCACATGACCAAGTTCCGTGAACTTGGGGCTACTCGCTTTGTAACACGAACCTTGTTCAGGGTGGTGGAGATTATGGCGCGACAATGTGAACGGGTTTTTCAGGGTTCTCGGTCTTTGACCCGGTGGAGGTCCCACATTGCGCACAGAGATATTCGTAGAGATTTCCGGTGGGAAGGACGAGAAGCAGGCGCTCTCTGGTCGGTGTGGCCACTCGACACCGGGGACAATAGAGAAGTGAGGCATTCAAGGACCCAAATTGATCCTGCTGGCCTGCCGGCGAAGGACGAGTCCGACTTCGTTGAGCCGAGGGACGACCGGGGACCCAGGGCATCCCTGGCTTACGTGGCGGTTGAAACATAATTCATTCTATTGAGATCCCTGCGGCAGGGTCAAGTCATTACGAGTTCGTTCCCGCCATAGCCAGGCGGCTAAAGAGGGTTCGTCGACAAAATACCAGAAACGTAGCGAAGAGGTTAACGGGGCCCCCAGTCAACATGGCTGGCTGATGCATGCCCCGTTCAGAAGGAACGTGTGTCTTAGGCAGGAGTTTTGGCGGACTCGATCTCAGTCGCAGTAATCAGACTCGAAAGGTAGTCTGCGACAAAATTGAGAGCCTCTTCACGCCCATCAGCCCGGCGGCCTTTTTCCCGCCTTTGGACTGATAATTCATGTTCCAAGTCGGACTTCACCTCACCCAAAATGCGCTGCAGGGAGGACGGCGTGAGGTTCGCATCCATCTCTTCAAGTTCCTGACAGCGATCAAGGACCCAATTGAGCCCCTCAATGCGTCCTGCATAGTGCTCCTGTTCCGCCGTATCGATCCGTGCCATCGCGGTGGCAAAGGTTTGTGCTTCGTAGATCAGGTTATAAAAGCTGGTGACCGCACGTTGTAGGGATGGATTCATAACACTCCTTTTCCAGTAGATGA
>NZ_JBLFBO010000115.1:0-2047 GCF_047338595.1 Nitrospira sp. BLG_1
AGTGAGGGGGCAGTATGCCCCAATGGTGTGTCTAAGGAAATCGTGGGGCGGAGGAATAGGTGCAACATTTCTTCGCTATCGCCCGGAAGATTGAATTTGCAGCTACACCGAATGGGTGAGGGGATCGGTAGGCACAGGACGGATCAATCGGACTGGAGGGTATGTGAGCATAGCCTCCACGCGACCCAAACCGATCGACCACCTGATTGAAAAGCAGCCGTTCAACGTCTGTGTTCTGTGGTAGGCGGTCCTCCGTTCCTTGAAATGCGTCGAGCATGCGGCAGCAGTGGGATGGGGATGTGAATCTTTCCAATAAGTGGAGGGGGCATATAGGGATCCGGATAAGACTCCGTGAGAAATGGTCCCGTAGGCGCAATTCATTGAAACGATAATAGTTATGGCGTATTGTTCGCGAACAGTAACGGCATAGCAAACGGATGGGAACTGGTCTATCAGGCTTCTACGAGGATCCGCCTAAACAAAGTTAGGCAAACCGGGAGAGACATGACAGGCCCGTGGACAGAAGGACCGAGGGAATTGTTGCAACACGCGGCGGATCACCTTCGCCTCGGGGGCGACTTTGATAGGCGTATTGCCATGATAAGCGTCGACAATGCTGTAGAACTTGCGGTGAAGACTTACCTCGGCCTACCGGAGCGTGTCCGCGGAGCCAAGGGTCCTGGACGCAAGGATCTCGAGGAAGCGAGCGAATCGTTTCCAGCGCTGCTCAACCTACTCGATCAACACGCGGGCAGTCGGCTCTTAGGTATCGACCTTGGCGACGTTGAGTGGTACCACCGATTGCGGAACCAGCTCTACCACTCGGGCAACGGCATCACCGTCGAGCGAGCCAAGGTCGAAGCGTATCTCCAAATCACGCTCTCGCTCTTTGAGAATCTCTTTGGAGAACGTCCTCGAATCGATGAGGCGAGCGCAGCCGACACGAAGACCGGCGAATTCCTGAGACTCTGGTCTGTTTTTGACCATGGATTTAGGGCTAAGCTTCCGCCGAAGGAGGACTTCGCCTACTACTGGAAGAGGAACTTTCTCGAGAAGATATCTGTGGAAGCTGCGGAACTGTGGGATGGCCTTCGAGCTTTCCGAAACAACCTTGTGCACAGTCTCGACACTCCGACGATAGCTGATTTTGAACGGCGCATTTCTGAGCTCAAGCGGCTGATGCAACTTGTCGGGGTCGGGGCTGCCTAACTTGGTGTTACGGTTGATGATCTTGCCGCGCATGCGCAGGGTGTAAGATCTTCGGACAACTCGGCGGCCAGCTCGAAGCTGAACGCCCATATCTTATACGTCATGAATCGAGTCGGAGACACTCTGCTTCATCTTGCCGCTAATGAAGAGATCGTTCGTGCATTCAATCAATACGACGTCGATTTCATTCTTATCGGCGGTCTCGCAATTTCGTGGCATTGCACACAGCGCAAGGCGGATGACATGGACCTTTTAGTAAATCCGAGTGAGGAGAACTCAATGCGCATCGCTCGAGCGTTAACGAACATTGGTCTTAACGGTTTCCGAGACAACTCATTTGTGACTCTCGGACTGCAAGCTCCTTTGAAGCAGAAGCACTATGCTGAAATCCTCACGCCCAGAAAGGGCGGGCTATCCTATTCAGAAGTGGCATCAGACGCCGTTGCAGGAAAATTGTTTGGAATGCCAATAAAATTGGCATCGATTTCAAGTCTTTTGAAGATGAAGCAAGAGGCAGTGGCTTCAGTAAGCGAGCAGTTGCAAAAGCATCAAGCCGATATCGTTTTGCTAAGGAACAATGACATATAACAACCGCTTTAAGGTAGACCATCCAAATTACTACGCGATTTACCAGACTACTTAAGCACAGCGTTCGGACTATTCAAAGGCACTTACATGCAACACGTTTTAATCATTCATGAAGTCGAAGCATATCCGGCCTGGAAGGCAATTTTTGACCAAGCCGCGGACATGAGAAAACGGGCGGGAGAAATAAGCTACCAATCCTCCGCCCCACGATTTCCTTAGACACACCATTGGGGCATACTGCCCCCTCACT
>NZ_JBLFBO010000033.1:0-30387 GCF_047338595.1 Nitrospira sp. BLG_1
CGCCGATCGTTCAATGGTGGGGTTTGTAGGCTGGTTCTATGGGCATAAAAAAACCCCCCTAGCAAACCGCAGTTCACTAGGGGGGTTGAAGGGGTTGGGGTTCTTAGGCTTTCAGTGCCTTACGAGTGTCTGCCTTTGCGGCGAGTAGACGTTCACGAACTGCGGCGACAGTGGGCTTCAGACTCGCACTGGGAACATGCGCCGTTTTGGTCAGTGCTGGCGCAGGTTCATCGGAGTTCAAAGACGAGATATTCTCGGAGTCTTCGAGCGAGTCTTCTTCGATGTCTTCTTCTTCGACATCGAGTTCAACAGCGTACTTGCCATACGCTTTTGCCATTGCGTTCATAACGGCCTTGAACGTGATTCCTTCCTTGTTGGCACGTTGAGCAGCAACGTCGATAAGCTGGTCCCACGTCAAGGTGATTGTCGTACCGTCGGATTCGTCGGACTCGCCAGCACCATCGGACTCGGACTCGGACTCGCCACTCTTCGCATTGTCTTTGGCGACCTTTGGCGGATATCCGAGTGCTGTCGCGTTTGCGTCCAGCACTTCGTCAGTCTTACGGTCGCGCTCAAGGTTGCCGGAGCACAGTTTCACGAAGACTTCAGCCTTAGCGGGGTCATCGGGTGCTTGTGGCGTACCATCGGCACTGAATGGGACGTGCTTCAGCAGGAAGTTGTACGCCTTGATCCGATTGTTGACGCTGGTTGCACTGAACCCACGGGTTGCCAGCACTTCCGCCAGTTTCTTGTCGGACAGTGGAGCATTGGGATTAAGGAACTTGTACTCATACGTTAGAACGCAGGTAGTCAAACAGCTTGCACCCGAAACGATTTTCTCGTTTTCCCACGCCTGCTGAAACTTCAGCACTTGCTCTTCGCTAGGCAGATACGGTTCTGGTTTCTGAACTACTGTCGGCACCGCTTGAGACACCGGTGTTGCTTTTGCTGTCATTGGATTTTCCCTTTCATTGTTGAACTCGTTTGTCGAAGACACTCTTCGACCTTGCACCATGCTATCGGCACTTGACGATGTAGTCAACAACATTCTTCAAGAATTTTCTTCGATTAGTCAGACTGATTACCGAGTGCTGGTTCGCTTCGCTTCGCTTCTTCGCTTCTTCTTCTTCTTCTAGTGCAATGGAAGGGGGAATGGTGGGGACATTGCCAGCAATGGAAGAGGCCAGCAACAACACGACGTATCGGTGCTGTACTCGGCGACGATGGTAGGGACTGGACTGGACTGGGGACCGACAGACTGACCGATCAAAGGGACTCCAATCCCAGACCGAAAACGCCCCAAAACGGAACCCAAAGCCGGACGGCATCGGACGGTTCTTGGAGGAGTAACCCCTTCTCGACCTTTCAACTCAACATTTATCAACACCGAAATCAACATTGAAAAACGTTGAGAACTCGAACCCATCAGAGGGAAGTGAATAGTACCGTTCTTTAGAAGAAATCTTACCTATGTTCCCTAGATGGTTAGGTCATATTGTGTTCAACTACCTACATATGAGTAGTTGGATATGAAGTAGGGGGGGATTGGAGCGTCGGGACTCGAACCCGAAACCTCGGCCTTAGAAGTGCCTTGCTCTTCCAGTTGAGCTACGCTCCTAGTCTGATGGCGGTCGTTTCTTGCATCCCGGAATATGCCATTCACACCAGCGGCGCATTCCTTCCATGATCGCATTGGAGACCTTCTCAAGGAGATCGTCCACCTGCTTTCCTTTGAACTCGTCGAGTTCCAAGGAGCCGTAATGGGAATAGGGAAAGTCCCTGTGCTGAACTGGTCTGGCGCAGATGAGCACGAATGGGCGGACCCCTTTTCCGGGGTGGCTCGTGGCGTCTACGGGATCGACCCAAAAGTCCCATGCTGGCTTGCGTAGTGCGCATTGCCGTACTGCGACATTCAGTCGGTGAAGGTCTGCTTGGCTAATGTAGGCTTCATTCATTCTTTGGGTTCAATAAACGCCACCCGTCCGCCCATGCTCAGGAACATCTTGGCGCATTCAAACCAGATCAGCATTACGTCTTTGGCTGGTGTCGCACAGAGTCCAGAAGCACCGAAGGCGTCCATCATCAGTATGATGACGTTGAACATGGCTTCTACGTCTTCGCCGTTGGCCTGTCGGCTGTCCAAGGCCGCTTCGGACTTCACCAGCAGTTCGTTGACCTTGGTGAGTGCTTCTATGGCCTTGGCTCGCCTTATTGCTTTTTCTGACTGTTCGTCGCTCATGGTATTTGACCTTCCTTGGTTAGAACTGAAATCCAACTTCACGCATCTTCTTGGCGACCTGACCGATTCGCTGACGGGTGACTCCGAGTTGCCGGGCAACGTCTGACTGTCCGAAGCCGTCCAGCAGCAGCTTGGCTATCTTGAGCGTTGAGGGGTTCTTTTGCTCGTAACAGCGGTACGGGACTCCGTGTTCACGGCAGGCGTCATAGGCGTAGGCCGATGAGCACTGGTACTTCTTGCAGACTTCTGAGGGCTTCTTGCCAGCCAGAACATCCGATGCGATTTGCTTGCGGCGGATTCGCCGCTCTTCGTGGGTCATACCCATTGCAGTTCTCCTTTCTGTTAGAACTTCGCATAATCTACCACATGGTGGTTTACTTGTCAACTACAAAATACTTGAAAGATGAGATTCATACCCTAACAGAAGCAAGATGATATTGTACAATTGTACAACTACCCAAATTAACAATGTTGATTTTAGGCCGAGAAAGTACATACTTTTGTTTGGATGTTGTTTGGTCGGTACCGAAAAGTCCCTAATGGGTTGTACCTGTACAAACCGTCAAAACGCGGTGACTTGCTATCTGTGTATGGCGTGTATAGCGTGAGAGTATGACCGAAACCACAAACCACTGCGTAGCCGAGTTGCGTACCGCTGCGGCGTTTGTTAGAGACCCGGCAACGAGAGACCTGATGGTATGGGCGGCGAACAAGATTGATGGGCTTGAGAAAGAGTCTGCTCTGTTGTTGGAGGTGGTTCATGGAAGAGGATCAGGAAACCCAGACGGAATCCGAGTCGGGACCGGACCTGTCGATGGTCACGATGGAGGAAATGTTCAACGAAATGAACAGCCGCTTTCCGGGTAGGATACTGCTGGTCTACACCGAGAACCATGCCCAGTATTCGTGTACCCATGTCGAGTGGGTGGGAGACCCCATCAACGGACTCGGAATGGCCCAGTACGCAGTGAATCGAATCACCAGCAGACAGAACGACGAGTTTAACTGTGGCGGAGAGGATTGAAATGGAGAGCGATGAAATGCCCAAGAACCACACAGATGAGCCAGCAACGGTCATACCCCCCGGCCCGACGCTTCTGAAGAACGGCGAGACTCTTCCGCAGGCGTACAAGCGGCTGAAGCCGTACGGCATCACCATGCGGACGGTCGAGGAAGAGGCACGGCTGCGGTTCGTTAAGCTGCCCAAGAAGACCCGCGACTGGAACGCAACCAAGCTCGCCGTGCTCAATGACTGGAACGAAGAGTTGTACCCGCTGAAGAGTCCGAGCGAAATCATGGCGAGCGAGCACGGTCTGACTGAAGCGCAGAGAAAAAAGCTGGAAAAGGCGCAACAGCAGATTTATACGAAAGCTGAGTAGTAATTGAAATCGTTCGAGCGTGAGGTTTGGGACCAAGTTGACCCGGATAGCAATGAGCTATTCCCGTATTACAAATTCGTCCCCAAAGACTTCAAAGAGAATCTCAAGTTCCGAGAAGACATAAACCGTATTGGAGCCAACAGCGAGTTTGAACGTGCGCTGATTCTTGCGGCGTGCAAAAGAGACTTACTGTTTTTCATCAACGCTATTCTTTGGATCAAACGAGAACAGCCATTCCCCGAAGACCTGCCATTTATCACTTGGCCGAAGCAGGATGACTATGTCAGACTGCTGGTCGAAACAAGAAAAGCAGTAGACGCTGACTCTACGAATACGGTTCGCGGGGACACACTATGCGACAAGCCGCGACAGGTTGGCTGGTCGTGGCTGACCTTGGCCGAAGGCTTCCAGTTCATTCGGTTCAATCCGGGGGCCAGCGGCATCGTCGGCTCGCGCGTCGAGTATGACGTAGACGAAAATGGCCGCACCAGCACCCTGTTCTGGAAGCTGGACTATTTCGCCGAGAACGCACCGGACTGGTTCATGCCGCGTTCGTACTGGTCCAGCAAAGGCAAGCCGACACCATCAAAGTCGTGCCGGGCACTGCTTAAGATGTCGATTCCCGGCTTCGGCACGATGATGGGATCAGCTACCCATGAAGACTTCGGGCGGTCTGGTCAGTTCGGCTGGATGATGCTCGACGAGTTTGCCCACACCGATCGCGGTCAGCAGGGCATGGGCGACAAAATCTGGACCGGCACAACCAAGAACTGCCGCGTGCGTCGAGTGGTCAGCACTCCCAAGGGCAAGAGCAACAAGTTCTACTCTCTGAGATTCTCGAACTCTCTTCCTGTGTTCACTGTCAACTGGTACGACGATCCGGCGAAGATGATCGGCGGGTACACTCTCGAAGACGATTACGAAGTTGGACCAGTTACTCTCAAGGCTGGCGACTACTGGTCGCCGTGGGCAGAGGCTTCACGAAAGGCGGACGACAATGACGCGCTGTTCGCGCAAGAAGTTCTACTTAGTTACGAGGGCGTCGGCGGATGCTTCTACGAAGGGCTGCTCAACAAGATCAAACACCACCAAGTCACCGAGCCTGTACTTACTGGTAACGTCAAACACCGGGACGACGGACGCGGGCCACGGATTTTTGAAATCAAAAGCGAGTCGGTTTATTTCTTCCGTGCTTGGGAAATGCCGGTCTCTACTGGGTCTGCGGGAGTCGTCTGGAAGCCGGGCCGGTATGTCTTAGGCATCGACGTAGCGAGCGGCAGTCGCAACGCCGAAGGTCGCGGTGCGTCGAACTCCGTGGTCTGTATTGGTCGCATCGAAGGCACGAAGATCGTCAAGGTCGCCCAGTACATGACTCACGGACTCGCTCCGCATTTGTTTGCTCGAATTGTCTGCGCTCTCGGTTGGTGTTTCTGTGACACGAGCGGACTGCCCGGCTTCTGCATTTGGGAGTGCAACGGCCCCGGCGAGATCATGGGCAACTGTTTGCTCCGCGAACTGAACTACCCCGGTCAATCCGTCTACTGGGAGTTCAACGTCAAGGGCAGCAGCTACCCCGGTTTTCGTATGCAGACCTTCCGTCGCGGCGATGGAACTCTCGCTGGCAGCAAGGTGAACGTATTCAACGAACATCTTGCATGGCTGGAAAATGGGGACTATGCTGAACCAAGCCATGACACCTACAAGGAAATGGAGCAGTACAACTACACCGTCGATGGCGGAGCAGAGCACGTCAGACGGTCAAAGAGCTTGTCTCCATCGGATGGCCGGGAGAACCACGGCGACTCTGTGATCGGTACGGTGTTGATGGTGTGGGCCGCAAGAGAGCTTAGAAAAAATAACGTCGGCACTCCGGTTCGCATTGAGTCTCCGATGCTGTCTGTCGATTGGGCGATGAAGCGGCGGAAGAAAGAAACGTCTGGCCTATGGCGGTAGACTAATGTACTCAATTCAATCCAGCACGCGGCTTCAGGACAAAGTGCGATCATCGCACGATAGAATTTCTAACCACAGAGCAGTTCGAGAAAAAATCTGGAAGGCATACGTCGGCGACACTCATGGTCTCTCTGTCGTCGGCGCTCAACAAATCCCGCTCAACGGTCACGCTCTTTACGCTCGGTCACTGATTCAGTTTCTTGCGGCGCACCAGCCGAGACTGAAAATCTCAACCGACGTTGGCCCGTGGAAGCAGCACATGGAGATCGTTGGCTTTCAGGCGTCACGGGTGATGCGCGACGAGAACTTCGGGTTCAAACAGCAGCGATGGGTTCTCGACGCACTGATGTACTCGCCGGGTATTCTGAAGGTCTGCCAAGAGTGGAGACGCATTGCGAACGGTGACGGCTCTTATGTCGAAGCACTTCGCACTGCGGTCAGCAACGTGGACTGGTCTGACTGGGTTTATGACACGGCAGCCACGTCGGTTCACGACGCAGAGTTCACTGGTTCTCGCGTAAGGATGTCGGTCGATGAAGCGCTCGCAAATCCGATGTTTGCTCATGTCAAACCGGACGTTATCCGTGGGATGGTGTCGAACGAAATCGCGGACGATTCGCGGCTCTTCTTCGAGAACGATGACAAGATGCAGCCGTACCGAGACCGTATCACGCTTTGGGAAGTTTGGGACCGATGCGAGAATAAGATCAAAGTATTTTCCGCAGACGGAAACGACACACTTCTATACGACGAGCCTTGGGAGGGCCACGACAACGGGCCGTACCACTACCTCGATTTCCTCGATGTCCCAAACCATGTGGTCGGACTCTCTCCTTTGTGTTTGCTGCACAACCTGATTGAAGCAACCAATCGTTCGCTATCGAAAGTCATCAAACAAACCGACGCAGCCAAGACCATTATGAAGATTCGCGGCGGCAATCGCTCCGAAGCCGAAGCGGTGATGAACGCGCTCGACGGCACGTCGGTCTACGAAGAAGGCGGCGGCACGTCTGAGATTTTCTCCATCGGCGGACCCGACAACAAAACGCTGATGATGGTTCCGATGCTGAAGGACTTGTACAACTGGCTCGGCGGAAACATCAACGAGTTGGCTGGACTCGGAGTGTCCGCACCCACCGCGCATCAGGGCGAGCTTCTTGCCAAAGCTGCGAGCGGAATGGTGAGCTTTATGCAGGCTCGCACCAACGAAGCAGTGCGCCTTGCCTGCGAGTCTATCGTTCACAACGAGCTTGCTGATCCAATTGGCACAGAAGTCATGCCGTACAAGATGGCTGACGGCCAGACCTACTGGCAGAAGCTGACTCCTGAAATGCGTTTGCAGCTTTCCAAGGAGTTGCTCAACGTAGACATCGACGTTTACTCGATGGGCTACAAGAGTCCTGAGCAGCGGCTTCAGTCTGTGATGCAGTGGTGGAACAGTTTCGCCATGCCGAGTTATCAAATGCTTTCGGCGCAGGGCGGGCAGTACGACATTCAGTCGCTCAATCGTGCCATTGCAGATATGATGGATGAACCGCTGATAAACGAAGTGACCATCTACTCTGACAAGCCGAACCCGGAAATGACCGGCGGCGCGGCGATGCCGATTCGTCAGAGTCCGAACACGACGAGAACGCACATACGCCAAGATCGCGGCAACGATAATGCAGACAGCAAGATGATGGCTAGTATTTCTAGCATGGGAGATTCTGATGGATGAGGCTTGGAAGGAAGTGGTTGGATACGAAGGGCTGTATTCCATCTCCAATCAAGGCAGGCTTAGGCGTGAAACAAGCGGACGTGGGACTTATCCCGGAAGGATTTTTAACCCGAAAAAGTCCGTGTATCAATGCGTTAATCTGATTGCGTCAGATGGCAGTAAGTCTTGCCGCACAATTCATCACTTGGTCATGGAGGCGTTTGTTGGGCCGAGACCAGACGGACTTACGGTTAATCATATCAACGGGGTCAAGCACGACAATAGAATAGAAAATCTCGAATACGTTTCTTATTCGGACAATACGCTTCATGCTTTTCGTACTGGCCTTCGTGCGCCGACTAGCGGCGAGCGCAGCGGAACAGCTAAACTGACAAAGGAACAAGTATCTTGGATTCGCAGGATTCATAAGCACGGAAGATTGACTTACAGCCAGCTTGGTGGTGCTTTTGGGGTTAATCGAGCGACGGTTGGAGATGTTGTGAGTATGAGATGCTGGAAGGAGTGCGTCATTGAGTGAGATTTCGTTTAGTGGTCCGCTTCAGGTTACTCCTGAGCTTATTATGGCTATGTGGCGCTCTATGCCGGAAATGGGCAGGGTTGGTACGGCGCAACTGTTCTTTGCTCATTACGCCATGCCACAGCTTCCAGACGATGTTCTTGCCGCAGGGGCACGCATTTTCTTTGAGAAGTCAAAAATCCCCGAAGCCGCTGCGTCCGCACTGCGCGAAGGTGTGGCAGAGAAATGCAAGGAGATTGCGTCGAAGCAGATCAACCTTGAGAAAGTGAACCACATCATCGAAGACGAAGTTAGAAAGGCGACTGCTGAGTACGCCAAGAACCAAGTGCCGTCCCTGCTCTCGGCTATACCTATCGAGCTTTTGCTGAAGGTCGCGTCTCCGATCATCGCCGAAGTGGTGAAGTCCTGTGCTCATTACTATCTGACCCGTAGCCAGAGCGGCCAAGATTTCATGCTGAACTTGGTGCAGAAGGTTTGCGAAGAAGAAGCCGAAACCACCATGCGTGAGGTAGTCCGCAAGGAGGTTTTTGTAGCCACAGAAACTCCACTGAAGAACGCCACGCGGGCGTCGGTTGCGAGTTTCGTCTTGACAAATGACGGAAGCGAGAGTTAATTTAGGGGCAGAGAAAACTAAATACCGGGCAACGACGAACTGATCCCTCGTCGCTTCCAAGCAAAAGGCTGTACGGAGCCGACAACTGAAAGGCTTCGTATGGAAGTAGGAGATCGGATTGGAAAACTTGTAGTTGTTTCAAAAAGATGGATTCGCAAGGGGTGGAGGATTGACGCTGAATGCGAATGTGGATTTCGCATCTCTCGTCCGTTGTCGGCGATTCTTCTTGGAAAAGTTAAAACATGCGGTCGCAAGAAATGTTCCCCAAGAGTTGGTCCGTCTATCGGAAGGGTTGGTAAGGGCGGGTATAGATATGTTAGAGTTCTTGGCAAAGAAGTGTTTGAACATCGCCTACTCGTCGAGCAAAACATCGGGCGAAAACTTCTTGAGTCCGAGGTCGTACATCATCGCAACGGAAAACGCGACGACAACCGGATTGAGAATTTGGTCGTAATGGACCGAGCGGCACACAGCAGGATGCACGCTGTACAGATTTTGGAGATTGCGATTCTTCGTGAAAGAATCAAAGAGCTTGAACTAGGAAAATCTGGGGCTAAACCTTAATTCTCCGGCCAGAGGATTAGGACTAAGCGATTGACGGGACGGCGACGTGGAGCCACGAAACTCCATTTTGCCGTCCTTTTTATTTGCGCCCCATTTTGGCTTGAGAGTCGGTATGTGCGAGCAATACGGTGAACTCTGTTGGATGTGCAAGCGCGGCATTGAGCACGAAGCGCCAAAGCCGAAAGCCCGCAAGGGCGAGTTCTGGCGGGCGCACCACAGTCTGGCTCTCGAAGTGGGAGCCGACGAAGTGGCGAAGTTCGAGAAGCACTACGCGAAGCACGGCATCAACGTGACGCACAGGAAGACCGACACGGGCGGATACGAGCCGGTGATTACTCGGCAAGAGCAGTTTGACGCGATGCTGCGATCTCGCGGTCTGCACGACAGAAGGTAGGGTTCTATGGGACTGTTCGATTATCAGCCGTACCAGAAGCCGAACCCCGGAGGCGTTGCCTACGAGCAGGGGCCGAACAATTTCGCCAGCCCGTTTGCGATGTATCTGAACCGCTTGCGACAGCAGTTGCGGTTCGGCCAGATGCAGCAGCCGCGAATGTTTCTTCCGAACGGAATACAGACAAACCCATTCGTGCATCGCTACGACCCGAACTCGATTGGTGCTCAGTTGGCCCAGAGACAGCAGCAAGTTCAGGAATGGAACCAAAACGCGCGAATGCTTCCGCCGCAGGTCTACCAAGCACAGGCCGCACCCGGCCCCATGAGCGGCATGGACTATCCAGTAAAGGGAAATGCCCCTCTGATTCCCGTGAATCCGATGCGGCTGCCCCAGAAAAACTATGTGAGGTACTAGCGAATGTCGGGCATCGACTTTGACATCTTTTCTTCTGACAAAGACGTGGCGGTGGCAGATGATCCCAAGCCGAAAGCGCAGAAAACGTCGCTCAGTCAGACTGATCGACCGGATGATTCGCTCGATTCGCAGCCAGAAGACGTTACTAGCAAGATTGCTAACGTACTTGCTCCGAATTTTGACGACGAAGACGGCGCAGAAGACTCCGCGCCAGCCGAAGACAAGAAAGCCGACAGCAAAAAGAGCGACAAAACCACACAGCAACCCGTAATCCACAACGAAAATCTGCTCCGACTGGCCGAATCGTGGGGAATTGGCCCGGATGACGCCTCGCGGTACGCCACAGAAGAGGCTCTTCTTGGGGCCGTGGCGATTCGAGAGCTTCGGTGGCGGCGTTCTGCTGAGTCTCGCACCAAAAGCGGCACAGAAGGCACGGAAGACGCACAGAAAGCGAAGCCAGACCCGTCCGAGCCAGTGTTTCCTGAGATTAAGTTCGATGAGGACACCGATCCTGCTATTAAGGCTGCCATCGAGAAGATCGGAGGCTACGCAAAGCAACTGAAGGACTACTCCGACAAGAAGATCGGAGCCATGCAGCAGGCATACGAAGGGCTTCAGGCCGAACATGAGCAAGCCGCCGAGGAAAACACCCGGTCAGCCGAGGCGAAGATCGCTCAGATGTTCGATGAAAAGGTCAAGTCGTGGGGGCCAGAGTTCGTAGACCTCATCGGCGTTCCACAAGAGACTTGGACCAAACCGGGGACCGATCAGCACAAGGAACTGACCAAGCTGCGCAATTTTGTTCTTCGCAGCAAGGCTGGTTACGAAACGCTGACCGGAAAGAAGGCCACAGTCGCAGACTTGGAGAGCTTTGTCGAAGAGGGCAGACACGCGATCTGGCCTGACAAGGCGCACAAGATTGCCCGCGACACGGTGGCCTCGCAGTTGAAGAAGCAAAAGGGTGGAGTTGGACTTCGCACTGGGAGAAACGTGGCTAACGACAAGCCTGCTCAGGGCGATGGTGCGGCGAAGAACGCAGTAAGCGATTTGCTCGCTTCGTTCGGAGTGAAGCCGTACGCAAAGCAGAAATAACTGGCTGAGTAAGCCAGATGGAGAATTGAGATGCCAGCAGCTATTCAAGCTGACCAACTGGACAGCATCATCAAGACTACGCAGCGGCATATCGAGAAGGAGCGTATGGCGTCTATCGCCGAAACGCTCGTCGATTATGTCGGTGCGCGATTGCTGTTCCAGCAGAACAAAGTAATGGTCTCTGACGGTTACGGAATCGAATGGAACATGGCTACCGACCACTCTCACACTGCTATGCAGGTGGGTTTGTTCGATAACATCGCTCCGGCGACGAACGTACACCAAGTTCGTTTCAACCTTCCGTGGCGACATACTCGCGCTCACGTCTCTTGGGACTTGCGCGAAGTTGCCATGAACAACAGCCCGGCCCGCTTGGTCAATCTCGTGAAAGAGAAGATTTTCGAGATGGACGTGGCGTGGATCGAGCAATTGGAATCCCAGTTCTGGACCGGCCCTGCGGCTGGCGATGACCAGTCCGTCATGGGTATCTGGGGCTACTGGATTTATTCGCCGAACGACGGCGGTGGAAACAACACAACGTCCCCGTGGACGACTTCCAGCACTGGCGGGCGCGTGAACCTGAACCCGACAGGATACTCTTCTGGCCCCGGCAACGTCAGCCGAGTGACCTACTCGCGCTCCGCTCCGTGGTTCCAGAGCTACGGCGACATCACTTACGATGACGCTGTTCGCAAGTTGCGTACTGGTTTCAACCAGATCAACTTCAAGTCGCCGGTGAACTTCGCCAAGCTGCAAGACGGCAATACCAAGTTTGGTATCTATTGCACTCTCGCAGACGAACTGAAGTTCGCGGACGTTGCTCGTCTTCAGAACGAGAACGTCGGTACTGACTTGGCCTACTACGACGGCAAGGCTGTCGTGCGTGGCGTGCCCATCATGGGCGTTCCGAAGCTGGATGAATTGGATGCTGCTCGCTCGACAGCCAATCACCCTATCTTCGTGATCGACTGGTCACAGCTTCGTCCGATTTGTTTGGACGGATTCGCTCCATACGAAGTGACTGAGACCGGCGGCTCGAATCAGCCGCTGACTGTCACTCGTGCTCGGTACATGACGTGGAATATGCGCATGTGGAACGGCAAGACTTCGGCGTTGTTCACGAGCAACGGTTCGAGTGGTTGATTTTGGCTTCAGCCTTTGGGCTGAATTGAAGGAGAAATAGTATGTCTCATGCAGTACAACCGGCTGTGAACTCTGGTGGACTTGCTGGTGCAGGTCGTCAGTACACGGCTGAACTTTGGGATGGGTACGATCCCGCAGCGATGCTGCGCGATCCTACCATCGGACATTTCGATCAGGTGGATTTTGCGAGTACTCCGTGCCCGATTGTCGCTACCAACTTGGCGCTTGCCAACTTTGCTGGTGGCTGGACTGGGTTTACTGGTGCTACTGCATCGACCGTAGGTCCAGCGTCCATTCAGGGCGGAGTTTGCGAGCTTACCAGCGCCACGGACAACATGGATACCTACCTGCAACGCAGCACGCTCGGCGTTGTTAATGGTATTGGCGGGCGTCCGTATGCGTTTGTGACTTCTAACGAAGTTACTGCGTGGCCGTATCACCACTTGGCTCGCATTCGTTTCGAGTGTCGATTGGCGGTTAGCACGGTAGCTGCGAACGTACAGGGTTGGTTTGTTGGATTTTCAGGAGTTCTGGCAGACAACGACCTTGACGACGATACCGCCGACGTGGTGACGACCAAGCCGTTTTTTGGGTGGAGCGTCCTCAATGGCGCTGCTGCCGAGAACGCCACTCCGCGCGTTATTTACCAAAACGCTACTGCCGCGCCGACGACGTTGATTGCCAACGCTGGAACGATGGTTGCGAATACTTGGTACACGTTCGGTATGGACTTCGATCCTATGGCTAAGTCCACGGAGCGATGCTCGTTCTGGTTTAATGGCGTGAAGAGCAGCACGTTTTTGACTCATGCCATGACCGCGACGAATTTCCCGCGAACGATCGATGGCTCAACGATGGTCGATCTTGCTCCGTCGTTCATGCGAAAGAACGGAGCGTCTACGGCTGGATCGCTTTACATCAGCAACTTCCGCGTTTGTCAGGAATTTGTTGGCGTATCTCGCGGAAACGAGGCGTGCGGCTAATGAGACAGTACATCGAAACCTGTTTGCGTGCTCTGACTGGTCACAAGGGAAGATTCAGCGACGACATGGTTCGCTATTGGCAGGACGTTCAAAAGAAGTATTCGTCCTGCAATCAGCCCATGATGCCGCAGGATCATATCCCGATGTGGTACGAGCGCGCTATGGACAAAGGAATCCCGGTTGCTTTTGTGGAACCGGAAAAGCCGCTCATCGCGGTTGAAGAAGTTAGAGAAGTAAAGCCGACACCCAAGCCCATGCGGGCCGGTGCTCTGGTTGCAGGATAATGTATGGCTGTCGCTAGTCTTTCAATGTCGTTGACTGACTTCCGCAATCACGCTTGCGCTGAGTTGTTCGCAGGCGGGACGGTGGAGTACGACGATTTGGACGACGGCGAGAAGGCTGACATCGACAGGTACATACTCCGGGGGGAGCGCACGTTTTGGTTGCATCCCCCCGGAGTTGGCCCTTACGTCTGGTCCTGTCTTCGAGACCCCGGCGTGATGACGCTGTGGGCGGACTTGGACACCGACTCAGGCATTACGGTCAACACCAGCAGCACTACCGTCACCGCGAGCGAGGCGGCGTTTTATGATTCGATGGTCGGCAAGACCATCACGATCAACAGCGTCGATTACACGGTGTCTAGTGTAACTTCCAGCACAGTGCTGGTTTTGACTTCGACCGCTGGAACTCAGAGCAACAAGACATTCGCAATTTCTTCCGAAGGCTCATTCAGGCTGCCAGACGATTTTGAATCTCCCGACTCTTCTCGGTTGAGGTTCACGGATAGCAGTTCATACCCCGACATTCAGCTAATCAACGAAACCGAAGTCACCACGATGCGAGCACAAGACAGCGGCACGGGCTACCCGAAGCTGGCCTGCGTGCGTTGGATGACTTCAGACGGCTCTGCTGCTCAGGCGCAAGAGCTTTTGGTATGGCCGGACTTGGACGCAGACTACGAAGTCGCCATGCCGTTCGCCGCTCAGCCGCAAGGTATGAGCGAGGCTAACCCCTATCCACGCGGAGGGCCGGAAATGGCCGACTGTTTACTGTCGGTGATTCTAGCCATCTGCGAGGAAGCGAAGAACGGACAGCGCGGCGACCGTTGGATCGAAGCCACCGAGAAGTGTGTGGCTGCCGCACAGCGCGACCGGACGCGCCACCACAATTTTGTTGCTGGACGAATGCGACAAGACGCGGGAACATATTCGTATCCGTTTAACGTGAAGAACCTGATTCAGCAGGCGTAGGAGCTAGGAATGTCTGGACTTGCATATTTCGATTCAAGGCCGCTGGTGAAGCAGGGGACTAGCGCGGCAGGGGCGTCGGTTGCTGTCACGCTGGCTGCTGAACCAAATAAGTCGTGGCGGCTCAGGGCAATCAACATTAAGTACAGTTCCATGCCGGGTGGAGCAGGTGCGATCGTCGTTAATACGGTCGTTGCTTTTACTCAACTTGGTTCGGCTGTTTCTCTTTCGTGTTCGAGGTATTACGCGGTAGCTGCCGAAATGTACACCATCGACTTTCAGGGCCACGAGATTATGGGAGACCCGAACACGGCTATCGTCGTTACTCTGGACGCCGGAAGCGGCGCGGTGGTTGCCACCTTGGATGTGTTCTACGAATAATGGCTACGACGATAGTATCTCATCCCGGCGCTGGCCTTGCCTGTCGCCAAGCTATCCAAGACGCGGTTGATGCCGCGTCGAGCGGAGATACTTTGCGGTTTACGTCTACCACTTCAGCAACGTGGCTTCTCGACGGACGTAGCGGAGATGCCAACCAAGACAATGTTAAGGCTCTTGGGACAGTTGAGATTGCCAACAAGAATGTGCATCTCTTGTTCGACCCCGGAGTCACGATTACGGAGTCTCCGTCCGCGCTGTTTCCGGGTGACTTTCAGCCTGCGTTCAGATGGCTTAACGCCACTGGTGACGTTACGTTTCGCGCTGGCTCTAGGCTCACTGGAAGGCGAAGTTCACATGCTGGCTCCGAAGAGGGGTGCGCTGGACTTAGGTATGTTCACTCTTCTGGAACGATTCGTGGCAACGGCGAGGCGCACATAACAGAATGGAAGGGCGACGGAATCTGGCTATCTGCTGGCGGTGGAACTGATTCGACGAACTATCCCGGCGTTGGCTCCAATGGTCCAATAAATATCTACGACATGCTGCTGAGCAGTAACTATCGTCATGGATTGACTGTCGAGGATGTAGATGGCCTGAGTGTTTACCGCTGCGGTGGAAGTCTCAACAACGGATACGGCTCGTCTCGCTGGTGCGACATGGAGCCTGATACCACGCAGGACAAGCTGGCTAATATCGTGTTTGATGGTTGTCGCTTTGCTGGTCACGCCAATGCCCTGTCTGTGGACTTGCTTCAACTTGGCGCTGATTCGACTGCGGTGTCGATTATCGTTCGCAATTGCGATTCATACTTCAGTGGTGATTCCAGCGACGAGCCGTACGGCTTCAACTTCAGAGCAAGTGCTAGTGCTTGTTCGACCAACGGCGGAACGATTGAGATTATCAACTGTCGGGCAAACGGCCTGAGGTATGCTGGCTTCTACTTCGATTGGAACTTGGCGTCCAAGGTCCAGCTTCGACTGAATCAGTGTACGTCCGAGGATTGCTCTAGCCTGAACTCCGACAAGCCGTTTACGTTTGCCTTGGCTGGCGCTGCTACTGGCTATGGGATCAGACTGAACGACTGCACTAATATCGACCGCAACTTTGATCGCGTGTCGGCGCAGGTTGCTTCTTCTGGTGGTGCTGCGACAAATGTTCGTGGTAACATTCGCACTCGACGGTTCGCTCAGCAGGATGAGCGAACTCTGGCGGCGCTGCTTCCGAACGTGCAGTTTCAAAGCGGCGGCGGTGGTTTTGTAAAACGAAAGACAAGAACGATCGAGAACAATCGGTCGATGTAAGGAGAGATATATGCCGGGACATACAGCAATTCAGGAACTAGCAGACTGCGGAAGGTACGGTACTGGGCTTGGCGCTTCTGCTGGTGGTTCGGCCATTTACGCGACAAAGGCTACGCCAACAGAAGCAGGGTGGACTACCGGGGCTTCTATAATTTTTCATAACACAACCACATCCAGCTTGCTGGTTACTCAGGTTACTTGCGCTCACAATTCCCAACCAGCATCAACGGCCTTGGTGGACGTATGGTCTGTTGCTGCCGGGGCAGCGCTGTCCGGCCCACAGTCGTTCATTGGTGGAGCGCAGGCCATTAGGCTGACTTCCGGCTATACGCTGAATTATGCTAACGTGAAAACCTTCACTCTTTCTACTACGTCTTCGTACTTGATTGTTCCAGCAGGAGGAGTTGTGGCTTATGGGACTTCAGGCACATATGACGGCACTGGCGCTGGGCTGCTGCTGACCGTTGAAATGGTTCCGATTGTTTGATGATTGGAGATTTTGTATATGAGCAATCAAACTGATTATGCTGCATCTGTTGGTGCGGACCTTGCTACTCTCGCAAACGCATCAGTGTCTTTTGCGAAGATTTCCCCTGCTGCGATCACGCTTTGTAGTTCGATCGAATTGGATAGTTCGGTCGCCGCCGTGCCTATAACACACACAACCAGCGGAGCTAACGGCGGCGTTCAGTTCGGAGGCGGCTCTACGAGTCAGAAGTTCGGATTCTATGACGCCACCCCAATTGCTCAGCGTGCTGGCGCGGCTCAGGCCGCAGTCGTCACTACTGCCGCAACACAGACGACTCCGTATGGATTCGCAACTCAGGCCCAAGCCGACAATCTTGTCGCGCTGGCAAACGAATTGCGCGCGGCGTTGGTTGCGCTTGGGCTGATTAAGGGTGCAGCGTAATCTGAGATGCTATGGCGAACCAGCAAGAGATTGTTGAGCTTCAGGCTCCTGTTGGTGGCTTGAATCGGGCCACGGACTATCAGTCCGCACCGCCATATACTTCGATAGATTTGCTGAACGTCCGCCCCTTCGATGTTCTCGAAGGGCGCGGACGCATCGGCTCACGCCCCGGACTCGTCAAGGCGTACACCAAACAACTCGGAGATGCCAACGAAGGAAGCGGCGGCGCTGCTGCTTCTGGTGGGCCTACGAGCATTACGCCGACGCGGGACGTTTATCTTCGTCAGGCACTAAGCACCAACCGTGACGCGCTTGGGCTTCGTATTGCAAACGACGCCAACGGTGCAGACGACACCAACTCTATTTTGTATTTTGATCTGAGTGGCATACCGAGCACGGCGACGATTACCGCTGCCAAGCTGGTGCTGTTCGCAATCACTCTAGACGTTCCTTCTTTTTCTGGTGTCGTCTATCGCCTTACTCGCACAAACTGGTCAGAGACTCAGGCGACGTGGAGCCTGTACTCGACTGGAAATTCTTGGACGACCGCTGGTGGGGATTACGATTCTTCTCTGAGTGTTAGTTTTGCGATTCGTGCTCTTGGAACAAACGAAATCTTTGGCATGGAGGCGCTGTGCCAAGATGCGATTGATTCTCCGACGTACCAAGGCCAGCTACATATACTGCTGACTACGAACCTGACGGCAGATGCCGTTGTTGAATTTGTTGACAGCGAATACGCAACGGCGGCATACCGACCGACTCTCGTGGTTGAATACACCAGCGGAGGCAGCTTCACTTCGACGCCTGTTCGCATGGTCGCGGAATGTCAGACGCTCAGTTCAAACACGGCGACTACTTATTTCGATGACTTCGCCGGAAGTTCTTTGAGTGGAACATATTGGGAGCACGCTTCTACCACTTGGACGTTGCCAGACTTCGTGAGCGATACTCCGCGAGCAAGTGTTGGCCTGCCGACCGTTTCGAGTGGGCTTGCACGGTCAGATACTTCGGCCAATCAGCTTCGCACTGCGTCGTCGAAGATTACCGGCGCGTCAGTAGATTCTCGTCGAGAAGTCTCGCTCAGCCCGTACACGATGCCGATTGATTCAAGTGTTTGGATCATCATGGACACGAGTGAATCTACGCCTGCGATCTCTGGAAGTGTTGCCGTCAGGTTCACTATCTTCGGAAGCGGATTGGCAGAGTTGATTCTGTATGTGAACGGAGTAGTAAAGGCGAGCTATTACAATCCGACCGAGGTTCTTAACCTTGAACGCCGCCAAATGCGAATGGTGATTCATCCGTGGGGCAAGGTGCAGGTCTGGTGGACGAAGCAAACCCCCGACATCAACTACACGATACCGAGCTACTCGCCTGCTGGACGAAGATATGGATTTGGTCTCCACAACAACGCAGCCAACGACGGAGTTCTCATAAGAAGCATCAGCTTTTTGTACACGGTAACTGCCTCAACCAAGCCGCCGAATATGCTGATGGCTTCCGCGAACGGCTACCTCGAACGCGAAGGCGTTGACGGAGTGATGTATCGAGTCACCCATGTGAATATACCCTCGCTGCGAAGCGATCGGCTGATTTCTGCTATTGGCAGACTTCAGAAGTTGTATATTGCGGACTATGGAGTCCGACAGCAAAGATTGGCTTCGTCAAGTTCTGCGACAATCGCCAATGTAAGTGGTTCTACTTCTATTCTCGACGACAGCGGGGTGACAGACTGGACGCAACTAGGGATTGATGTAAATTCCGATCGTCTTGAAATCATTTCGGCATCAGGCGGAACCCCTGCGCCAGTTGGGGTGTATGCGATCGTTTCTGTTCATGCGACCAACGGAGTCACTTTT
The DNA here is from genome assembly GCF_047338595.1 of Nitrospira sp. BLG_1. NCBI lineage: Bacteria > Pseudomonadati > Nitrospirota > Nitrospiria > Nitrospirales > Nitrospiraceae > Nitrospira > Nitrospira sp. BLG_1. The sequence continues at coordinate 18,716 of NZ_JBLFBO010000033.1, forward strand.
ACTATATCTGGTGGGCCTACGGCCACGTCGGTTTCTTATCGGATCATTCGCGGTCCAAAGATTTACGATTCAGCTACCGATCAAATGGCACTGACAAGCCTTGGAACGGTTGGTATTAGCCAGTTCCCGGTCGGCTTCAGGCACTTCTCGCTGTGGGCTGATCGTATCGTAGCGGTCAATGATCCCACTAAGCCTCAACAATGGCAGATGAGCGCGGTTGGTTATCCGAATCTTTGGGACTTCGGCGACGGTGGCACGGTGAACTCTGATGGAGTTGCGTCTGGTACTCTCATTGGTCCGCTTATCGAAGCCGCTGCTGCGTCGGACTCTGCGTCTGGAAGCCCCGGCAAGCTCGGCGATCCGATCATCTGCACTATTCCGATCTCCAATGACCATCTAATCTTCGCGTGTCGAGCCAGCTTCAGCGTGCTTCGCGGCAACCCACTGCTGAATGGCACGATTAACCTCATCAGTCGGGACGTTGGGATTCTTGATATTGGTGCATACGCTCGCACGCCCGAAGGCCGTTTGATTGTGATGACTCTGGATGGTCTCTATGAAGTCACTTTGGTTGGCGTGATTCCGCTTTCGAGGGATGTCATTCCCGAAGAGTTGCTCGGCATCGACCCGGAACTGTACGAAGTGACTCTCGGCTATGACTACAGCAAGCGCGGCATCTGTATCGCGTGCGTTCCGAGAAGTTCTTCGGACAACAGCACGCTAAAAAGCATCCACTATTACTACGACATTCGCAGCGGCGGATTCTTCTTAGACGAGTACGCTCTCGGCCACGACACGACGGCTTCGTGTGTTCATCAAGTGAACAGTGTCGGGCCGTTCGTTCTGGTTCGCGGCTGCCGCGACGGCTATCTGAGGATGTACGACGACGGCTCTGGAACCGACGACGGAACCGGGTTCGATAGTCGTGTGTGGTATGGTCCGATCCGACTCGGCAGCGGAACGTATGGCGAGGGCTACATAAACGAACTCGTGGACGTTTTGGATTCCGTGAGTGATAATGTGACTGTCAGGATTTACGGTGGCGACACGGCTCAAGAAGCCAGACTGGCTGAGGCGAGATACGAAACTCGCATGACTGCTGGTCGCAATCGAAATCGTAGGCCGCGACTGAGGTACAGCGCGATCTACATTGAGACCGAAGGAACGCCGGGCCGTCCGTGGGCAAGAGAGTCGATGACCATAACCCGGCAGAAGACTGGCCGGTTGGCTTTGTCGTAGGAGATTCAGATGAATCCTCTTTGGAATATCCCGCAGCTTTTGATTACTGCTTGGTTGGGGAAACTGACCCACGACCAGCAGGTCAAGTATCAAGCAGCGGTCGAGCAGCAAATCGCTGAAGGCAAGTCCGGGCTTCAGGCGCGATCCGACGCCGCGATGGCGATGATTCACAACGATCCATCGTCTGCTGAAGCGCAGGCCATTCTCAAACACCAAGCGTCTGCCCTGCCGGGCAAGGCGTATGCGTCTGCCGAAGATGTCACCAACGCCTATAAGAAGCGCGAAGGCGACGTGATGGGCTATCTCGAAGGCGTCGGCCAACAGGCTCTTGCCGACACCAATCGCACGTTCAGCGAGGGTTCGCTGCGAACGAATCTCGCAGAACGCGGTCTCGGCGGAGGCGGAGTGGCTGAGTCTCTGGCGAACGGTCTGAAGGTTCGCAAGGGTGAAGCGCGTCGTCGCATTATCGAAGACCTTGGATTTCAGAAAGCAAACACGCTGGCTGGTCTGACCAACGACACGCAGCAGGCCAGACTCGGCGCGTTGAACACGGCGTACGGCTTGGATGAAAGCACGTTGAATACTTACGCGGGGCAACTGAACAATCGCGCTGCGAACAACGTCGGCACTTATCTTCAGACCACTGGCGACTACTTTGACTTCATCAACAACATCAACAACGTGCCGCCGAACACAGCGCCGTTCTATGGGAGTATGCAATCTCTCGGCACTGGGCTTGGAAACTTTCACTAGGAGCGCATCTTGGTCACGAGATATTTTGACGTTGACCCAACCGTCGTAGGTCTTGCCTATGGCATGGATGCGTTCTTGGCTGAGCGTCGTCGCATTGACGAGATTCAACACGCCAAGGCTGAAGCTGCAAAAGCGAAACGCAAACGCGCATTGATTATGGGCGGCACTGCTGCTGCGGCTGCGGTGACTGCTGGTCTTGCCGCGCCTGCGTTGGGATTGGCTGGAACTGCGGCGAGCGCAGGTGGACTCGGCGGAGTCGAAGCTGGCGCACTTGGTGGTGCTCTTCCGACCGCTGCTACGTCTGGCATTCTCGGTACTGGCGGCACTGTCGGCCTTGGCGGCTATCTGACCGCTGCGAGTATCGGTGCTCAGGCTGGCGGCGCATTCAGCGAAGGTGACGTTGCTGGTGGTATGACTTCGCTCGCTGCACCGTTCGTGATGCAGCAACAACGCAACATGGCACGCGAAGACCGCGACTACAACCGTCGCGGCGCTTTGTCTGATGCGATTACGCTGGACACTGTGCGGTCTGCGAATGACCTGACGAACTCGAAAGCCATTGCAGAGATTCACTCCAAGAGCGCGATCGACCAAACAAAGCTGGCGCACAAACTATCGAACGAAGGCTATCTCGAACGCACTAAGCTGGCCAACCAAGGCGCGCTCGACCAAGAGCAGCTTCGCAGCGATTTGAAAAATTATGGGATGCCTGCGGCAGATTACATCTCCAATCAGTCCGCTGTCGCTGGCTACGATCAGCAAGCTGCGAACGAAAACATGCCGTTCGGAATGGGACCGCCTGCGGTAGACCAAGAAGACAACCCGTATGTCGAAGGCCCATCCAAAGTCGCAGGCATGGACCGTAAGTATTCTGGCGCGTCGTTGATTGCAAAAGCGCAGATCGCTCGACGACGTGCTGCGACGATTGGCAACCCCGACTGGGTGAACTCGAACTCGCCCGACATGGTTGCTGCTGAGCGCCGTGCTATTGCGCGTGCCGACTCGCACATTCAGACTTCCCTCGTTCCGCACACGCCGACGTTCCAAGAGCAGGTGCAGAGCGAGACTTCAATAGATGACGAACGTGGGGTTATTTGGGAGCGTGGCGCAAAAGGTCAGCCTGTGTCTAAGCCGCTTCCTGAACGCAAGATCGAATGGAGCAAACTGACTCCTGAACAGCAAGAGCAGCAGAGAGTGAATTTTGTTGGCGGCGAAAACGAATTGCGGGATTTGCGGTCTCAGGGCGGACGAGTTGTTCCAGACGGCAAGGGCGGACTAAAGATCGAGCACGACAAGAACGCCGATGTCGTGACCGACGAAGAGGCGATGGAGGTCTACAAGGCGAACAACAACCGCAAGAACGCCGCTGGTGATACGATGCCGTTCGACCCGATAGAGTATGCCAAAGACTTGTCTGAGGTTGCCAAGCAGAAGAAGATGCGCAGCCTTGCTCCGAAGATTGAAGACATCAATCTTCGCGCTGAAGCTATCATTCGTGATGCGCAAAACGGACGCGGAGATTTGGAAACCGTCGTCAAATGGCAACAGGACTTCGTTAGGAACTTCGGGGATAACCCCGACAGATTGCCGGGCGGAAAAGACGGCTCGCTGATGCAGCTTGCCAAGAGGGTTGCACTGGTAACGAAAGACTATGTTGTGCCGACGGTGAATCAGCCAGAAGTAAAGAAGCGTCCGATTAGTCTGACTGATCGCGTGAAGGCTTTGAGCGAAAAGGATATTCAAACCCTCGAAGACTCGTTTAATTACTAGGTTCTCAGGATGGTACATGCCGAGCGTCACAGACATTTTCGAGGGAGTAGCCAGCGGCGACATTGCGGTTGCTGATGAAGTTCGTCCGAAATCAGTCACGTCTGTTTTTAGCGACATTTGGTACGGCGATCACACAGCTAAGCCAGAAGCCGGACTTAGTGAAGAAGAACGCCAGCAAATCATCAGCACTATCGAGCCTCACGGGTTCCTAGAGCAAACCGCCGAGAACACTTCTGTCGGTGCGATCGGTCGCGGACTGAATCGCGCCTATCTCGAAAGCCAAGGCATCCCGTACGAAGAAGTTCCCAACGAGCCAATGGGCATGGGCGCTCGCATTGCGTCACAGGGAATTTCACTCATCGCCGATCCGTTGACTCACGGCGCTGGCGCGATTGGTGGCGCTGCTGCGACTGAGTTGCTCGGTAAGAAACTCATCGGCGAAACAGTCAAGCGTGGAATGATTCGCGGTTCGATCGAAGGCTCGACGATGATGGGCACGATGACTGCGATTCACGATCCGTTGGAGCAGTACGCACGAAAGGGAGAAGTAGACCTAGCTGAGACAGCGAAAGCCACAGGCAAGTCTGCGATTCTCGGCGCGTCGCTTGGACCGCTCGGCAAAGACGCGATTGGATATGCTTCTGCTCCGGCAGAGGTCGCCGCGTTTACTGTTGGTGGAGCGGCATTTGAAGGCCGACTGCCGACTACCGAAGACTTCATCACTAACGCTGGTCTGATTCTCGGCGTTAAGGGCGTGGCGAAAGTACGCGAGTTGGCGAAGAAGTTGCGCGAGCGTGGACCAGAAGATGATCCCAAGAAGATCGCAGACGAAGTTCTCGGCGAAGAGACCACAGACAAAGTTCTTGAAACGCTGAAGCCGAAAGACCAATCAGTCGGACTGAGCGTCGGCGGTCAGTACACAATGACTGATGCTGAAGCCAAGTCTCTTGGCGGGCTAGCGAAACTCGCCGACAAAGAAGGAGACATCTCTCGCAAGGAATACTCAGACGCAACTGGTATCGACATTAAGAAGGCAGGGCTTACCACACAGGCAGAACGCCGTGCTGCTGCTATTGCTGCGAAAGATAAACTCGGCAGTGCGATCGAAGACGACGCCAGCGGCAGCTTCTTTCACTTCTCGAACAAGAGTGGGCTGACTGAACTAGACCCAAGCAAGTTCGGATCGAACCCTGTCACGTCGAAGAGCGAAGTTCAGAACGCTGGTGCAGATCGCTCGGCTGCGTTTGGAGAAGGCGGAGAGCCTGAGCACTTCTTCGGACCCGGAAGCAAGAACGAGATTCCGTATGTCGTAGTGGATGACGCAGGGAAGCCCATCACCGGCAAAGACCTGTACGACTTCGGCGTGGACCCTGACGGTCTGCTAAAAAAAATGTCGTTCCGTGACGCCGAAGCGAAGATCAAAGAAGACGGTAAGTATCTTGGGTACTGGTTCAGCAAGCACCCGAACAGCAGCTTCAATGGACAGGCCAGATTTGTTCAGCCGGTCAAGGTGAAAGAACTCACTCCTGAAGCGATAGCTACTCGGTCGATGGCGTTTGTGTCTGGCAACACAGATACAGGGCTGACCGATGCAGAAATTCAGAAGCGACTCGATTCGCCGCAGATGCAGAAGCGCGAAGAGATGCTTCGCAAGTTGGCGTTGAGCGTCACTCCGAATGTTCGCGTCGAGAAGGGCAGCGGCCACTGGGCTGATGGTGCTGAAGATACGTTCGTTGTGGACTTGCCGGGCTACCGCGAGACCGATACTGCTGACTACATTGGCTCGAAGGCTGGCAGGATTCTGGCTCAGAAGGCGGTGCTGACTTTTCACTACGGAGTGAAGGGCGGCAGCGACTACGTTTACGAAGCCGAACTTCCAGAAAATGTTACAAGATCAGACGCGGCTGCTGTTCTTCAGGCTCATGGAATAGACTATAAAACCATCACACATGACCCCGACACCGGCGCACTCAAGATGCGCGTGGTAGACTTCGGCGGCGAGAACAGCTTTGACGCATTCAAAACTGCGGGTAATCAACTAGGAGCGAAACATGCTACGTCCAGAAGAGGTAAGGCTCGACTTATCGAAGCTGAGGGAAATGACGCCCGAACAGATCAGGGAGCACGGGAAGCAAGTGCGCGAGTATTTGCAGACATCGAATCAGGGTATGCAAATAAAAGAGTCCAGCGAACCGGGAACACTGATAATGGGCTGGCCGATGCGCAAGGCGAAGAAGGCCAAAAAGCCCCGACAGTAGGCATGGCTGCCGCGATGGGTGCGGACGGTGCTCCGAGCGCCGATCGTGCGCCAGCGGCCCCGGACGAGGCCGTCCCTGCGACCACAGCAGCGGCCAAGGCTGTCTCTGCCTCTGGTTCTACCGGAGTGAAGGGCGGCAGACTCGCTAAGTTTGCGGAGAAGCTGGCCGACCGGGCCATCTCATTCAGGCAGTACCTTGGCGAAAAGAACCGCGAGGTGTCCTCTGCGAAAGCAGCACTCGATGAGGCTGTCGTCGCGCTCGATAAGTACCCCGACGAAAAACTCCGCCAGTTTCATGCCGACTACGAGACTGGTAATCACTCTGCACTTCCAAAGCCGGTCTTGGAGATAGCCAAGACCATCACCAAGATGCTGCGTGCTTACTACAAGAAAGCCATCGAGGCTTGGGGTGGAACAGTAGACGAAGCGAATCTCATTGATAACTTTCTCGCTCGCATCTACGAAAACAAACCGACCGAATTAGAAGCCGCACGCAAGTTGCTCGGCGGACAGAAGAATCCACTACGCGGCAGCGGCCAGCATCTCAAAGAGCGCACGCTCGATGATGTAGTGAAGGCTCTCGAACAGCACGGCTTGAAGCTGGCAGATCACAACTTTGCTCGCTTGGCGATTGTGAAGATCGAATCTCTCGTTGCTGCGCAAAAAGCTGGCGAGATGAAACAGCGTGACGGTGTTTTTGTTTACGGTCTTGGTCGAGCACCGGACGGCTACGCTGCGACCAAGGGCACGCTCAACATGGGACCTGGCGGCGATCCAACGTACAGAGTTCACGGCCCCGGCGAAGTGACTGTTCAAGAAGCGTATGACTTAGACCAACGCGCGAAGCTGCTTGGGTTTCTGTCTGGCATCGGAGTGAATGTCAAACGCACTTGGAACATCCGAAGCCGTGGCGGCATCGAACCGTGGGGACACTACGACATAGACACCGACACGGTGCGAACCAAGTTCGGCGGTCCCAACTCGGTACTGATGCACGAGACTGGTCATGCGCTTAACGAACGCTATGACTTGTTCAGTGCTCTCGGTGGCGATCCGTCGCGGCCATCGAAGCACAACGCAGTAATCGGCAAAGAGTGGACTGACCTAGCGAAAGAACGACTGCCGAAGAACCCGACACCAGAGCAGAAGAAGTATGTGTTTCATCCAGACGAGAAAGCTGCTGCTCTCGTAGAGGCGTACCTGCACGCGCCTGAGTTGCTTCGACAGAAAGCACCAACGCTAGCCAAGGCGTTCGATGACCTAATCGCAAAGACTCCTGAGTTGCACCCGCTGACTGAGATCAAGCCGGGCCTGAAGCTCGGTACGGATTCGACGACTCGCAAAGCACCCGGCGCAAACATCCTTGGGTACTGGGCGTTTCCCGAAAAGCTGGCTGCTGCGATCGACAACTACCAGTCGAAAGGCTTCGGCAAGAATCCGCTGCTTCGCGGCACTCGGATGTACAACAACGTAGCAAACTCAATCAATCTTCTTGGCTACGCTCACCTTGGCGGCAACGCGCTGCGAGAGTTTGGCAACGGGCTGGCTGCTTCGCTGGCTGAGTTGTCGAGTGGTCGCGTCGGCGAAGCTGGCAAGAAGCTGGTTGGTGCGTTCATAGACCCCATCCGAACGCCGATCAAAGGCGCGAAGCTGCGTGCTGAGTATCTCCGCAAGACTGCGTTCAACGGCGATCCGATTGCGATGCGTGCCGCCGAGTTGGCAAACGCTCAGCCTCTCTCTGACAAGTGGTGGCACTTGAGTTCGACTGGTCGCATGGCGAAAGACGTGCGCGACATGCGGTTCGCTGAGACCAAGAACGCGAAGATCGTAGCCGCCGCGAAACTTGGCTGGCATACGCCGCTAGCTGTACTCGATGCAGTGATGAGACCAGTGCGGGCGTACACCGAGTTGGCGAAGTTCGGACGCTTCGGCGAGATGGTGCATCAAGAGATTGCCCGTCGCGGTGGACTTGCTGGCGGTGAATCCGAGTTGGCTGAAATCTCCAAGAAGGCTTGGGATGCTGTCGAAGCTCGAATGGGTTTGGTTACTTACGACAACGTGAACATACCCAAGGCGCTCAAAGACATCGGGTTTGTTTCGTTGCGAGCACCGGGATGGTCTGCTGGTACGCTGTACTGGCTTGGCTCTTCCGTCAGAGACATCGCAGAAATCCGTTCTCGCATCGAAGCTGGCAAGCCGTGGATGACCGAGCGCATGGCGTACTTGGTTGGTTCTCTGCTGGCGACTTCGATTGCTGGCGCGACCGCGCAATATCTTTGGACTGGCAAGCCGCCAGAAGACATCACTGATTTGCTGTATCCGAGAAACGGAGACACCAACCCGGACGGCTCTGAGTCTCGCACTCGGTTCTTGACGGACATCCCCGACATTTTGTCGTATGCGCATCACCCGATTGCTACCGTAGGACACAAGCTGTCGCCTGCGATTGGGAATATGTACGAGACGTTCATCACCAATCAGAACTACTACGGCGATCAGATTCGCAACCCGAACGACAGTGCGTACACCCAGTTCATGCAGGTTGCTGCTGACCAACTGAACAAGCTGCTGCCGTTCTCGGTTCAGTCTGGCCGTCGCAACGAAGCTGCTGGTGATTCGATTGTGTCTTCGTATCTCAAGCCGACTGTTGGTATTCTCAACGCTCCGATGAATGTGCAGCGCAGCCCTGCGCTTCAGCAAGCAATGGACTATGTGCATCAGCAGATGCCGAGCCGGACTCCTGAACAGGTCGAGGCTTCGAGAAAGCGACACGACTTGGCACAGGAAGAAAAGCAAAACCCCGGCACGCTCTTGGAGGCAGTGAAGTCTGGCGAGATTACGAGCACGCAGCGTCGGAATATGATGCGCAACATGAAGCAGGCTCCGCTCGAAATCTGGTCGAAGTTTCTTTCGCCGCATCAGGCGATGGACGTATGGGAGAAGGCTACGCCGGAAGAACGCAATGGCATCAAGGTGATGCTCGTAAAGAAAATCAGAAACGCTCTGCACGAGAAGCCGAAGTCGGAACGCGATGCGATTAGGCAGAGAGCAAAGTCTCTTGGGTTGATTCAGTAATGCCAACGCCAGACTTCGATCCGAATGTTTTTACCATCGAAGACATAGCCGCTGCGCTGCGTCGGATTCGGGCAGCGATAGACACTGTTGGGACAACAGCCGGTGTCGCAGTAACCAGCGTTGGCGGCACTGCGCCGATCGCTTCGACTGGTGGAACTACTCCCGTAATCTCGCTCAACGACACGGCTGTCACCATTGGCTCATACGGCTCGGCGACCAAGGCCAGCACGTTCACGGTGGACCAGAAGGGCAGGCTGACTGCTGCTGGCGAAACGACTATCACACCGGCTGCTTCTTCGATCACGGGTGGTGCGGCTTTAACTGCAAACAATGATACGAACGTCCAGCTTACGGCTGGTGGAAGCGCTACGACGGCCCTACTTGTTGCTGCTTCGATAACTGCCAGTTGGTCCGGGCAGTTGTCTGTCGCGCGGGGAGGTACGGCTGCTTCTACTGCGGCTGGCGCTCGAACGAGTCTTGGCCTTGTCATCGGCACAGACGTTCAAGCCTACGATGCGGAACTCGCCGCCATCGCGGGACTGACTTCCGCCGCCGACAAGTTGCCCTACTTCACAGGTTCAGGGACTGCGGCTCTTGCTGACTTCACCGCTGCGGCTCGCACGGTTCTCGACGATGCGACGGTCGGGGCAATGCTGACGACGCTCGGCGGGCAGCCACTCGATGCTACGCTGACAGCACTGGCCGCGTACAACACAAACGGAATCGTCTGCCAGACTGCGGCGGATACTTTCGCGGGCAGAACTCTCACTGGCCCGGCTGCCGGAATCACCGTCAGTAACGGAAACGGCGTCAGTGGAAATCCCACGCTGGCTTTGGCGAATGACCTGTCTGCTCTCGAAGGACTCGGCTCTACCGGCATCGCGGTTCGCTCGGCGTCGGATACTTGGGTGCAGCGATCCGTTGCTGTGACTTCATCGACCGGCCTGTCCATCTCCAACGGAGACGGGGTATCCGGCAATCCGACGCTTGCGGGTATCGACGCAACCACGTCGGTCAAAGGCGTGGCTTCCTTCGCCGCCGCCGACTTCACGGTTTCGAGCGGCGCGGTGTCGCTGAACAGGAGTCGCAGATGGACGATGCAATTCAACGCGCTGAGCGTGGACTTTCCCAACACGGGCTTTGCCACGCCGACAACGCTACCGACGAGTCTGCGGCCCTGCATTGCCTTCGACAAGGCAACAGATGAATCCTGCATCATTTCCGGCATCGTGCCGCAGGAGTACAGCGATTCGAGTAAGCTGCGTCTGCGGATACTCTACTGTTCGGCGACGACGACAGCGGCGGACGATGTGCGATTCGATGCGTCCACCGAGTTTCGCACCCCAAACGCAGGGGCGGAATCCCTTGATACGGACAACTTCGACGCCTCGGTGGACTCAGTAACCGGGACATCATCCACCACGGCCTACGATGGCCGGGAGTGCATCATCACCCTAACGCCTGCGACAACTCCAGCAGCCGGGGACCTGTTTCGGATCAAGGTCACTAGGGACGCCGACAATGCCAGCAGCCTAGATGATCTCAACTCGGATTGTTTTGTCGTTGGCTTTGAGTTTTACGAGATAGTTTAATGGCGTACTCGTTCGATGGATCAACCAGCAGGCTCACCCTCAGCGGATCACCCGCGACGCTGACGTGGGACTCCGGTTCGCTGTGGTTTTATCCCACGGACAGCACGCGGGACCAGTCATTGTTTCTGCATGTGAATACAACCGGATCGGTCTGGTACGGCGTGAAGTACATGGGGGCATCGTCTGGCGGCAAGTGCCGGTTTCAAAAGGCTGGCGACGTTTCGTATGCTGAGTCTGCCGCAGCCGCCAACACAAACGCATGGAACCACTTGTACTGGTCCATGAACAGTTATGTGTCTCCGTCCAAGTATCAGATTAGCCTCAATGGAGAGACGCTTGTTTCAGTCGCATGGGGCGCACCGGCTGGATCAGCGACAACAGCAACCAGCGTTGGATACAAGAGAACGGGACTTGCAACTGGGACGGAATGGTTTGCTGGATACATGGCCGAATTGTCACTCTACTATGACGTGATGGACGTTAGCTACGGTGATGTGTACAAGGCTCTGTCGCAACGCTTTCAGCCATTGCGGATCACGACGTTTCCCGGCGTGGGCGTAGGTCTCATCAACTACTGGACCATGCGAAAGGGATTGCTGGATGTCATAGAGGGCAGGACGCTTGGCAGTACGTCCGCGCCAACTCTCGTGGCCGAGCATCCACCAATCAGACCAATCTCGTCAGGAGTCATTCTGAAATAGGAGAATCAAATGAACGAACTAACGATCGACGAACTGAAGATGCTTCGCGCCCTGCTCGCGCCAACCAACCTGCGAATCAGCGGGACCGTGGCCGAGTGCATGAATATGGCACAGACGTACTTAACAATAGCGTCAAAGCTGGACGCGGCAATCAGCAACAACCCTTCTTACCAGCCTTCGGGTTCAGAGCCAGTCAACCCAGTTGAGGGCATCAGCGTGCCCCCTCGCTTTGACGAGCATGGGAAGCTGGAACCGGGGTGTCTGTAATCAGTCAGACTGATTATG
>NZ_JBLFBO010000003.1:0-281690 GCF_047338595.1 Nitrospira sp. BLG_1
CTCCAGACCTCAGATCATAGGGTGAAGACGTCCACTTTTTCGAGCTTACCTCAGTTTTCCTCGCGCAAGAAGATGGACGTGGTGCTGCGCCTGTTGCGGGGTGACGATCTCGATATGGTCTCGCGGGAAGCCGGGATCACCGCCGCGACGGTGTCGGCGTGGCGGGACCAGTTCCTGGCGAGTGGCCAAGCCGGGTTGAAGAGTCGGGCCGGTGATGGCCGCGAAGACGAACTCGCTCGGTTGAAAGCCTTGGTTGGAGACTTGACGATGCGGCTGGAACTGTCGCGGGAAGCGGTTCAGCGGCTGCGGGGTGGCACCCCTTTGGCCACCGGGAGGTCGACGCGATGAGCCACACCCCGTCGCCTTCCACGCATCGTCCGTATGGTGTGGTCCGGGTCTGTCAGGAATGGGGCCTGAGTCGATCCTCGTTTTTGCCCAGCCGGGCCGTCGGGTGTCACTGCCCCGTGAGCCGACGAAACGGGGCCCGAAGACCGCGTACACGGATGAAGTGCTCACCGTGCATATTCGCCACGTGCTGGCCACCTCGCCATTTCTTGGGGAGGGGCATCGCAAAGTGTGGGCACGACTACGGGCGCAGGGGATTCGCACGTCCAAACCCCGCGTGCTCCGACTCATGCGGCAGGCCGACCTCTTGGCTCCCAGCCGGGTACCGCGCGTCGTGGGGCCGCGAGTTCACGATGGCACGATTATCACCGAGCGCCCAAATCAGATGTGGGGCACCGATGCAACCAGCACGGTGACGGTAGCGGACGGCGCCGTCACGGTCTTCATCGGGGTGGATCATTGTACGCTCGAAGGGATCGGCATCCATGCGGCGAAGCGGGCCACCCGCTTCGAGGCCTTAGAACCGATTCGCCAAGGGGTGCGCCAGCAGTTCGGGGCCGTCTCTGCCGGCATCGCGGCGGGTCTGCAGGTGCGACATGATCATGGCAGTCAATATATGAGTGACGACTTTCAGGCTGAACTCCGATTCCTGGGCATCACATCCAGTCCGGCGTTTGTCCGTGCCCCAGAAGGCAACGGCGTGGCAGAGCGGTTCATTCGGACGCTGAAAGAGCAACTCTTATGGGTGCACACGTTCCAGACGGTGGAGGAGCTCCGCCAGGCGCTCCTCAACTGGTTGCCGCTATATAATGAGCAGTGGTTGGTCGAGCGGCATGGGTTCCGCTCACCACGCCAGGTCCGTCGGGACCTGCTGGTTACCTCGGAGGCCGCGTGACAAGGTCGATCATCGAGGAGTGGGGGCATCTTGTGAAGTGGCCCTCAAAACACGACGCCCACAGTGGGCTCAGGATCGCCGATCACCGAACACTGAGACCCACAGGTCGGGGCGAATACGGCTATAACCGTGTCCAAGAAATCGAGAGCGGTACAAGTCCCCCGTTCAATACTGTCAATGTGGTGATGAGGTTCGCAGTAGAGGAACGTCGATGGCGTTTATCCGTTGCCAACAATTTCGAAAAGAATTTGAATGGGCGGCTGGACTTGCAAGAACAGGGAGATCACCGAAGGAGTTTATCCGTGCGCAATAGTACGATAAAACGATAAAGAGCGCACGGGTCAACCGAAGGTTGGTATGGTGGCGGTGACCCGGATTGAACGGGTGACCCGCGGCTTATGAGTCCGCTGCTCTACCAACTGAGCTACACCGCCACGTCAGAGCCGAACAGAGCCCCTGATGATAGCCGAAGTCGGTTGTTGGTGTCCACCGCTGGGATGACAGAATGTTTCATTCCGTCTGGATGCTGTGATCTCAAACCTGATATGGTCCCGTGTGAAGAGGAGACGAGAGATAGTATGTCGATTGGAAATGCCCGTGCTGTGGTTATCACTGGGGCGTCGACTGGTATCGGGGCGGCCTGTGCGTTCCATCTTGATCGATCAGGATTCACTGTTTATGCCGGGGTGCGGAAGCCGGAGGATGGAGCGAGACTGCAACAGTCTGGCTCCGATCGACTTATCCCGATCTTGCTTGATGTGACCGATCAGCCATCCATTCAGCGCGCTCTCACGATTGTTGCAGAGCAATGTGGGGCGAAGGGTTTGTATGGGCTTGTGAATAATGCCGGGATTGCAGTGCCGGCGCCGCTCGAAGCCATTCCGCTTCCTGATTTTCGGCGGCAACTTGACGTGAATGTGATTGGACAGCTCGCCGTCACGCAAGCGTTTCTTCCGCTGATCCGTCAGGCCCGTGGTCGCATTGTCAACATGGGCTCGATCGCAGGCCGTTCCACGATTCCGATGATGGGAGCCTATTCTGCCTCGAAGTTCGCCCTGGAGGCGATGACGGATGCCTTGAGACTGGAGGTGCAACCATGGGGCATCCACGTGTCGATTATCGAGCCTGGTGCGATCACAACCCCGATCTGGACAAAGTCTGCCGACGATGCCGCCGGGCGAGAAGCGAGTATGGAGGCGGAGCTGAAAAGACTCTATGAACCGACGGTGGCGGCAGTCCGAAAGGTGGTGGACGAGGCGGCGACGCGAGCGATTCCGGCGGACGTTGTCGCGAAGATAGTTGAGGAGGCCCTGACGGCTCCTGTACCCAAGACCCGCTACTTGGTCGGCACGGATGCAAAGATTCGTGCGTTCCTCGGGCAAATTCTTCCGGACCGGATCATGGACCGCCTTCTCACGGCCGTCCTCAAGCTCCCTCACTGACTCCCTGGCGTTGGTTTCGCGAGTCGAATCCCAAGATCTTGCTTTGAGATGTCGAATGAAAAGCGGAGCTGGAGCGCGAGATATTTTTGCACAAGTCCCGCTCGATCGAGGGGCTGATCTTGTTCGTGATAGACGGCGAATTCCATGTTGCGCCAGCGTACGGCGAGGCCGATGATCCAATCCAATTCGGTCGGGCTGGCCTGGTTTCCCGCATCTCGATCCGTAAACATATTCACGTCGCCATAGAGCACGAGCTTGTTCTTGTAGAGATCGAGGTCGGCATGGGCGACATACCGGAAGAGTGCTCGGCCGGTATTGTCGGGTCTGGCGAAATAATTCCTGTTATGAAAGAGCCAGCCGGCTCCGGCGTAGACCGTCAGATTTTGATTGGGGAACATCCGGCTCCAGCCTGACATATCCTGAACCGCCTGGAATTTGGCGGTGACCAGACCATCGGCATATTCTTGTGTGAGGCCTTTCCGATCGATCGGGATATCGCGTTCGTATTGGAGACGCCAATTGACGTGGCCGAGCACGCCGGTGAGGGCATAGGTCCCGTCCCATTCGCTGAGTTCGATCCAACCGTTTGTCCGGTCGGAGAAAAAATTCTGGTCCGTATAGAACGTCAGGTATTGCTTGTAGAGATCGGTCTCCAGGTGGAGCATATGGCGCATTCCCACCAAACCGGTATTGTCGGGCCTAGCGGTGAACGTACGATTCGACGCGAAGGCACTGGCGAGAAGATATCCGGCAAAGATCGACTCTTCGGCCTCTCGACCATTGGGATCATCCATGGAGGGGAGCGGACGTCCGTACTTTTCAAGGGCCAATGCCTGTGGGGGATTGAGCAAGAGGAGGAGGCTAAGTCCGAGGCTCATGCCGAGGGTTGTCGCTGTACGGAAAATGAGCGAGGTCATGGGCACCACGATGATACGGGATCAGTCGAAATCTTCCGCTACTGACAGGAATCAAAAATGTCTTCACAGTCGTTGGAGGCATCAAATGTTGGAGGGACAAAACGGTAGTGAACATCCACGACACGATCATCAATCAGGATGACGGTGGCCCAACAGCCATGGCGAATGGTTGCAAAGCTCCCTTTCCCAACCGGCCGAGACTCTTCCAGTATCGGGGCTTCTCGGTAGTATCGCAGAAAAGTTCGTTCACCGTCTGAGGTTTCCTTGTGGGGCGTCCCGGCACAGGCAAGGATCGATGACTTAGATTTTCCCACCATACGCTGTTGATTGGGGTATTCGCCAACATGGGCAGGGGTGCTGCAACCTGCCAGCCATATCTGCACGAAGCCCAGGAGCATCAATGCGAGAAGATTCTGCCGCATCATGGCAGCCATTGTTGTTGGGGGATAACAATGGAAAAGCAACCACGTTGAAGGTGCATTCGAAACAACGCACGAACGGTGTGAAAAGCCACTGAGTCGATCAACCGACCAGGTCTGGATTGAGGCGGGTCATCGGTTTCACTGAGATGGCCTTGATCTCGTTGTAGACAATGGTGCGGCCAACTTGGCGGAGGCGATTGAAGACACCTTCCACGATCACTTGATCCCCTTCATGCACTTCGAGCTGGCCAAGGCTGACGACCTTGAGGGTGCCGGCTTGATCTTGGAGGAGGAATCCGTAGGCTGGCTGTCCCTGGCGATTGGTTGCCAGCTGGACATTCATGACTTTGCCGGTGACGACGACGTCCTGATGATCGTATTGCTCCGGGTGCGCCAATAGTTCCGCAATCTCAATCAGACCGCTTGCGAGAGCCGTCGTTGTGCCTGGTGACCCAGGTGTAAGCACACACAACATGAAGAGGAAAAGAAACCCGGCCAGAGAGGTTACAAACGGTTGTCGACTAATGCCTTGTGTCTTCATGGCTGGGGGTAATTATACCGAACCGCCGGTGATTGGCAAGATCGAAAGTTCACCATTTGTCGGATGACCGGCCGCTCACATCCTCTCCGATAAAGTTATGGAGAATATGCCGTTGAAAGTCGGTGAGTTCCCCCTGACCGGACTCTGGTGCCGGAGTGGGAAGTTCGCCGGCCTTGGGTGTGGGCATCGATCGTTTCAGTAACTCCTCGTCCAACGCGGCGTTGCTGGTATCCAGATCCTTTTGAATTGAGACCAGCCGTTGGAGACCGAATAAGGTTCGGGTCGTTTCTGTATGAATCGCGTTGGAACTGGCGCCATACACGAGCGAATTCCAGAACTTGGTCTCCGTCGCTTCCGATATTCCCATCATCGCATAGAGTTCAAGTTTTTCAATCAGTGCGGATTCTGTACCTTCCAGTCCGTCGTACGTGGCAATCGACCGCTCAATCGGAGTCTGGGAGAGGGTACGCAGGGTGGCTTGCCACATCTCGGGTGACGGAACGGGCGATCCGCTTACCGAGGTGTCTGAACACCTGGCTTGAGTGGCCAGCAGATATTGGGAGAGGAATTTGACCTTGCGTGCGGCAAGAGTTCCGGCCGGAATACCCCAGATGTGGCCGATCTCGTGGTCTTGCAGTGTGGTCGAGTCGGAGGTCCGACGTTCGCGTTCTGCCAAGGCCAGGCGCTTTCTGAATCGTTCAGCAAAACGAAGCTGCATCTGCATTTCGACGACCAAACGATGCTTTTGGTACTCCTCAGCGCCAATTTCGTTCTTCTCCCACTGTTGTTCCAGGATCCGTAACGTCGTGGACGGGACTGCGGAACGAGCCTGTGCGCTGAGCGCCGCGATCGTTTCCGATGAGACGCCTCGATCGGTGAGGAGAACGGAGGCCCGGGCGGCGAATGCGGAGGCCGTCTTGATGAGATGTTCGAGGGCGACACATTGCAACCAGGTTCGCTCTCGTCGGAGTCTGGCTCGTCGGCGGTATTCGTTCCGGCGGTCGACCATGGCCATGATGGATTCCTGGGTCATGGTCGTGACGGGTTTCTTGCCGGAGACACAGCGAGGGTCCGGTCGATCTGCCACCATAAACAGGATTTCGTCCTGCGTGACATCGAGATATTGCAACAGCAGCAGTCGGAGGATAATCCGTCCCTGAATCGGCAGGTTGGCGATCGCCTCCTCAATGATATCAACCGTAAGGGGAGAAGATGCGAGTGTTGGTGTCATGGTGTTCCGGTTAGCTGATACAGAAAAAAGATGATGACCTTTTAGTGCGGTGTTCTGTTGTGGTCCGTTGATCCGGCAGCGATGTCGCTATGCCGTACCGGCTTTCTGTTGAGAAGCCTGCTCCAGCTGACGTGCGACATATTCCCGAACATCCTGGATCGTCCCGCTGATGAACATCTCACGTGGAATTTCCACCTGGACAAGGCGGGAAGGATCGATCCCCTTGTCCCGGGCATACTGCTCATCGATATACAGACTGACCGAGCCATCGGGAAAACGCAGAGCATAGAGGGAAGTCGTGTCAGCCATGGCCACTCACTTTCTTGAGCCTGCTGTCTGTACAGGTACCATAGGGTTCGTCGAACTGTCAAAACTACGGGCTGACGTCTATTCATGCTGGGTGAGCGGGGGTACTTTCCTTAGGGTAATGAGATCGTCGCTGAAAAACAAAGGGCCTTCGGTCGGGTGACCGAAGGCCCTCGTCCATACGGATATTCCTGGCACTTAGCCGCCGAGCGTATCGAGCGTTTCCTTAAGACTTCTGCGGACGCAGGTGAAGATCGGGGTATCCCGCAAGGTATATCGTGATCCTTCCGTCTCCCGTAGGGCCATCACCAAGTCAAGGAAATCTTCCGGCTTGTCGCTTTCAAACGCGACGACCCATTCCTGATCATCCAATCCAAACGAATAGGTGGTGTTCAGCTTCACTGAGGGAAAGCGATGACCCACTTCGATATGCTCGTCCATCATACCCTGGCGAGCCGCTTTGGTCAGAAGGAACCACTCACGTGTTTTGAGAAAGGGATACACAAAGATGTATTTGCTTTTCCCTGGCACGACCGTCAGCCGCTTCCCTTCCTGTCCCGCATGTGAATGGTTGTCGACATAGATGGATCGCTTGGTCATGGCCAAATACGAGTAGGGAGTCGAGAGATACTGCCCAAGGCCGGAGGCCAGCATCTTGGCGCTCATATCCTGAAACAGATCGAGATCGTAGCTGATGCGCCACAGCATAAAGTCACAATCCCCTCGGATCCCGACGGTGGAATAGGGGACGACCAACACTTTGCCGTTAAAATCTTCGACCGCACGCAAGAACTCCTGTTTGCCCTGAGTGCGCACATCCTCTGGGAGCCGTCGCCATGCCGGGTCCACTTTGTAGAACGCAAAATTGACGAACTGACGCCGAGGTGGTGTTGGCGTAGAAGGGGGGGTCTCCGGAGTCGACATTACAAAGCTCCTTTAGTAAATTGAGAGGCAGTACTCTTTGTAGTTTTCTTTCGTTTAGCATTTCCCCTTCCGTGTTGTCAACCGGAGGACCAGGCGTGAGGCATCGATTGACAAGGCCAAATCGTTCTGTGCCCCGCTGGCAGATGGGGGTTTTGGCTTCTGCGGTACTTGGACAGACTGTCACAGGCCTGCTGAGTTTCATCGGCCTTGCGGCTGCGATCGAGGTGAGTCCGACGCCGACCCCCATTCAACTCGCATTGGATCGGGGAAAACAAGCCGCGGCGCAGCAACGCTCGCCCGAAACCTTGTATGCTCGCTTCGGGAATGCCGATCCCGCACAGCCTGAAGGCTTTCTCCTGACGAAGCTCGGAGGGTTGTCGGTGTTGGCCGCTCATATGGCGTTACGAGGACTTGAACCGAGCACGGCCGATGTCGCCCACGTAATCGAGGCCTCCACCATGCTTGTCAGCGCGACGATCGTCGGAGAGCGTCCGGATTTTGCCGTGAACAGTTACATGGTTCTTGATCAAGAGGGGAGAACGATCAAGCCGTTCACGGTGCGAGCCGACAGCCAAGCCGAGCGCCGGGCAACGTGGCCTGAGTCGCAGAAATTTCTCGCCAAAATTGTAGCGACATTCCGCTACAATGATTTCGACTCAAACGCCAGGACGACGATCACGATCTTTCCGGCCGGTGGAGGAGAGGTCCGTGTCGTGGTTGATTTTGCTCACATTGAATAGGGACTCCTCACGGCCTATGCCCACGGTTACTTCATCCGCTCGTACGTGTATAGCCGAAACCATTGCCATTGGTTCGGAGTTGCTGGTCGGGGGGCGGGCCGATAGTAACTCATTATTCATCGCGGAGGCTCTTGCCGCGATCGGTGTGGAAGTCCGGTCTAAATCCATTGTTGGTGATGATGAGGGTGATATTGGGCATGCACTCATGATCGCCCGGCAACGGGCCGGCATTGTGATCATGACGGGAGGGCTTGGCCCTACGGTTGATGATTGTACTCGAGAGGCCGTTGCAGCGGTGACGGGCTCCCGTCTGGCTCGCCGCAAAGAAGCGTTTGAGGGCATGAAGGCGCGATTGGCGCAGTGGGGAAGAGTGCCGAATCGGGGGCAGTTGCGACAAGCGCTGATTCCCGCCAACGCCATGGTCTTGCCCAATCCGGTCGGGTCTGCACCAGGATTTGCCCTTCCCTGGAAGGGGACGTACATCGTGACACTGCCGGGTGTACCGAGTGAAATGCGGGCCATGATGCAGGAGACGGTCATCCCCTTGATCGTGGACCGACTGAAACAATCGAAGCACGCACGGCCTCACCCCATCAGCCGGGTGATCTTTCAGACCTGGGGATTGCCGGAGGCTGAAGTGGATACCAAATTACAGGGAGTGGTTTCCAAGCGGGAACCGATCGCATTGGGGCTGCTGGCTTCGCCAAATGGGGTACTCGTGTCGTTGACGACGAGCGCCCGGCGTTCGGTCAAGGCGCACGTGCTCACGTCGAAAATCGAAGAGGTGCGTCGGCGCTTGGCGGAGTGGATCTATGCTGTAGGACAGGACACGATGGAAGAGGTCGTCGGGCGATTATTGGTTGAACAGCACCGCACGATCGCGGTTGCCGAGTCCTGCACCGGCGGGTTGATCGGCCATCGGCTCACCATGGTGCCGGGATCCTCTGTCTATGTCGATCGGGGCGCGATTTGTTATAGCAACCAAGCCAAAACGGAGATGCTCGGGGTACCGGCAAACCTCATCGCCCAACATGGAGCCGTCAGTCGAGAAGTGGCGCAAGCCATGGCGACGGGGATGCGAGAACGGGCTGGGGTGTCGGTGGCTTTGTCGGTCACGGGCATTGCCGGACCAGGAGGAGCCACGGAGACCAAGCCGGTCGGCTTGGTCTATATCGGACTCGACGGAGGAGCGGGCGAGCCGCTCACGAAAGAATTCCGGTTCCATGGCGATCGTTCGGTCATTAAACAACGCGCTGCGCAAGCGGCACTGGATATGCTGCGTCGGTGGTTGATCCAGAGAGGGTAGCCCGCATTATTCATAAACGCTTCTGCTATAACAACATTCGTCGCTCGTCGTTCGTGAAGCGTCTCGGTCAAGGGTTTCAAGTTTGAGGTTTCATGTTTCAGGTTGTCCGGAAACGTGGAGCCTGAAACTTGGAACTTGAAACTCCCCGAGGCAATTTCACTACGAACCGTTATGAATAATGAGGGTAAGCATGATTCGCACTTTTCTCGCCGTCGAACTCAGTGAGGACCTTCGCAAGCAGATCGCATTGGTGCAACAAGATTTGCAAGTACGGCTCGGCGGCGAGTCGTCAAAATCAGTCCGGATCGCCTGGGTACAGCCATCGTCCATTCATCTCACCTTGAGGTTTCTCGGCGATACGGATGAACAGGTACTCGAGCCGATGCGAGAAGCCATGGCGACCATCCGGAGATCCCATCCGACCATTCAGGTTCCCATCGATCGGCTCCAGGCCTTCCCCAATCTTCGGCAGCCACGGGTGCTGTGGGGCGGCCCATCTGAGCCATGGCTGAAGGGTGATGTAGCCAAACAGTTGACGGCATTGCATCGGGAGATCGAATCCTGTTGCCGGTCTCTCGGTTTTGTGACGGAGGACAAACCCTTTACACCACACCTCACCGTGGCACGGATCAAGACCGGCGATCGAGAGGTCGGGCAGAGGCTCGTTCAAAGCGGTGCCTGTGATCGTGCACTCTCTGTCGGTGTCATCACCGTCGGGCCGCTGGTCTTGATGAAGAGCAAACTTCGTCCGACCGGACCGGTCTATACGAAGCTGTGGGAAGTAGCGTGAGGGAGCTGAACCTTCTGCTTGTCTGATTTGGAAGCCACAGGTGCACGTTAAGGCTCAAGGAGCGGAATCAGCGTCTGGTGGCCTTGTTGCTGAGCCAAGTCGACCGGGCGTTCTCCCGAGGTCATTCTGGCCTGCTTATCTGCACCATGTCGAAGGAGAAGGCTGACGATCTCCTGATCGCCTCGATAGGCTGCGACGTGCAAGAGTGTTGCGCCACCGATCTGCACTTGTTCATTCACCTGCGCACCTTTCTCTAAGAGCAACGCCACCATCTCTCGCTGTCCCTCTTGGACTGCAATGGAAAGCGGCGTGATGCCGTCCTGGCTTCTGGGATTCGCCGCTGCACCCCGTTCGAGCAGCAGCGCTACCACGGGTCTCCGTCCATACTTGGCGGCGAGGTGGAGCGGGGTGATCCCACGCGCATCGGCTGATTCTGTATTGATGCCTTGTCCAAGAAAGGTCTCCACTCGGAGCAGATTCCCATCCGCCGCGGCTCGGCGGAGTTGCTCTTCCGGTGATGTGGTGCAGCCACTGATCAACAGCAGTGCAAGAGACCAGAGGACTCGTTTCCAATTCAGTGTATCCGACGTCATTTCATTCGCTCTTGGTTTCTAGAGGTGCGATTACAGAGAGTTCCGAGCCTCTTCACACGGTTTCAGCGTATGGCAGCCGCATGCCGGGGATTGCAGTCGACGCATTCATGAATACTGTGGGCTACAGTTTCAGGATCGCATAGAGTGTGCGATGGCCTTGTTGACGAGCAAGATCGAGCGGGTGTTCACCCGATTGTGTCTTCGCACGTTTGTTTCCTCCATGCTTGAGCAGGAGCGTCACGAGCTCTCGATTGCCATGATAGGCACCCAGATGCAAGGGGGTTTTCCCGTCCGCGGTCTGCGCGTTGATCGCCGCGCCTTTTTTCAAGAGGAGGGCGGCCATCTCGCGATAGCCTGCTGCGGTTGCGATGTGGAGGGGGGTCGCGCCGTCAGGCGTGGATTGGTTGACCAAGGCGCCTTTTTCTAAAAGGAGTGTCGCGACGTCCCGGTGGTTGTTTTGCACGGCAAGGAAGAGCGGCGTCGCTCGGTTTCGTGCCTGTTGATTGATGGCGGCTTTCTTTTTCAGCAGCAGCGTCACCACCTCCCGATGGCCGTTTTGCGCGGCAACGTGGAGTGGGGTCACACCGTTCTGGACCGATTGATTCACAAGCGCACCACGTTCGAGCAAAAGTTCCACGATGGCGCGATGTCCGTTTTGTGCCGCGACTAACAGTGGTGTCGCCCCATCCGTCATGGCCTGGTTCACGGCGGCGCCTTGTTCGAGGAGCAGTGACACGGTTGGGAGATGGCCATTCTGGGCAGCGACGAACAGCGGCGTTGACCCGTCAGCCAAGCTCAGCTTCGCGTTGGTCCCATGTTGAAGCAGTAGCTCCACGACCGTGTGCTGGCCTCGTTGTGCCGCGATGAAGAGTGGCGTCACACCGTCTTCCGCAGCTTGATTTGCGTCGGCCTTATGGCGGAGCAAGAGGGCCACGATGTCTCGATAGCCGTTCTGCGCGGCGATGAAAAGCGGCGTCACACCTGTGGTGGTAGCAAGATTCGCGGTGGCTCCGTTATTGAGTAACAAGGCGGCCACCTCCGGATGGCCATTCTGTGCCGCAATGTAAAGCGGGGTGGCTCCGTCGCTGGTCACGTGATTGACCGGTGCGGCTTTGCGCAGCAAGTATGTCACCACGTCGCGATGCCCGTTCCAGGCGGCCGCATGCAGGGCGGTCGTCCCCTGCGCATTGGCCGCGCTGACATCTGCTCCGTCCTCGACGAGTTTCTTGATCTGGGGAAGCTGCCCATCCATGGCGGCTGTTAGTAGGGTTTCATCCACTGGTCGCATGGCCAGGAGCAGCGGCAGCAGGGCACAGAGGGTGCAGAGTGTGATCTGTCGCGAGGTCATGTCAGTCTCCAAATTGGTGAGAGTAGAGGAAGGGGATTATGAACTAACTGGATTGCTTCCTTCCAGTCCTCTCTGCCATCGCGGAGCGTCAGGCGAGTCGATGTACAAACCAGGCTCAATGGGACGGGCTGGATGTCAGGAGGCCAAGGGGGGATAGTCGCTGTAGCCGTCTGGTCCACCTCCATACAGGCGATCGTAGTTTACCGCATTGAGTGGAGCCTGTTGTGCAAAGTGCTCGACGAGGTCCGGATTGGCGATGTAGGGACGTCCGTAGACGATGGCGTCAGCGGCTCCTCGTGCAAGTGTCGATTCGCCACTCTCGCGGGTGTAACTCCCGTTGCTCATGAGGACGCCCTGGAACTGTCGTCGGGCGATTTCCAAGATGGCTTGTTCCGCAGGCAGCGCATGATTCTCGTGTCGGATTTCAAGGAAGGCGATCTTTCTCCGGCTCAATTCCTGCGCCACATAGGTCACGAGAGCTTCGGGTTGGCTGTCGACCATGTCATTAAACGGGACGAGCGGTGAAATTCGCACCGCGACACATTCTGCACCCCAGACACTGATCGCACTGTCGGTTATCTCCAATAGAAACCGAGCCCGGTTGGGTATTGAGCCGCCATAGGCATCCGTGCGTGCGTTGACGCCATCGCGGAGAAAGTTATCGATCAAATACCCGTGGGCACCATGGATCTGTATCCCGTCGAAGCCAGCCTGTTTGGCGTTCTGTGCAGCAAGTGTGAACATCGCCACATAGCGTGGGATCTCCTCGGTGCGGAGAGCGCGAGGGATTTCATAGGGCTGGTCACCCTGAGGGGTGTGGGTCGTCTCATTGCGGATGGCTTTGGCGCTGCTCGAAACCGGCTGCTCGCCCTCGTTCAACAACGAGTGCGCGGCACGCCCAGGATGCCAGATCTGCAGGAAGATCCGGCCGCCTTTGGCATGGACCGCCTCCGTCACCCGTTTCCAGCCGGCTACATGTGCAGGGCTGTATATGCCACCTTCACCCATGAAGGCACAAGCATGGGCATCGACCATCGTACATTCCGTCATGATGAGGCCGCTCGACGCACGTTGTGAGTAGTAGTCCACCATCATGTCGTTGGGGATGTGTGTCGCGCCGGCTCGTGCACGGGTGAGGGGAGCCATGACGATCCGGTTGGGTAAGAGGAGTTCTCCAACTTGGAGCGGGGTGAACAATGTCGGCATGGGTGGTCCTTTGCTTGATGGGTCAATCGTTCGCGGGAGAACTTATAAGTGAGCCAGCCGGAGAGTCAAGCTAATAGAGAGAACCGCGCGGACGAGTGGTGAGCGGGCGGTGCGGCTTTTCTGACCAGTGTCTGCTTCGATGTGCAGCGGTGGGTCACGTAGCGAGGCAAAGCTGAAGCGGTAGGTTACATGATGTGGGACGGTAGATGCTGCTGTTGAGACAGCATGGCCATAGTACTTTCAGGCGGAAATCAAAAAGAATCGTGCAGCGGCCGCTGGTCGGCCTAATAACCTGCCGTCATCAGAGCGAACACCACAATGGCGACAATGACGATTCCGATGGCGATCAGCATGAGCGGCGGATCTTTGCCAAACATTCCAGGCATGGGCTTCCTCTTGTAGGCGTATGACTCACCCTAATCCTTCTTGTTGTTGGGTGTCCAGCCGTAATCAGAAAAGACTCCCGGTCTCTTCATATGTATTCATTGCATCGTGACGACAGGGACGATCAGGGCGTCGCTACGGGCTTTCCTTTAGCGGGTAGTTGGAAATGGCTTTCTGCCGGGTCTGTTCTTTCTTGTTGGCCAAGTAGAGATGCCGGATATACCAGGTGTAGAGCAACACCAGCAGCACAAAGTTGGGAATGAGGACGGCAGGTGTCGTCCATTGCCACCCGTCGAATTTCCAGTTGGAGAAGGGCCACAGCACCGGGGTCGGGAAAAAGGCATACGTATGCAAGGGCACGTCGGCCAAGATGTGCAGTCCCCATGCTCCGAGTTCCCAGACCGGTCGTTTCAAGAAGAGCCACACGAAGACAAAGACGACGAGAAAGACGACGAAACTATGGGTGCAATTGTAGAGTTGATGGACATAGTGCGGAATCGTCGATTCCGGAGGAGTGCCGTGACTAAAGTCGGGCTTCAGCGAGAAGCCGAACGCGGCTGCGATGTACAGGACTCCGAATGAAAAAAGATCGGGCGCCATGCCGATGGCGAATGCCAGCCCGAAACTCCATCGGCTCTTGCGGCCAAACGTAATCGAACCCCAGAGGCCATGAGAGATGAAGTCCATCAAATCCTTTCACGGAAGCGTTACGGCGATATTCTATCTGGTCGAGTCTCTTCTGGTCCATTGGGGCCGTGGCTCGACGGATCTGGTTTCACGGTGCCGGAGGCAATATCAACGAGCGTATGTTCGGGGTGCAGTTGAAGTACAGGCCGGTCCCACCTGAGATGTAACACAATAGGGTCAGGCAGCTGTTCCTACGGGCTTGAATGTGACGCGGTTCAGGAATTGCCATCCGTGAGAGTGCTCACTTTGTGAGAAATGCGAGGTGCTCCCTATCAAGATGTATCGTTAGCGGGGGGCAGTCGCCTATTAGGCCTGATGGACCGGTTCGCGGAAGAAGTTGGCGGCTTTCAGGAATGTGCGCATGGAGGCGGGGAGCTGCGCGGCCGTGGCCAGGACGACGCCGAGGAGGTCTTTTGCCGCACGGCGATTGGCGGATTGGCGTTCGCGTCGACGATCAAAGGCCTCTGCTCCGCGGAGAATATACTCTTCCGTGAGATAGCCGGTTCGTAACGTCAAGAACGCGCTGCCCATTCCCTGCAACAGCGCATGGACGATCAGATGCATGCCGGGAATGGCCGACATGACCCCGCCGCCGACCGATGCACTTAACGGTGGGAACACATCCTCGAGTTGCATGTCCTCGACACGTTCGGCGATCAGAGCTGCGGCGAGGATTTGTCCGTACATCGTGATCAAAGCAGGAAACGACGGACGAAAGCCGTAATGGATGACGAGCGCACGTACCAGTTTGAGATTGGCATAGGCCAGCATCAGCGCATCAAGACTCCCGTTTTGGATGACGGCGGTGCTCAGGAACGCCAACCGCGCATGATTTTTTACGATCTGGCCTGAACAGGCACGTTTCTCGTCAAGTGCGGCTTTGACTTCCTGCTGCAACCCAACACCGGACCACATCGACTCCTGTAATCGCCTCGTGACTTCTGCGGATAGGCCGCCACTGAGGAGAAAGCGTTTGGCAACGGCTTTGTATTCCTTCTGGGTCACGCTGGCATCGGACACCAGCACGCGCTGAAGCGGGTGCGAGTGCGTTCCGATGACGGACAGCACGGGTTTGATAAGCAGACCATAGATGGCACAGAGGACCAGTGTATAGAACGAGTACTCCAGACTCCAATGGAGGCGGCTGAGGCGTTCTCCGATGTCCAGCACGTTCGAAAGGGCGATCAGGCTTAGGAAGAGCAGGATACCGAGTCCGAGGAACGCCCAGAACGAAGGTTTCCAGTGAGGAATGGGGGTAAGAGGCTGGTCTATTGGATGTGGCATGCAGGCAATTCCCTTGGTCTGCCTTGAGCAGTGGGACAGGCTGATGTAAGACCGTCCAGTGGAGCGTGCATGGACAAGGTCATCCTACCGAATAGAGGTATTCCATTCAAGGCCGAGAGGTGGTGCCACGGGATGGACTCAGGCCAGGTTCTTTTTTGATCAGAACCCCAAAGAGCTGTGGCTGTGGAGTTTCCCGGTGAGCGACTTCTCCTGACGCGGGAGAGAGGAAAGAGGGGTTACCGGATTCTGACTTTCTCAACCAGCTGGCGCAGGCGTTTCCGCTGGACCGGCCGCAGATTCAGGAATTCCACTCCGAAGACCTGCCCACGGACCCACCGAACGACAGCATGGTCAATGTGGATGCGCCAGCTATAGCTTGGCGAGAAGATCCACAGTTCGAGACTCATGTCGGTCCGGACAGTGGTTTCAGACTCGGCTGCACATCCTATTTTGGAAAGATCCAGGAGTGTCGCCTCCGCCTCTCCCACTTCATGATGTGAAAAGAAGAGACGGCAGTCCAATGGAATGCGAGGGGAGGTCCGTAACTCTCTTTTGTCGGTTTGGTCATCGCCGTGCATGAGCCGTCCCTGCAGCACATACCTCCGCATAAATGAATCACCTCAAGCGGTTTCCCGCTATTGATTTCGCCTTTCTTGCGCATCGGCGTGGGCTGGCCCATCACTCTCTTGTCGACGAGATCGGGCTAGGTTTCCCCTGCCTGCTTCGGTATAATCGCCCGACATATCCTGTTCACCCTGGGAGGAGATTCGAATGTCCGAAAAAGACGACAAGAAGCGCGCACTGGACTTGGCCCTGTCCCAGATCGAGAAGCAATATGGGAAGGGAGCCATTATGAAGCTGGGCGCCGAGGAGAAGGTCGATGTCCCGGCCATTTCCACCGGTTCGCTCGGTCTCGACATTGCCCTTGGGGTCGGCGGGCTTCCGCGCGGACGGGTGATTGAAATCTTCGGCCCGGAGGCGTCGGGAAAGACAACGATGACGCTGCATTGTATCGCCGAGGTGCAGAAGATTGGCGGAGTTGCCGCATTTATTGATGCCGAACACGCGTTGGACTTGACCTATGCCAAGAAGTTGGGAGTGCAGGCCGATGATCTCCTGGTGTCACAGCCCGATACAGGGGAGCAGGCACTGGAGATCGCCGAAACGTTGGTCAGAAGCGGGGCGATCGATCTGATCGTCATCGACTCGGTGGCGGCACTGACACCACGTGCCGAGATCGAGGGTGAGATGGGTGACGCCCATATGGGGCTTCAGGCACGGCTGATGTCGCAGGCCCTGAGAAAGCTTACGGGGGCGATCTCGAAATCGTTGACGACGGTCATCTTCATCAATCAAATTCGCATGAAGCTCGGTGTGATGTTCGGCAATCCCGAGACGACGACCGGCGGGAACGCGCTCAAGTTTTACTCCTCCGTCCGCTTGGATATTCGACGGGTTGAATCCATCAAGGAAGGGCAGGAGGTGATGGGGAGCCGGGTCCGCGTGAAGGTGGTCAAGAACAAAATGGCACCGCCGTTTCGTCAGGCGGAGTTCGACATCATGTTTGCCGAGGGGATTTCCAAAACCGGCGAGCTCGTGGATATGGGGGTCGACAAAAAGATCATTGATAAGTCCGGTGCCTGGTATTCCTATAACGGCGAACGAATCGGTCAGGGACGCGACGCGGCTCGAGAGTTTCTCAAGACCAATGTCGCCGCCGCTCGCGAGGTGGAACAAAAACTGCGGGAGGTGGCTGGCGTTCCCGCACGAGGTGAGAAGAAGGCCGAGACCAAAGCTGAGACTAAAGAGGACAAACCGGTTGCGCGAAGTGAGGAAAAGCGGGCGCATCGGTGACGGGCGAAAGGCGCCGGCTCGCCTTCGTGCTTCACCCACAAGCCAGGATGAGGGGTTCCGGCTCGCAGTTCGTTTTTTGGCGCAGCGAGATCGGACTGCTGCTCAAGTCGAACGGTTTCTCCTGTCACGAGGGGTGACCTCTCCCCACATTGAACAGGCCATTTGCAGCCTGACGGACCTCCGGTACCTTGACGACCTTGCCTATGCCCAGCGATGGGTGGAGAAGCGCCTGGCTACCAAGCCGATGGGCCAAGAACGGCTCAAGGCGGAATTACAGGCCAAGGGAATTTCGGATGGCTTAGCTGAGCGGGTTCTCACCGAAGTCTTTCAGCGGAACGGCGAGGAGGTCGTGGCGCGCCTGGCCTTACGGGCCATGTCCCACCAGGGGAAGCAATTGGCCTCAGGGCACATGGCGCGATTCCTCCATCAGCGGGGTTTCAGTGACGAGGTGATCGATCGTATGATGACAGAGTTCAAGAGAAGTGAGGATGTTGTCCATGAAGACGAATAGTGCAACCGAGCTGCGGCGGGCCTTTATCCGGTATTTTGAAGAGCACGGACATCAGGCGGTGCCGAGCGCCTCGCTTTTGCCGCAAGCCGATCCGACCTTGCTGTTTACCAATGCCGGGATGAATCAGTTCAAGCGGGTGTTCCTTGGGGAAGACACACGCGTCTATACGCGGGCGGTGTCGGTGCAGAAGTGTTTGCGTGCGGGGGGGAAGCATAACGATCTTGAGAATGTCGGGTATACCAGGCGCCATCACACCTTCTTTGAGATGTTGGGGAACTTCTCGTTCGGAGATTATTTCAAAGAAGACGCGATTGTGTTTGGGTGGGAGTTTCTGACGCACACAGTCGGACTCACCAAAGATCGGCTTTGGGTGACGATTTTTCGAGAAGACGATGCAGCGGATCGGCTGTGGAGAAAGATCGGCGTGCCAGCCTCCCGCATTGCGCGATGCGATGAGAAGGATAACTTCTGGCAGATGGCGGACACCGGTCCCTGCGGCCCCTGTTCCGAGATCCATTTCGATCAAGGCGCGGTTGTTCCAGGCGATGATCGGCCGAACGGCGAGGGCGACCGAGTCATTGAGATCTGGAATCTGGTCTTCATGCAGTACAACCGTGATGTGTCAGGCGCCCTCCATCCGCTCCCTAAGCCAAGTATCGATACCGGGATGGGGCTGGAACGGCTGGCCGCGGTGGCTCAGGGAGTCCATAGCAATTATGACAGCGATCTCTTTACCCCGTTGCTGACGGCGATTGCCGAACGGGCCGGCATGGAGTACGGCAAGAAAGACGTTTCAGATCGTTCCATGCGAGTGATCGCCGATCATTTGCGCGCCGTGACATTTTTGATGACCGATGGGGTGTTGCCGTCGAATGAGGGGCGTGGGTATGTGTTGCGAAGAATCCTGCGTCGGGCGGCCAGGCATGGCCGGCTGCTCGGGATCGTGGAACCGTTTCTCCATGAGTTGACCGCATCGGTGGTGAGCCAGATGGGCGGTGCCTATACGGAAATTACCCGTGCGGCCGACACGATTACCGAAGCCACCCGCGGGGAAGAGGAGCGGTTTATTGCGACGCTGGACCAGGGGTTGCCGATCTTGAATGAAATGATCGAGAAGACGCAAGCCGCAGGGCAATCGGTTTTGACTGGTGGGGATGTCTTCAAACTCTACGATACCTACGGGTTCCCGATGGATCTCATGGCCGAGGCCTGTCGCGAACAGGGCATGACCATCGATGAGCCGGGGTTTGATGCGGCGATAGAGGAACAGCGGACTCGCGCGCGGAAAACCGGCGGGTTTGAGCAAGATACGGCTCGTCCGGCCGTTGCGGAGTTAGCGCAGCGGATCGGTGCCACACAATTTATCGGCTATGATCGACTGGAAAGTGATGCACTGCTCCGCGCGATTCTCAAGGGCGAGCAGTTGGTGAAGGAAGCGAGGGAAGGGGACGAGGTTGAGGTGGCGCTTGATGCCACACCATTTTATCCCGAAGGCGGAGGGCAAGTCGGAGACCGGGGAACTTTGTCTGGGCCGGAAGGGTTGATGGACATCACGGAGACCACGAGGCCTGCGCCGATGCTGATCCTTCACAAAGGGACCGTTCGCCAAGGGCGCATCCGTGAAGGCGAGCGTCTGCATCTGACGGTGAATGCCTCCACGCGCCAGGATGCGGCGCGCAATCACACAGCGACACATCTGGTCCATGCAGCCCTTCGCGATCTGCTCGGCCCCCATGTGAAACAGTACGGGTCATTAGTCGGGCCGAATCGGCTTCGGTTTGATTTCGCCCATTTCCGGCCCTTGTCCTCTCGTGATATCGATGAGATTGAATCGACGGTGAACGAGGAAATCAGAAAGAACGAGGCGGTGTCTACCGAGGTGATGAGTATTCAGGATGCCGTGGCCAAAGGCGCATTGGCATTCTTCGGTGACAAGTATGGCGAGCAGGTTCGTGTGGTATCGGTTGAGTCCTTCAGTAAAGAGCTCTGTGGCGGGACGCATTGCCGGCAGACCGGTGAGATCGGACTCTTTCGGATTCTCTCCGAGACCGGCGTGGCGGCCGGTGTGCGACGACTTGAGGCCCAAACCGGGAGCGGCGCGTACAACCAGATCAAGACATTGGAGTCTGAGGTTCGACAGTTATCTGATCTTCTGAAAGTGGGGCAGTCGGAGATTGTCGTACGAACGAGGAAGCTGCTGACACAGCTCAAAGACAAGGAGCGTGAACTGGAAGACGTGAAGCTCAAGATGGCCGGGGGTGCAGCTGCTGCCTCTACGCTCAAGACCATTGCCGGTGTGTCGGTTCATGTGCAACGGACTGATGGATTGGACGGGACGGCGATGCGGACACTGGCCGACCAGTTGCGGGATAAGATGAAGAGCGGTGTGATCGCGCTTGGTGCGGAAGTCGAAGCCGGGAAAGTCTCATTGCTCGTGGTCGTGACCAAAGATCTGATCGGTCGCCTCAAGGCGGGTGAACTTATTAAGCCGATGGCGGTCGAGGTCGGCGGGACGGGCGGTGGCCGTCCGGAGATGGCTCAAGCGGGAGGAAAAGATGCCTCACGTCTTGATGCGGCGCTTGAAAAGGTTTTTAGCCTGGTCGAAACTGTGCTCCAGCGGTAAACTGTCATGGCAACCAGGATCCTAGCCCTCGATTACGGGACCAAGCGGATCGGAGTAGCGCTCAGCGATGAGCTTGGGTGGACGGCTCAACCGCTTGAAACGCTCGAACGGAGGACGCTGGATCGAGATTTCGCACATATTCAACAGCTGGTGAACGCGCACGATGTCCGAGAAGTTGTGATCGGACTTCCGTTACGACTCAATGGTGAAGAAGGACCGGCGGTTCAGGCCGTTCATCTGTTCGTCGACCGGCTCGGTGAGGTGTTGTCGGTTCCCATCGTCATGTGGGACGAGCGGATGACGACTCGATCGGCGGAAGAGCTCTTGATCGCCGCCGATGTCAGTCGAAAAAAGCGAAAGGGAGTCGTCGATCGTGTCGCCGCGGCAATTCTTTTGCAGAGCTATCTCGAAGCCAACACGGCTTCCACGAGCTCTGGCGAGGAACATCGCTCGGCACAAGAGACAGAGGAAGCGTGGGTAGAGTCGTCGTTGATCGACCAATCGCATGATGGTTCGTGGGATCCTCATCACCGCCGTCACTCTCGTCGTGCTCGTCGGGGTGGTCGGCTATCTAATGATCCGATGGGCTGAAGCGCCCGTCCTGTCCGAGGCCGATCATCCTCCTGAGAAGATTGTGGTCATCCCTGATGGGGCCACATTCAACCAAGCTGCGACCCTCCTTGAACGGGAGCAATTGATCAGGAGTCGACTGGCGTTTCTCCTGTTGGGGAAATTCCAGGAGGCGGACCGTAAGATTCATCCGGGAGAATATGCGCTCCATGCCGCGATGCCGCCGGCAGAGATTCTGTCGAGGTTCTTGGCCGGTCGCGTGGTCTTGCATCCCATCACAATTCCTGAAGGCTATGCAATGAGTCAGATTGCGGATGTCCTTGAGGAGCAGCACATCACCGCTCGCGAGGAGTTTCTCAGACTGGCATCGGACAAGTCATTTATGAAGACGTTGGGCATTGAGGCAGGCTCGGTAGAGGGCTACCTCTACCCCGACACCTACCGGTTTGCGAAGCCGACGGCGGCGAAAGACGTGATCAGGGCGATGGTGGAACAGTTCGATCATATCATGACGCAAGAGTTGAAAGTGCGAGCCAAAGAGATCAACCTCACGGTCCATCAAGTCTTGACTCTCGCTTCGGTGATTGAAAAAGAAACTGGGGCAGGCAATGAACGCCCACAGATTTCAGCTGTGTTTCACAATCGATTGAAGAAAAATATTCCGCTCCAGAGTGATCCGACGGTCATTTATGGACTGCCGAATTTCGACGGGAATCTGCATAAGAAGGACCTTTCCCATCCCAGTCCCTACAATACCTATCGGTGGGCGGGATTGCCGCCTGGTCCGATTGCCAGTCCTGGGGCGGACGCGATCCGTGCGGCCCTGTATCCTGTCCCATCCGCGTACCTGTATTTCGTATCTCGAAACGATGGGACCCATCAATTTTCCGCCACCTTGGTTGAACACAACAAGGCGGTGGAACGGTACCAAAAACGTCCGTTTCGAAAAGAACGGCATTCGCAGACATTCATGGTCCCGAAGAGCCATGCGATCCATCATGAAGAAGGAGTCTCGTAGCGTATGTCACGTTGGAATCTTCCTGCATTGATTGATCATACTGTCTTGAGGCCGGAGGCGACGAAGCACGATGTGCTTCGGCTGTGCGAAGAGGCGAAGGCCCATGGGTTTACCGTTATATTTGTCCCGCCTTGTTACGTCGATGAAGCAGCCGCGGCAATCGTGGGTACAAACATTCAGCTTGGGATCCCGATCGGATTTCCGCTGGGCGGGCATACGACAAGAACCAAAGTCGCTGAAGCAGTCGATGCAGTCTCTCGTGGAGCCCGGGTGTTGGATATGGTGCTGAACGTCAGCCGACTGAAATCCGGTGACCATGACGCTGTACGGACGGATATTGCTGAAGTAGTGAAGGCGACACCCGGGGTCGAGCACAAGGTCATTCTTGAAACCTGCTATCTGACTCAGGATGAAAAGCGAGCCGCTTGTCATCTTGCCGTGGAGGCTGGAGCAGAGTATGTGAAGACCTCGACGGGGTTCGGTGCTGCCGGAGCGACTGTGGCAGATGTGCGTTTACTGAAAGAGACGGTGGCGGGAATGGCCAAGGTCAAGGCCTCAGGCGGGATCCGGGATTGGAAGACGACGCTCGCGATGCTCGAGGCCGGCGCGGATCGGATCGGCACGAGTGCTGGCCTGACGATTCTTGAGCAATGGCGCGCATCGGGAGACCAGAGGTGATAGGGTTACCGCAAACTGGTACAACGGTCTCTCGTGGTGGATCGCACGGTCTGGCAGACTGCTGAAAAAGTCCTCCAGCGGCGTTCTCACATCACTCAGAGGTTCGACGTACCGAAGCGTACGCCTCGCCCCTTCGCTCGCTGAGGCTTTGCTGGACGGCCTTTTTGAGCAGTCTGAGCTGTAGAGTGCCACAGTTCTTTTTATCATCGTGCTACGGTGGGCGAAGCTGAAACCAAGTTTTTCAGCAAACTGCTTGTTGTCTAGACCCTCTTCTCCTACGTCCTCTTGGATCTTCTTAATGGTTCCATACGTCTCTATGTCGACTCACGGTGATTTGATAGAGTGAGTCGAGGATCACGCGCGTCATCTTCCTTGTACTGGGTTGGCATGGGATCGGAGCCCTGCCGGATGCGGTAGACTACGGCGATGCTGAGGCGAGCACCCTTGTTCATCTGGCTGCGATGGATTGTGCGGTCCAGTTGCCAGAATCTTCTTCCGCTATGTGCTCTTGGCTCGTTCCAGACGTCTCTATGTTGATTCTTGGTGAAATTGGTAGAGTCAGCCGATGATCAAGCGCGTCATCCTCCTCGTCATGGATGGATGTGGGGTCGGAGCCTTGCCGGATGCGGCAGACTACGGCGATGCTGAGGCGAACACCCTTGTCCATCTGGCTGAGTCCGTTGGGGGACTCAGTCTCCCCAACTTAGAAATGCTTGGACTGGGCCATATCGCTCAGATCAAGGGTGTGCGGGCCATGGGACAACCCAACGGATGCTTCGGGCGTCTGGCCTTCGCATCGGCGGGGAAAGATTCCGTGGTGGGATATTGGGAAATGAGCGGGGTGGTTCAGCATGAGGGCGCGGCTGTTTGCCGTTCCGGTGTGCCAACGTCGATCGTGGATTTGATCGAGCAAGTATTTGGAAGAAAGTCGATCGGCAGAGAGGTGGCGCTGATGGCGGCGATGCTCCGTCGATATGGCGTGGAGCATATGGCGACGGGAGCGCCCATACTCTGGGCCGACGGAGGCAATACCTGTTTCCTGGCCATGCATGAATCCATCATGGCCGTATCGGAATTCCAGCATCGCTGCCGCGAAGTGCGAAAAGCGGCAAAGGATGCGGGGATACTCCTTCGTGTCGTCGCGCAGCCGGTGAGTGGGGGGCATGATCAACTTCGTCCGTACGCTGGACGAAAGGACTGTGTGCATGAGCCGGCCGGTGTGACGATGTTTGATGTCTTGAGTCGATCGGGTCAGATTGCGATGGGGGTCGGGAAAGTCTATGATCTCTTCAGCGGTCGTGGATTTACAAAAGCCTTTCCGATTGCATCGGGGATTGCAGGTTTGGAAGAAGTGGTCGGCATGTTAAACAAAGTTCCGCGCGGGCTCCTGGCTGCCAGTGTGGACCAATGGTCAGAAGAGCCGACACAGATGGCCACGGCTCTGCAAGAGTTTGATCGTCGGTTGCCGGAGTTATTCGAAAAGTTACGCCCCGGCGATATGGTCATTGTGACAGGTGATCATGGCCGGGACGGTTCATTGCCCGGCAAGACGTTGACCCGCGAATATGTTCCCCTCTGCGTCACCGGTCCCAAACTGGCGCAAGGTGTCGATTTGGGAACCAGGGTGACGGCGGCGGACGTGGGGCAGACGATCGCCGATGCATTGGGTGCTGATCGGGTGCTTCATGGCGAAAGTTTTCTGAATGCGCTGAAGTCGGGGTAGTGCGGAGTGAGAAGTGAAAAGTGAATGGTAAGGGGCCAGCCGGGAAAGATCAGTCGGAGTCATTTGCATGTCGTATGAAGCGAAACTGAAAGAGCTGGGATTGACCCTGCCGGATTCTCCGAAACCGGTGGCGAATTATGTGCCGGTTGTTCGGGTCGGTGAGCTGTTATTTCTTTCTGGTGTGTTGCCGTCGCGCGATGGCCAGCTCATCATGACAGGTAAGCTAGGCCAGGGATTGACGATCGAGCAAGGGAAAGAGGCTTCGCGAGTCGCCGTCTTGAATGGCTTGAGTATTATTCGGCATGCAGCAGGATCGCTTGATCGAGTAAAACAGATTGTCAAAATGGTCGGCCATATCGCCTCGGCTCAAGGATTTACCGATCAACCGCAAGTGCTCAATGGTGCCTCTGATCTTCTCGTATCCCTGTTCGGTGATGCCGGCCGACATGCGCGTGTCGCCGTCGGGGCTGCTGAACTTCCCCGCCAGGCACCGGTGGAAATCGAATTGATCGTTCAGCTTCTCTCCTAGTCCGCCTTGACTCTTCAAAAAACCACTTGTTAAAGTCCTGCATGATGCACATCATGGCTTTGCCCTTCCCGTTTCTTGTCTGAAAGGTCACCCATGCAACGAATTGCCGCGTTTGCCGCATGCCTCGTGTTGTTGTTTTTGTCCTCAAATAATACGTATGCAGCGAGTAAGAGTAAGCCGATCGAGAGCAAGGTTGTCATTGAACTCTCGACCACCGTGGCAACTCCCGGCGCGACGGTTACGCTCAACGGAAAGGGGTTCGGCCCGTACAAGTCGACGGCGTTCAACAGAGTGATCATCAATGGCCTGTCGGCTCTGGTGCAACGATGGGAACCTGAGCTTATTGAGGTCAAAGTTCCGTTTAAGGCAACGAGTGGATTCATCGAGGTGATGATCGGGAAGAAGAAGGTGCTTGCCGGGCTGTTGACGATTGTCATGCCTCAGATCGAAGACATGACACCGACTGAAGCCGAGCGTGGGGCCACGATTCAGATTACGGGCCGGCATTTCGGTCTGTCCGCCGGCGCTCGCGATCCCAATACGATGTTCGGAGTGAACGACGTGATCGTCGGAGGGGTGGTCGTTCGACCGCGGCGCTGGAAGGATGACGCTATTGAGCTGGAGGTCCCTGCCAATGCGACGAGCGGCGAGGTCGTGGTTCGGTTGGCCTCATCGGATCCGCTTCCTGACGGATCCTGCTGTGCGCCTGTCGAGTACGTTAAAAGCAATGCCGTTCCATTGAAACTGATGCCGTCAATTCGAGTCGATCCGGTCAGTGGGCCCGTCGGGACGAAGGTGGTGCTCTTCGGCCAAGGATTTGGTCAGTCGAAAGAGCGGATGGATGACGGTGTGCTGATCGCCGGAAAACCTGCGACGATCGCCCAATGGAACGACGATGTGATCGTGGTCCATGTTCCCCTTGATGCCGAGTCTGGTCCGCTGGTGTTGCGACGGCAGGGGCAAGAACGGGTACTGACACAGTTTACGGTTCATGTTCCTCACATCACGACGCTGAGCCCTTCCAGCGCTCCGATCGGGACATTGCTCCGGATCAGCGGTGAACATTTTGGGTTCTATTCGGAAAGCGGGGCGACTCCGTACAACTTCATGGATTTCAATACGGGTCAGAATCGAGTGGAGATCGGCGGGGTCCCGGCCGTCATCTATCGATGGAACGACGATCGAATCGATGTGTGGGTGCCATTCAGTGCAAAGAGCGGGAAGGTGGTGATCTACCGGAGTGCCACCAGACCGAATCTGGGGGGGCTCTGCTGCGCTGAGCGAGGGGCGATGGCGATTGAGGCAGGAGACTTCACGCTGGTGACGCCCACGGTTGACGCGTATGACCCCAAGTCGGCTGGGTTGGATGCGACCGTGACCATTAAGGGAAGTGGATTTGGGACGTTCTTGAAGACCGCAGAACATGCCGATCTTCGATTAAATCAAAAAGCGTACAAACGGCGCTCTGACATTGAGATCAACGAGCCTGAGGCCGGTACGACAGTGTTGTCGAACGTCTCCCGCACGGAAGTTCTGTTCAATGGCGCTGCAGCTTTGGTGCAGTCATGGACGGATCAGGAGATCGTGGTCAAAGTTCCGCACCGGAACCTGTATGGGATTGGAAAGAAGGGCGACTTTTTCGATGATCTTGCCACAGGACCTCTGGTGGTCCGTCGAGGATCGTGGGATCTCTTGCCGGATGGCACCTGCTGCTCGCCAAAAAAATGGCTGACAGTAGAAGCGGGCCAGTTCACCATCGAGGCGAAGGGGCTTCCTGACGATGGGTATTGGACGAATAACAGACCTGATGCGAGCACCAGTCAATAATGCTGACTCCACTGCACGTTGTCTGCATCCACTCGCGTATCATCTCCTTGTTGTTCCTGGTGGTACTGGGGCTTCCACGACTGGCCGCAAGCAGTGAGACCGCTCTTTCCTTTACGATCCAGACGAGTCCGACGAAATCCACCTTGCTGAGTATTCACTTTCCTGCGCCTCAACAGGGCTGGGCGGTGGGATCTGGTGGGACGATCCTGAAGACCATTGATGGCGGGAAAAAGTGGAAGCGCGTGACCAGTGGAACAACTGCTTTGCTCACGAGCGTGTTTTTTGCCGACTCGTCGAACGGATGGGTGACCGGTGCTGGAGGATGGTTCAGCCGCACGATGAACGGGGGAGAGTCCTGGTCTCCGCAGTCTCTCGCGACACAGCAGCCGCTCTACGCTGTCTCCTTTCCATCTCCCAGTATCGGGTGGGTCGTTGGGGGAGGCGGAACCATCTTTCATACCACGGATGGAGGCCAGCATTGGAACGAGCAGGTCAGCGGCACGATGGCGGCCCTCTATGCCGTACAGTTTCTCGATGAACAGAAAGGGACCATTGTCGGCGCATTGGGAACGATCCTGTCGACATCTGATGGCGGCGTGACATGGACCGCACAAGGCACGCAGAGTGCAGTCACCTTGTTCGACGTTTCTTTCACTGATGCCTCAACTGGTTGGGCAGTCGGCAATGCAGGGGCGCTGTTTCAAACGACAGATGGGGGCGCCAAATGGGTGGATCAGACTCTGCCTTGTGGAAATACGTGCACGAAACTTACTGATTTGTTGAAGGTCCGGTTTACGAGCCGGCGCGAAGGCTGGATCGTGGGGGAACGAGGAACGTTGTATCGGACAACCGACGCCGGTCTCACCTGGAGCGAGGGAAAATCGATAGCCCCTGCGTCGTTATTTGGCCTCAGCTTTCCCGATGTTGCACAGGGGTGGGCGAGCGGGGAGAATGGAACCATCGTTCATCTGCAACTGAGTCGCTGAACGGCCTGCGGGGCATTGCGATTCTTGGAAACAGCAGAGAGCAGTGTAAATACACTGCTAGATCTCTTTGACAGACAGCACGTTCATAGTTGGCACTACAGAGACGGGGAAGCGCTCCTTGTTGGCTACGACCCCTTGGGTCTGCCGCGAGGACGAAGCGTCGATTCCATACCAAACCGCTTTGCCATCCGGTTCACCCAGGCGTCGTTGCCGAATGGACGTCCTCGCTGTACGCTCACTCGAAGGGTTTCCAGTTCTTCGCCGGTGTCAGGTCGATTGACCCGAGTGATCCAATTGCGCGGGGGAGGGACCGGCCAGTCACTCAACCAGGTCGTCAGTTTGGCATCTCCCTGGCTGCGTCGCCATAAACTACTCCATCGCCAGTTTTCCGCCTGTCTGACCAGCTTGGCCCGGAGCGCATTGCGTTCCACATAGCGTGCCACGGTCAAAAAGTGCTCATCTGTCTGAACGGGAAAGGACTTGAAGCGGCCTTGATAAACGGGGCCGGTGCCGGCGGTTTCATGTTGGACATGCCAGCGTTGTGTATGGGTCACGGTGATCCAGCGGAGAATTTCCGAGAGTTCTCCATCCTGGCGTGGCCAGAGGAGGAGGTGCCAGTGATTGGGCATGAGGCAATAGGCGGCAATGCGGATGCGGAACGTCGCATGGGCTTCGGCCAGGATGGCCTCAAAGGCGATGTAGTCCGACGGAGTCTCAAACAACGGCAGTCGACCCACCCGTCGGTTCAAGACATGATAGGTGAGGTTGCCGGCAGCAAGACGAGGACGACGCGGCATAAGGAATCTTGTATCCAACTCATCATGGGGTTGTCAAGAAAAGAGATCCGACCCCATAACAAAACCAGGAAAAGCACAAGCTGTTTCTAGCGTGCGGCAACGGTCTCAGATTCGTTGGCCGCAAGACTCTTTCGTCGATTCTTGGAAATGGTGCGGTCGATGATCGCGCCGCAATTGAGGCATTTCCAGGCATAGAACACGAGAAAGAAATCAGAGAATCGCTCCAGCAACATCGTTCCTTTGCACTTTGGACATTCCATCGAATCCTCCTGAGTTGATTGGGTCCACAGCTGTCGATGAAGCCAAGCAAGAAGCGGGCCTAATTGTCGAAGCGTGAGATGTCAGTGACTTGCTTATTACGTAGTTATATTATGCTGCCATCATTCAAAATAGTGACGGCATGTGGAGACCCGGCTTGTCAATCTTGTGACGGTGCTGCCGTAGCTTCTCGTTAGAAGGTGTCGTAATAATAGGGTCGGGTCGGGAGTCTTTGTATACGTGTTTCTGATTGGCAAGATTTATGTCTGCTCCACTACAGTCAGTCTCTATTGCAAGCACAACCGAGAAGCTTTTCCCAGCTTTGTTCCGTCTGGGGGCGATGTATCAAGGCTTGTCCCCTCATGCTTCGTGCAAACCGGTATTACGACTCAGCCTACGGGAAGGGTATCGTTGTGAGGGGGGGAGTGTTCGTTCAGTGGAGGACAGTTCGTGCATGAGTAAGACGCGTACACCACTCGCGTATAGGATCGCATCACCCTTCATGAAAGGGGGGTAGGTTGAGAGGGGATCTTATGTTACAGTCTAGTTCTAGGTTATGGCGGATCCGTTGAAATGCACGATCGCACTATTTCCACACGATGGTGCACGATCTGTGTGGGAGATGCGCCAGCTAAGCGATTCTGGCCAACGTCTGTCTTTGTAACCTCGTGATTTCGCTTGATGAACAAGAAGCCGTCGAGCCGGCCCCGCTACTTCTAAGACATGACTGGTGAATAAGAAACGTGCGAGATAGAGTGCCCCCATTCGGACATTAGGACAGGAGGGATCACGTTCATGAGATACTCACGATGGGTTCTACTGACTGTGCTGACAGGTGCAGTATTCGCAGAGTCCGGGTTTTGCGAATCGGGGGCGAGTAAGCCGGATGCCGGTAAATCACCGACAGATATTCCCATGTTGTCTACCACGGTACTGCAGGCTGAGAAGGTGATAAGTCAGGCGATGATGGACAAACTCTCCAATGCGGTCAGCAGTGAGTATGTGATCGGTGCCGAAGACGTATTGGACATTACCGTCTGGAGGAATCCGGACTTGTCGCGACAAGTGCAGGTACGTCCGGATGGGCGATTTTCCATGCCGATCATCCGTGACGTCGTAGCCGTGGGGAAAACGCCCACCAAACTGGCTGAAGAAATGACGAACCGACTCAAAGAATACGTCCAGAATCCGGTTGTGGCTGTGACCTTGAAGGAGGTTAATAGCTCCAATATCTTTTTGCTCGGCGAGGTGGCGAATCCCGGCAAGTATCCACTGAAGAGCAAAACGACGCTCTTGCAGGGCATTACCATCGCGGGAGGATTTAAGGAGACGGCGGCGAGAAATCAGATCGTCATTTTCCGGTTTACGGACGTTGCTCCGGGGCTGAAGCGATTCACGGCCAGTTATGACGATATCGTGCTCCGTAGCGGAATAGCCGATAACTTTGAATTGAAGCCCGGGGATACTCTGGTAGTCCCGAGTGAATCCATGGTGGTCTTCCCTGGGCGATAGGGTGAGGAAAGGTAGGGGAATGACCGGTAGCAACGATAGAGGTGGGATGAGCTGGTTCGGCACAAGACGTCATAGGTGAGTAAGTTCAACCTGACCATGCTGGTCAATGATGTGAAGACGGTAGTGCAAAAGATTTCAATAGAAAGTAAAGGTCAGGGAAAGAGGGATTTCCCCCAATTGGGGATACTGATCGGAATGGAGATC
Source organism: Nitrospira sp. BLG_1 (assembly GCF_047338595.1). Taxonomy (NCBI): domain Bacteria; kingdom Pseudomonadati; phylum Nitrospirota; class Nitrospiria; order Nitrospirales; family Nitrospiraceae; genus Nitrospira; species Nitrospira sp. BLG_1. The sequence goes on from NZ_JBLFBO010000003.1 coordinate 30,452, forward strand.
TTCTGTAGATTGTCGGTCCACAGGCTTTTCGTACGACTTCTAAATGGTCAGGAAGTTCTCACTAGCCTTGTTTAAACAAAGACTCCCGACCCTTTTAGACGACCCTTTTAGAAAGGCCTGATGTATCTCGGTTTCTTGTTCGTCTTGGTCGGATGGGCGCTGTATTTGGGGAGCGACCTAACTGTTCTCTTTCTTCCCGTCTTCATCCTCTACATCAATCGCTTCCAGACCGAATCGGAGGAACGACCGCTGACCGCTCTGTTTGGGAAGAAGTTCGCCCTCCCGTCTAGCAGGCTGCGGAAAAACTTATTTTGACCCGTGTCGCCGTCACGGATATTGGGCTGTGAGAGGACGTTGAATATTCATGCAGGATGCGCAAAAAGGCCGTCCAGCAAGGCCGCAGCGAGCGAAGAGGCGAATCGTACTCTGGGCCGTACGTTGAGCCTCTGAGCGATGCGAGAACGCCGGTGGCGGTCTTTTCCCGCATCCTGCTAGATCTTGACTGGCGGAGCAAGGCGTCGTCTCGCGCCGCCTTGGACGATCACAAACTCATAGAGCCGACATTCCAGAGCGCCATTGAAAAGGGGAATGCGCTTGGACGGCGTCAGCCCAATCAGCTTCGGCACTCGGGCATCACCGGTGAGCATGTAGGCGCGCCATCCAGCGAAGCGCTGCTTCAGCCAATCGCCCAGTTTGGGGTAGAACGATTCCAGTTCGTCCGGCCGGCTGAGGCGGACGCCATAGGGTGGGTTGATGACCATTATGCCCTGTGTGGAGGGTGCGTCGAGATCGAGAATGTCGCGTTGCTTCAACTGAATGTCGTTGGCCACCCCTGCGCCTTGAAACGTTCGCTGCGCAATCTTTACCATCGCGGGATCACGGTCAGAGGCATAGATGGCTGATGGGACGGCGGCGACTTGTTCGGCTCTGGCTGCTTCGCGTTGTCGGTCCCATCGTGCTGCGTCATGGACGAGCAGCCGTTCGAAGGCAAATCTCCGTGAAATACCTGGCGCGATCTGGCGAGCCATGATGGCGGCTTCGAGAGGAATGGTCCCGCTCCCACACATGGGATCGAGCAACACGTCCCGGGGCGTCCAGCCAGCAAGACGCAGGATGCCTGCTGCTAGATTTTCTTTGAGCGGCGCTTCCACGGGACCCATCCGATGGCCGCGTTTGAACAGTGGCTCTCCGGAGGTATCCAGGTAAAATGTGACGGTGTTCTGATCGAGAAAGGCATCGACCTTAATGTTGGGGCGTTCCGTATCGACGCTGGGTCGCTTGTGCCGTCCAGCGACAAACCTATCGCAGATTGCATCTTTGATGCGGAGGGTCAAAAAGTCCAGGCTGGGGAGGGGACAGCGCCGGGCGCTCACCTTCACCTTGATTGTCTGTTCTGGCGTGAACCATTCTGGCCAGGCGAGCGCAGAGGCGGCGTGATAGACATCCTGTTCCGTTTTGTAGGCACTGTGGCCGACTTCCCATAAAATTCGGCTGGCGATGTGCGACTTGAGATTAATCCAGTACATAGTCGACCAGGGTGCGCTAAAGCCGACACCGCCTTCGGTTTTGGTCGCCGACGGGGCGCCGAGGCTCTGCAGCTCTGCTTCAAGCACACCTTCTAGTCCACGTGGGCAGGGTGCAAAGAACCGCGTCAGTTGGGTGCCGTGCACGAACGCTATTCCAGCTCGGGCTGTGGTCATCGTTCAGCCGCTATCTCAGTCCTGATCGTGGAATGATCGCATGGATGTCGACGAGCTGTTCTGCGCGGTCGATTGCATAAAAGATCCGCCATTCCCCCACGGCATACTTGGAGAGTCCTGGAAGGTCGTCCGCAATCGCTTCATGGCGCAGATTGTCGACATTGGACGCCAACCATTTGGACTTGTCGAGCAGCCGTTGGGCCATGGGCCGGTCAATCGTGGCGAGATCTTGAGCAATGCCTGGTTTAAAGGCGAGGCGGTACCAGGGCATCGTATCCTACCACCGTAGGCCGAGCCGCTCCGCCACGTCTTCGCCGGAGAGGCGCTCACTGCTCGCGAGTGACTGCTTGAGTCGGGCTCGGAGTGAATCGCCGAGCTGGAGCCCGAGATCCGGATCGCCGATCAACTCGCGAAGCCGATCGTCCACGAGTCCCTGGACCAGTTCCTTTAACTGTTCCGTCGACAACGATGAGAGGTTCATAGCAGGAGAATACGGGTTAGGATCGTCGGAAAGCAATGGGTTGGTCTGCTCTCTCAGCTAAGTAATGAAGCTGTTCCAGTCGTTCGCATTGAGGCCAAAAAGCGCTTGCCATAATCCGTTCGCCCTGTCGAAGAGGAGCTTACAAACGTGTTGCTGGGACGCTACACAGAATCACAGGCCAACAATCTTTTAAGGCCCTGCCGGCCGATCGTGGTGTGGGCAAGTCTTTCATCACCCAATCAACTTTTCATCTCAGAGATCTCTCGGCGCTCAACATACAGGGACCGGGTTCTTCCAGACGGGCGCACATTGATCATCGGATCGAATGCAACCCATTCTGAGATTGATCGCTCAGGAGAGAGCTCGCAGGCTGTAAGTGACCTGATGTCTACCGTTCACCTAGGGGTTAGCCTTTTATGCCGGTTGTGTGGGCATCTGCTGGAATGGACACCGCGCATCCTAGACCGGACTCATGCCAAGGCTGAAGTGCGGGGCCGTCATAGCAATAGCCACCTTGCACGGGATCGCTTGCCAGGAGCAATGGAGTATCCAGATCCAACACTTCGAACCCTTTCATACCCAAGACCAAACCAAAAGAACAACCCATCGCGATTCGTGATTCGAGCATGCCTCCGACCATCAGCTTCAATCCTGCCTGAAGCGTGCAGGATGCGATTTCCACTGCTTCCAGGACGCCGGTTTTCATGATCTTGATGTTAATATAGTCCGCCGCACCTTGTGTAATAACCTTCCGCGCATCCTCGAGTGAGCGCACGGATTCATCAGCGGCGACGGGAATGCCGGTTTCTCGCCGAATAGCAACGAGACTGTCGAGATCGTCCCGTACGACTGGTTGCTCAAGCAGGACTAGTGTTCCGCCGAATCGCCGAACGCCATCGGCAAAGGCCAGGCACTCCGCCCGAGAAAACCCTTGATTCCCATCGCCGATGAATGAAATGCCGGGCAGCGCCCGGTGGAGGGCCTCGAGTCGACGGATATCTGCATCGACGTCTTTTCCGACTTTCATTTTGAACAGGCGAAAACCGCGTTGATACCAGCTGCGGGCAAGGGACAAGGTCTTGTCCTGGGTGGTGATTGGAATCGTGATATCGGTGATGCGGGAACGCACATCAGCACCACCCCAGAGTCGCCATAAAGGAATAGCCATGGTACGGCAGTATGCATCAAGCAAGGCGGTTTCGATGCCGCAGCGCGCAGCAGGCTGAGAAGGGGCTTGCTGTGCCAGGTGACGACTTGATTCTCGATAGTCACGAACCGTCCGGCCAATGAGTGAAGGGGTAAGGTGTCTGAGGGCTTGGAGGCAGGATGCACGATCTTCTCCCCCGACTTCAGGGAACGGTGCTGCTTCCCCATAGCCGCAGTGCCCATTTCTGAGAGTGACGCGGACGAAGACATTTTCTGCAACGTCTCGCGTTCCAGTTGCGACGACAAAGGGGTCCGTGGTGGGTATATCGATTGGCCAAAACGTCACCGCTTCGATGTCATCATTCTGCATCGGGGTCATGGGGCTGTCTCTAGGGCGCAATCACGTTGTGATCAAGGCGGGATTGTGGATGCCCCACCATGGGCCATCCTCAGCCTTGCTCTCGCCGTTATTGTAATGTGGAACGAATCGTGTCCTCCTACACCAGTTGCTCTGTTATCCTAGTCTGCCCAGGCGCGATTGGAGAATTCCGATGGTTGCGATGGCGGCAGTTTCCGCCCGAAGGATCTGTTGACCAAGGGTCATGGGTTCGATTCCTCGCCGCTCGGCGATCTCTCTTTCTTCCTTGCTCCAACCTCCCTCTGGTCCGATCAAGATGAGTACGGAGCTGCTCGTATTCTGGGGAAGTGGAATGGTCTGCAAACTCTTACCGTCGTGACGTTCGGCAAGCATGAGGATCGTGGAGGTTGTCTGGTCGCGTGAGAGCAGTGTTGTGAACGATTCAGGCCTGGTGATCGTCGGTATGCGCCACTGTTCTGATTGCTGGGCAGCTTCCAGGGCGATGCGTTGCCATCGGGTGAGTTGATGATCGAGGCGATCAGCTTTGAGTTGTACGACACTGTGTCGGCTTTCGATCGGTATGATCTCGTGTACGCCCAGTTCAGTGGCCTTTTGAATGACCCAGTCCATTTTCTCACCTTTGAGCAGTGACTGACCAAGAATCAGGTGAGGGGCAACGTGAAGAGGCTCCTGAATGGTGTCAAGAATCTGTCCGGTGATCGCGTATTTTGAGACATCGCTGATTTCTACGTGGTATCTGGTACCTTGGCCATTGTTGAGCCAGAGAGTTTCGCCGATGGCAACACGGAGGCTATCCTTGAGGTGAGCCAGGAGTTCGCCGGTCATTGAAATGGTGGGTAGGGTCACACACGCGGGAGAAACGAAGAATACAGGCATGGGGGCACTGGAGATTCAGGAAGGACGGGCTCGGTTACTCGAAAAACGTCTTCATTTTATCGAAGAAGCCGTCGCCATTGGCTTCCATGGACATCCCGCTCTCTTTGGCGTACTCCATCAGCAGTTCTTTTTGTCTCGCCGTCAGCTTGGTGGGAATTTGGATCTTCATCGTATAGATCTGGTCGCCGGTCGTCCCTCCCTTGAGACTGGGAATCCCCAATCCTTTGATGCGGAGGACTTTGTCATGTTGAGTGCCTGGCGGAACCTTGATGATGGTGTCCCCTTTGAGGGTCGGCACTTCGACCTTCCCGCCGAGTACCGCCGTGACCAGGTTGATTGGGACGTCACAGGCGATGTCGAGCCCTTTTCGCTGAAAGATCTGATGGGGTTTCACGGTAATGGCGACGTAGAGATCACCAGGGGGGCCACCATTGGGACCGTGCTCTCCTTCATTGGAAAGGCGTAACCGCATCCCGGTTTCGATGCCGGCTGGAATGTGGACGGCGATTGCACGCTCTTTGTATACCCGTTGACGTCCCTGGCAAGTCGCACAGGGTTCCGTGACGAGGTGTCCGGTGCCTTCACATTGTCCACAGGGGCGGCTGACGCTAAAAAACCCTTGCTGAAAGCGAATCTGCCCTGCGCCTTTGCAGCTGGCACAGGGCTTAATAGCTGCTGCGGACTTCGCTCCCGTGCCTTTACATTCGGTACAAAGTTCCCAACGCGGAATCTTGAGTTTGGCTTCTTTCCCGTAGACAGACTCTTCAAACGTGATTTCAAGATTGTACTGGAGGTCGTTGCCGCGCTCGGTTCGACCGCCCCCGCCGGCTCTGGCCTGACCGAAGAAATCCTCAAAAATATCGTTGAAGACGTCACCGAATCCGCCTCGACCGAAATCAAATCCGTCAAAGCCGGGGCCGCCCTGTTGGGATCCGGCATGGCCGAACATGTCGTAGCGTTTCCGCTTCTCTTGATCGCTCAGAGTTTCATAGGCTTCGTTGATTTCTTTGAACTTTTCTTCAGCGGTTTTCTTTTGCTGGTCGCCTGAATGAAGGTCGGGATGGTGCTGGCGGGCTAACTTGCGATAGGCTTTCTTCAGCTCGTCGTCCGAGACATTTCGATCGACACCGAGAGTTTCGTAGTAATCGCGTTTGGACACGGCAGCTATTATGAGTGAACGGTGGAGCGCCCGGGTTCTCGTTTGCGTCGAGAGCTCGGGCGCCTTGATGCGTTATTCTAGGCTATTTTTTGTCTTTGTCCACTTCTTCAAATTCTGCGTCGACGACTTTCTCATCAGGTTTTGTCTCGCTGGTACCGCCGGTTGCCGATGCACCTGGTTGTGGACCGGATGAAGCCGCCGCTTTCTTGTACATTTCTTCGGCCAATTTGTGCGACGCCGTCATGAGGGTTTGCGTCGCGGATTCGATGGCCTCGGCATCGGTGCCCTCTAAGGCTTTCTTAAGGGTTGCAATGGCGTCCTGGATCTTCGTTTTTTCATCGGCGGACACCTTGTCGCCGTATTCCGTGATATTTTTCTCGGTTTGATAGACCAGATTGTCGCCCTGGTTTTTGGCTTCCGCCAATTTGCGGCGTTTCTTGTCGTCCTCGGTATGCGACTGTGCGTCCCGAACGAGCTTTTCGACCTCATCTTTGCTCAGGCCGCTGGAGGCTGTGATCTTGATGGACTGCTCTTTCTGCGTCGCCAGATCCTTGGCGGACACGTGGACGATGCCGTTCGCATCGATATCAAAGGTGACTTCAATTTGAGGCATGCCGCGGGGCGCCGATGGAATACCGACCAAGTCGAATTGTCCCAGCAGCTTGTTGTCATTTGCCATTTCTCGTTCGCCTTGAAAGACGCGAATGGTCACGGCGGTTTGGTTGTCGGCCGCGGTCGAGAAGACTTGGCTCTTCTTGGTCGGAACGGTCGTGTTGCGCTCGATCAACTTGGTAAATACGCCGCCCAGCGTTTCGATGCCCAATGACAACGGCGTGACGTCGAGGAGCAGCACGTCCTTGACCTCGCCCTTGAGGACACCGCCTTGAATGCCGGCCCCAATGGCCACGACTTCATCAGGATTGACCCCGCGGTGCGGCTCTTTTCCGAAGAAATCCTTCACGACCTGAATCACCTTCGGCATACGGGTCATGCCGCCGACCAAGACGATTTCTTGGATGTCATTGGCCGTGACACCGGCATCGGATAAGGCTTTTCGGCAGGGCTCGATCGTCCGCTGAATGAGATCGTCGACCAGCTGCTCCAGTTTGGCCCGCGTCAGCTTGGTGACCATATGCTTGGGGCCGCTGGCGTCTGCGGTAATGAAGGGGAGATTGATTTCTGTTTCTTGAGACGACGAGAGTTCGATTTTGGCCCGTTCCGCCGCTTCCTTCAATCGCTGGAGGGCCATCCGGTCTTTCCGTAAGTCGATCCCCTGGTCTTTCCTGAACTCGTCGACCAGCCAATCCATCACGCGGAGATCGAAGTCGTCTCCACCGAGATAGGTGTCTCCGTTGGTCGACTTCACTTCGAAGACGCCTTCACCGATTTCCAGGACGGAGACGTCGAAGGTTCCGCCGCCCAAGTCGTACACGGCGATCCGCTCATCCTTCTTCTTGTCCAGGCCGTAGGCAAGGGACGCCGCGGTCGGTTCATTGATGATGCGCAGGACGGTCAGACCGGCGATTTGACCGGCATCTTTGGTGGCCTGGCGCTGACTGTCATCAAAATAGGCGGGAACAGTGATCACGGCCTCGGTGACTTTTTCACCGAGATAGTCTTCCGCCGTCTGCCGCATCTTCTGCAGAATCATGGCAGATACTTCCGGCGGGCTATAGCTCTTGCCGCGCAACTCCACATGGGCATCGCCATTGTCGGCCTCGACGACCTTGTACGGGAGTCGCTTCATGGCTTCTTGGACTTCGCGGCTCTTGAACTTTCGCCCCATCAGTCGCTTGACTGAGAAAATGGTGTTCTCCGGATTGGTAATGGCTTGACGTTTGGCGATTTGGCCGACCAGCCGTTCACTCTTATCGGTGATGGCAACGACGGAAGGAGTGGTTCGACTGCCTTCGGCGTTGGCGATCACGACAGGGTCGCCGCCGCTCATAATCGCCACACAAGAGTTGGTGGTCCCGAGATCGATACCGATAACTTTACCCATTGGTAGACTCCTTCCTTCTCGACAACGACGACACAGGGTCAGTGCGTTGTTGCATCCTATTCGCTTGCTTGAGGTGGGCCTGACGACACGCTGACCATGGCTGCCCGCAATACTCTGTCGTGCAATCGATACCCCTTCTGAAACTCATCTAAGACCCGATTGGCGGGCACCTCGGTGGATGGCCCGTACGAGACGGCTTGATGGGTGTGGGGATCGAATTCTTGCCCGGACGTCTCAATGGCTTGCACACCGAACTTGGCCAAGGCACCGGACAATTGCTTGAGTGTCAGTTCGACGCCCTGAGTGAGTGCTGAATCGCTTCCGTTCGTGTGAGCCGCCTTGATCGCTCGTTCCAAGTTATCGACGACCGGCAGGAGTTCTTTCAGCAGCTGTTCATTGCCGAACCGAATCTGTTCGCGCTGATCACGCTGCGTCAGCCGCTTGTAATTTTCAAATTCTGCTGCCAGCCGGAGGTATTTCTCATTGAGCGCGGTGCACTCCTCAACCTTGGCGGCCAGCTCGTCTTGCGCCGAAGAAGAGGCGGTCGCTGTCTCGGGAGGACCCTCCTCTAAGTTCTCAATTGTATTAGCGTTTGTTTTTTCTTGTGCGTGGTCTTCAGTCATATGGATACCTGTACAGCGGTGGAGATATCCATAAGAGGAAGGAAGTCAACGGGTCATCGGAAAATAAAATGAGACGGGCGATGGAATCCTTACGCTCAATGGGTGGGATAAGTCCCGGAGGCCCGGCGATACAGTAGTTCGAGTCCTTGGAGGGTCAAGAACGGTTCGATGTGCTGAATGGATCGCGCCTCTGCTGCGATGATCTGAGCCAATCCACCGGTCGCGATCACAAACGAGGCATGCCCCATCTCGGCTTCGATTCGTTGAATAAGAGTATCCACGAGACCGGCATACCCAAAAATGAGCCCCGACTGAATGCTGCTGGCGGTATCGGTGCCGATCACGGTTTTGGGGCGGGCAAGTTCTACCTTGCTGAGTTTGGCTGCTCGGCTAAACAGGGCTTCAGCTGAAATCCCCAAGCCCGGTGCAATCACCCCGCCGAGGTAGTCACCTGTTCCGCTGACGGCGCAGAAGGTCGTCGCAGTACCGAAATCAACGATGATGAGATCGCGACGGAACTTCTCGTACGCGGCAGCCGCATTGACAACGCGATCGCTTCCGATCTCTTTCGGGTTCAGATACTTCAGGGTGAGCCCGGTCTCAAGATCGGATGAGACGGTGATGGGGGTGCAGCCAAAGGACGTTGCAACCATCGATTCAAACGTCTCCGTGAGTGCAGGCACGACACTGGAAATGATGGCACCGGTGATATGGTCAGGGACTCGGCCGCTTCTGGCCATCAGACTGAGGCAGAGAACCCCGTACTCATCGGCCGTCTTCTTGGGGTCGGTTGCCAATCGCCAATGGCTCAGGAGCGTCGGCCCCTCAAAGACTCCTGCGACGACGTTGGTATTGCCGATATCGATCGCGAGCAGCATGGAATGCATTGTACTTCGGGCGGCCAGCTTTCGCTACTCTCTCAGATGAATCACATCGGCGGCGTGGACCTCGATGAGAGCGGGCGGTTGTGCGCGAAGGGAAGCAGAGAGGGGCCGTACTTGTAACGCGCCGTCGGCGGAGAGCGCTTCCGCCGTGCCAAGGATCTGCTGATCGTTGGCGAACAGGACCTTCACCTGACGGCCTACTGTGGCACAGCGAGCGAGGTAGGCTTGCCGCAGTCGGGTGGGTCCATGGGACTGCAGCTCGTCAAGGCACTGTTCCAGCTCCCACAAGAGTTGCGAGATGAGTCGATTCCGATCGATCGGTTGCGGGACGGCTTCGATCAACGAGGCGGCAATTGGACGTAAATCCTCAGGGAATGAATGAGGCGGGACGTTCACGTTCAGCCCGATTCCAATGATCACGATCGGGCCGTTGGTCGTTGTCATGGTGCTTTCGCAGAGAATCCCACCGACTTTACGGTCCTGAAGAAGCAGGTCATTGGGCCATTTCAGAGCGAGGGGCGCGGTAGTAATGTGCCGGGTCGCCTCGGCGACCGCCAGCGCTGTGACCAGCGGTATCCAGGATAACCATTGTGCAAGGGGGCCGGTCTGGCTTTTCCCGCGAACGATGATGGAGCAATAGATGTTGAATCCAGGCGGGGAAAACCAGGCGCGCCCATGTCGTCCGTAGCCGCCTGATTGCTGTTCGGCCGTCACCACTGTGCCGTGCGCGGCGCCCTGTTGCGCAAGCGAACTGGCTTCTCGATTGGTTGAAGGGAGATCCTGGTACAGATACAGGATCTGTCCCAGCGCCCTGGTGGCCAGGGTACTGCGAATCGCTTCGATGTTGAGCGGAGCAGAGGGCGCCATGGGTCAGCGATGCCGGCGTCGTGCACGTACAGTCGACGTCATGACGAGGCTGACCGTGGCAGCCGGAGCAGAATGGGTCAAGGCTCCGATGGAAATTCGATCAGCACCGGCCGCTGCCATGGCGCGGACATTGTTCAGCGTGATCCCCCCCGATACTTCCACCAGGGCCCGCTTGTGAATGAGCGCCACGGCGCGTCGGACCATGTCCGGCGTCATGTTGTCCAGTAAAATTACGTCGGGTTTTCTCGCCAACGCTTGCCGAACCTCGGAAAGGGACTCCACCTCGACAACGATCGGGAGTGTAGACGATCGACGGCGCTCTGCGAGTCGACAGGCCTCTTCCACCGGCCGTCGATGCCGTCGAAGAAGGGCGAGGTGGTTATCCTTGATCAGAATGCCGTCGCTCAGGGAGTACCGGTGATTGGTTCCGCCACCGAGCGCCACGGCCCATTTCTGAAGCCTGCGCCAGCCGGGAAGTGTTTTCCTGGTGTCCAGGATACTGACTGAGTACCCCCGCACGGCTCGACAGAATTGCTGTGTCGCGGTGGCAATCCCCGAGAGATGTTGAAGAAAGTTCAGGGCAACCCGTTCGGCTTGTAAGATGGACCGTCCGTCTCCTTCGATCTGAAGCAGCAGCTCTCCGTTCTTCGCTCGCTCACCGTCTCGCTTGGAGAGGGTGAGTCGTAGGGCAGGATCGACCATGAGAAAGGTCTGAACCGCTGCGGCCATTCCGGCAACGACCAAAGGCTGTTGAGCGATGATCGTGGCTCGAGCCGGTACCGGAGTCGCAAAGAGCGCAGCGGTGGTGGCGTCTCCCTGGGCAAGATCTTCATCGAGCCCCTGGCGCACGGCTCGTCGGATTTCTGCGGCAGGAAGGGTGACCATCGGTCAGGTTCCGAGCATCGTGCGGAGCTGCTGTTGGCTATCGGCCAGTAAGGCTCGATCACGTGAGAGGGTCTGCAGCCGATCGTGATGCTCGGCAATCACGTCGGGCGGTGCTTTCGAGGTGAACTCCGCGTTTTTCAGCTTTCCGTCGATGCGTTGCAACTCCTTGTCCGTTTCCGCGATTTGTTTGTCCAAACGCTCGATGGCTTTCTGGAGATCAACGTCTTCCGCGACGGGAATGCCTACCGAGAGGCCCTCTGTGATGAGTCGTAGCAATCTGGTCGTCGGCCAATCATGCGGCCGACCGATGTCGACGCGACCACGACTCAGATGGGTGATATGCGGTTGCAACTGGCTGAGCTGGTGTTGCCTGCTCGGGTCGTCGTGCCCGGCATGAAACGTGATCTGCTGCCCCGGCGGATAATTCAAGAGAACTCGGGCGGTCCTGGCAAGTCCCACGGTCTGTTCCAACAAGAAAAAGTTCTGTTCAGTCTCAGGCGAGCCCCATACCTGGTCGACAACCGGATAGGTCTGCACGACAATACTCTCACCCTGATGGGGGAGCGTTTGCCAAATCTCTTCCGTGAGGAACGGCATGAAGGGGTGGAGTAATCGCATGGTGGTTTCCAGCGTCTCCACGAGCGTGTGGCGTGTGCCGGCACCATCCGGGTGCTCGGGACTTTGGAGGACCGGCTTGATCAATTCCACATACCAGTCACAGTACTCGTGCCAGAAGAATTGATAGAGTGCCGTTGCGGCCCGGTCAAATCGGTAGGACTCCAACTCCGTCGTGACGACTCGGATCGTATGGGCAAGTCGGCTCAGAATCCATCGGTCGGGGAACGTTCGTTGCGCCGGCGGAAGGGCGACGCGTGGTCCGTCAAGATACATCAACGCAAATCGCGCGACATTCCAAATTTTATTGGCGAAATTGCGATACCCCTCAATCCGCTCTTCCGCCAATTTCACGTCACGGCCCGGCGAGGCCATCGAGGCCAACGTAAATCGGAGTGCGTCGGTACCGAACTCATTCATGACATGAAGTGGATCGATGACGTTTCCCTTCGACTTGCTCATTTTCTTGCCTTCGGCGTCGCGGACGAGTGCATGGATGTAGACGTCTTTAAAGGGGACCTCTCCCATGAATTTGAGTCCCATCATAATCATGCGCGCGACCCAGAAGAACAAGATGTCGAGACCGGTGACCAGCGTCGCTGTGGGGTAATAGGTCTTGAGTTCCTGTGTGTGATCGGGCCATCCCAAGGTTGAAAACGGCCAGAGTGCGGAAGAAAACCACGTATCAAGAACATCGGGGTCTCGATAGAGATCAGTCCCGCCGCACGACGGGCACGTCGCCGGTGTAGTCCTGGAGACGATGGGCGAGGCTCCCGACAAGACCGCTGTTCGGCTCTCAGTTCTGATTACCTGTTTGACGTTGCACGACAAACAATACCAGGCTGGAATTTGGTGGCCCCACCAGATTTGACGGGAGATGCACCAGTCCTTAATGTCACGCATCCAGCCGAGATAATTATTGGTCCAGCCCTCCGGAATGATGCGGATACACCCTTCTTCGACCGCTGTGATGGCCGGTTCAGCCAACGGTTTGATCTTGACGAACCACTGCGGAGACAGAGAGGGCTCGACCACAGTCTTGCACCGGTAACACTTTCCCACGGCCATTTTATGATCTTCGACCTTGATCAGATGTCCACGTTCTTTCAGCAGTGCCTCAACTTTAGGCCTGGCTTTTGAGACGGGCAGGCCCTGCAATTGGTCAATGACGGCGGGATCCACGCCGGCTGGGTGCATGCCGGCCGCATCGAGCAGCGCGTGATGGTCGAGGATCGCGAGTCGCGGGAGCGCATGCCGTTCTCCTGCCTCATAGTCGTTGAAGTCGTGCGCCGGGGTGATCTTGACGGCCCCGGTTCCGAATTCACGATCGACGAGGAGCCCATCTCCCACGATGGGGATCGTTCGATTCGTAAGGGGGAGGCGGACTTGTTTGCCGATGAGATGCTTGAACCGCTCATCATCCGGATGGACCGCGACGGCGGTATCGCCGAGCAGCGTTTCGGGTCTGGTTGTAGCGACGGTGAGACGAATGGTTGGATTCTCCGCCAGCGGGTAATCGATGGAATACAGCTTCCCCTTTGTGTCCTCGTGTTCGACTTCAATATCCGATAATGCGGTGAGGCAGCGGGGACACCAATTGATCAATCGCTCGCCGCGATAGATCAGGCCGTCTTCGTGGAGCCGGACGAATACTTCGAGTACAGCCTTGGATAATCCTTCGTCCATCGTAAACCGGAGGCGGTCCCAGTCGCAGGATTCACCGAGCTGCTTCTGTTGGTTGACGATGGTATTGCCCGACGTCGCTTTCCACTGCCAGACGCGCTCGATGAACTGCTCGCGTCCGAGCGTTTCTCTGGAAAGTCCCTCGGCCATCAGCTGTTTCTCGACGACGTTCTGTGTGGCGATCCCGGCATGGTCGGTTCCTGGGAGCCACAGTGTGTTCCGTCCCTGCATGCGGCGCCAGCGGATCAAGATGTCTTGCAGGGAATGGTTCAGGGCGTGACCGACATGGAGCGATCCCGTGACATTCGGCGGGGGGATGACAATGCAATAGGGCTGACCCGACTGCTCCGGCGAGGTGTGGAAATAGCGGCGCGTGAGCCATTCCTGCGACCATCGTCTTTCAACGGCATTCGGGTCGTAGGTTTTTTCGAGCTGAGATGCAGCCATAGGTGTTCAGTCCAAGTGTGCGGGCGGCATCTTAGCATGTCTGTGCGGCGGAGAACATGGTGTGAGTCTCAGCTTGTAGCCAGGGGTGGCATATGCTATACAGTCGCGCACCCAAGTGATCACCACTTTATTGTAGGGAGGACCATGGCACGAGGTCGTGAAAAGGATCGGAAGACGCGTAAGAAGCATCGGAAGAATGTCAAGCGGGTAAAAGCCTTGGCGAAGGCTCGACGAGGAAAGAAGGGGAAGAAAAGCTAGAGTTTTGCGGAGCGCGACGTTTCTTCTGTCTCGATCAGTCGTTTGATTTCCGCTTTGATCTGCTGTTCCGCGACATCAGGGACGATGCGCTGAACAGCCTGTTCAACGGCAAGGCCAACCGAGGCTTTGACCGCGGTTTCAACCACGAGAGGCGTTTGCTTCACCGCTTCCTGGTGAACCGCATCGGTCACCTGCTGATTGATCGTTCCTACCTGTTCCCGCACGACGGCGGGTAAGTCCTGATGAACGACGGATTGCATCTGTTCTCGAACCAACTGCGCGAGAGGCGCTGCGAGCGGAAGTTTGAAGAGATCCGATAGGGCTTGTCGAACGATCGGTTCGCTGGTCGCAAGTTCTTTCCTGATCAGCGCCGGCAAGGCTTCAGCGAGAAGCGGTTGAATAATCGTCGTGAGATATTCCTGAGACAGAATGCTTCCCAATTGGACCTGTAGCTCCTTCTGAACGAGCGGCCGTACCTGTGCTCCCCATTGTTCATTCAGGACTTTCGGTACTGACGCAGCCAGACTCTGCTCGCTCCGTGTGGTCATGGCCTGTATGAGTTGGTCAACGAGGCTCCTCAGGACATCATCGGTAGCCGATGGGGTGATCGGTGGAGTCAGTACGGTAGCGGCGGCGCTGACAGGCTGGTTCATAGGCTCCTCCAAACCGGTGAGAACGGACATAGGGGCAGTAGTGTCATCATCGGATTCGGCCCCGGTCGAGGTTGGTGGCCAGACGCGCCGTTTCAGGCCCGTGCTATTTCCGGAACTCATCTGTTTTTCTTGAAGCGCCTTGAGTACGGTAAGGAGCTCTTCTGTTTGGAACGGTTTCTTGAGGAACGCTTTGACACCCAATGTGCGGAGATGGTTCTCGTCGGGGTGATCAGCCGGATTGACCAAGGAGATGAGAGCGGTTTCGGCGAGCGCGTCCAGTTTGCTGATCTCCTTACAAAACCCGGAAAAGGTCATGTTGTCCAACTGGTAGTCGGCGATGATCAGGGACGGTGCATTTCGTCGAGCGGCTTCAAGCGCAGCTGGGCCATCTTGAAACCCACGAACCTCAAAGCCTTCCGGAGCGGAGATTTGTTCGACCAGTCGTCTGACGGCGGGGCTGCTATCTACCACAAAAATCGGCGATGCCATGGAATGCGCTCCATCGTTTTGGGGTTTCTTCGAAGCTAACAAGGGGGGTATGCTTTGTCAAGAAAACCAGTAAATAGATGAATGAGTTAATGATGTCGTTCGGCGTTTGATTCCATTGATGTCTTGGACGCATGGGAGTTATCTCGATGAGTTCTTCGATACGGGTCGTATTTTTTGATGCAGCCGATACCCTTTTTCATGTGCGTGGGTCGGTCGGTGAGATCTATCTCCGGCATGCGATCGAGTTCGGATTCTTACAAAAGCCGGATTCGTTGGTAGCGATCACGCAAGCGTTTAGCCGAGCGTTCCGCGAAGCTCCGCCACCGATATTTGCTACGGTGGACCCGGTACGGCTCAAGCAGAGTGAACGACTCTGGTGGTTCGATATCGTGCACAACGTCTTTTATCGTGTCGGCATGTTTGAGCGGTTCGACGAGTTTTTCGATCATGTGTTTCGAGTCTTTGAGGATCATGGATCCTGGCGGTTATTTCCTGAAACGGTCTCGACGTTGACTCGGCTGAAGGCCCAGGGATTGGAGTTGGGGATTATCTCCAATTTTGACTCCCGGCTCTTTGGTGTGTTGCGGGGACTCGGCATCGCGGAGGCCTTCGATACCATTACGATCTCAAGTGTGGCCCAAGCGGCGAAACCGGCCCCACAGATTTTTCAGAGTGCCTTAGAAAAGCATGCCGTGGATCCGGAAGAGGCGCTGCATGTCGGTGACAGTCTGCGAGAGGATGTGGAGGGTGGAAGGAAGGCCGGACTGCACGTCGCCTTGATAGACCGCGAGGGGAAAGAACAACAGGGCGATGTTCTACGTATCAAGAGTCTAGATGAGCTGTTCCCCCTGCTAGGTCGGATCGAGTAGGAGTGGGACCAGGTCTTTGGCACGACCTTGCAGCGAGACATCGACCAACGAGGACTGCGGTGTGGGATCCAGATTGATTTCAACGACGTATGCACCGGCTTCTTTTGCGACAGAGGCGAAACCGGCGGCTGGATAGACGACACCGGATGTGCCGATGACGAGCAGAAGGTCGCAGCTTTTCAGGACTGTGGAGCATTGCTGAAGGTCCGCAGCGAAGAGGGACTCTCCGAACCAGACGATATGCGGACGGAGCAGAGCCCCGCAATGAGGGCAAAACGGCAAGATGGAAATCGGGACGTCACGGTTTTCGCTCACCGCCTGGCAGCCGGTGCAACGGACTTTCCAGATATTGCCGTGAATCTCCGAGAGCTTCTGCGAACCGGCGTCTCGATGTAATCCATCGACGTTTTGTGTCGCCAGCCAGAAGGCCGGAGCGCGACGTTCCAATTCGACAATCGCCCGGTGGGCCGCATTCGGCTGTTTCGTCGCGATCAGCTCGCGCCGCCAGTTGTACCACTCCCACACAAGTTTCGGGTCGCGCGCAAATGCGTCCGGTGTGGCAAGATCTTCCGCCCGGTGCTGACGCCACAAACCATCCGCGCCGCGAAACGTCGGCACACCACTGTCGGCCGAAATCCCTGCACCAGTCAATACCGTGATGTTCCGGGCGGCGGCGAGACGTTGTCTCACAAGTCTCAGATCGGAACTAGGCGCCATACGCTGTCAGGTCTCCTCGGAGCGGCTGCGTCACCGCATGCCCGCATGCTATAGTACGTTCCGTTTTTTTCGCAACCAGAGGATGTAGGCATGAAACAGATCTTGATGGTCGGTGCTGGATCGGTCGGTGGATTTTTCGGGGCACGATTGGCCAAAACAAATCCGGACGTGTCGTTCTTATTGCGGCCCAAGACGCTAGCAGCTGTGAAACGGAACGGATTAACGATCCGCAGTGCCGACGGAACCTTTACGGTCAGGCCACAGGCCGCTGCAGATGTACGAGAGCTTCCTCGTCCGGATCTCATCATGCTTGCTGTGAAAGCCTATGATCTCGATGAAGTGTTGACGCAGATCGAGCCGGTGCTCACGGATCAGACGGTGATTCTCACGCTACAGAACGGGATTGATACGGAAGACCGGCTCTTGGCAAGACTCCAACGTGATTGTGTCGTCGGTGGTGTGGCCTACATCTATTCGAAAATTGCTGAGCCGGGCGTGATCGATCACTACAAGAAAGGCGCGGTCGCGATCGGTGAGTTCATGGGCTATGAGAGTGACCGTCTGCTCAAGATTCGAGATGTGTTTGCGTCGGCGAATATTCCCTGTCACCTATCCAAAGATATTCGACGGAGTAAATGGGAGAAGATGTGTTGGAACTGTGTCTTCAACCCGATTACCGTGCTCATCGATGACCATGTAGCCAGGGCACTGGACCATCCGGAAATGACGGGCGTGATCAGGCAGATCGTCGGTGAAGTTGCGGCAATCTCAGCGGCGATGAAGGTCCCGTTACCACTGGATATGCCGGAACGAGTCGTGAAAGCAACGCAGGAAATCCGCGATATTCATACGTCGATGTATGACGATTGGAAGGCGGGGCGACGAACCGAGATCGACTATCTGAACGGCTTCATCGTTCAGAAGGGGCGGGAGCTTGGGATTCCCACTCCAGTCAATGAAGCCCTGACGGCCATGATCAAGACCATGACGGAAAAAGAACCGGCCGGCGCCGGTCGAGTTCGGATCGAGGGGGCTGTCGTCCAACCGGTCTCCTTCGATCGTGCCGCCCTTGCGGCGCTGCCCGCAGAGCATCAGCTCGATGTGTCCACCGTCATGCCCGGCATACAGGGGCTGGGGATTCGGTTGAAGGGGCTTCTAGATGTTCCGGCACTGGCGATCGACGCGGATCATGTGGTCTTCGATGCATCGGACGGACGCTACTCGGCTTGTCTCACCTTGCAGCAGGCGCGAGAGCATGGCGTGCTTGTTTACGAACTGAATGGAGCTGCCTTACCCGATACAAAAGGCGGGCCCTTCCGGCTGGTCACTCCGGGATTGGGAGATCTGTGCGCCAATGTCAAAGGAGTTGCGCGGATTGAGATCACGAAGGGGCCCGGGAGAGACACGAGGCAAACGACGTGTCCGCCGACTTCATGACTCGGATGAGGGAAGATGGCGCGCATCGTGGCGCTTGGCGCCAGTAACCTCACCCGTGGATTCCAGACGATTGTCTCAACGGCTCGATCAGTATGGGGACCGGAGGTTGAAATACTTGCGGCGCATGGTCATGGGCGATCGTACGGAGCACCGAGCCGATTTCTTTTTCGCACGTTGCCCAGCATCCTCAAGTCTGGACTCTGGTCGGAGTTGGAGCAGCGTCCTCCGATGGTGACCAGGGCACTTGTCACTGATGTTGGGAATGATATTCTCTACGGCTTCTCGGTTGAGCGAACGTTGGGCTGGGCTGAAGAGGCGCTTCGTCGTCTGGCTCGTGTGACACAGGATATCGTGCTGACGGGATTGCCGCTTGCTGCGGTCTACCGGCTCTCACAGATCAAATTTCTTGCATTCCGTTCGATGCTCGTGCCGTCTTGTCGACTTACGCTCAGCCAAGTCATCGACCGAGCCGAAGGTGTGCACGAAGGGTTGGTGAAGTTGTCCTCGGTTTATGGGGCGAAGTTTTCCCAACTTGATCCTGTTTGGTATGGATTCGATCCCATCCATGTGCGGCCGTCATACTGGCGCACGGCTTGGCAGGAGATTCTGGGAGAACGGGTTCTAGAATCGCAGAGGACTCGAGCGATGCTGGAGTCGGCTCGGTTATACCTGATGCGTCCGGAACGTCGCTTGATCTTTGGGATCGAACAGGTGACACCGCAGTCTGGTGTCGTCCTTCGCTCCGGCGGACAGGTCTGGTTGTATTGATTTGGGATGCGGTCTCCACTCGAACGCTCGCTGTCGGGTGGTTGGGACTGGCTGCAGAGGGGAGGATGAATTGTCTGAGCCAACGTTTCACTATTCGATCTTCATCAAACGAGCCGTCACGGGCCTCATTCTCGGAGGTCTCGCCGGCGCAGTCCAAGTGTGGTTTGTTAAACGTGATCTCATATATCTCTGGGCCTCCATTGCGGCTGGTGTGGTGTATATGACCGCTTGGGTGACCTGTACAGATTGGCTGAAGCTTGCCGGAGGGAAGATTGCTCTTGGCGGGGTCTCAGGGTTGCTGGCAGCCATCGTGTGGTGGGCTATTGCTGTTCCGGCTGACGATACCTTCATCCAAGCTGCAGTGGCCGGCACCTGCTTTGGGGCAGCCTTCGCCTGGTCGGATCGGCGAGGGACCTGAATTTCTCTTTGATTCGCATCATCGGGGCAGGCGTGTTGATTACCGCCACTATTTCTCATAGCTGCAGGGAAGACTATGGGCTCCTCAGAATTGATTTGGTCGGTGTTGAGCCAAACTCGACTTGCCCGCAAGTTTCTCCTGGAGTATAGTGACCTTTATGTCCATGTTATGGATTGACAGAGGTGACTCTTCTTCATTGCCTAAGGAAAGAATCTCCGTGGTTCTCATCCTCTTTGTCTGTATCTGTGTCGTGTCACAAATGCTTGGAGCTCCAGTGACGCTGATTGATTTATTTACGTCGGACACACCGGCGGAATCACTCTCTGAAGACTTCTCTATTCCTCCAATCACACCGAAACCAGGAACACCCAGCCGGTTTAGCTTCCATGTAGCGTTCGAACCGTCGTTTCACATTTCAATCTTCTCAACATCGGTCTTTCACCCTCCCCAGGTCTAGTCTTCCATTTTTCATAGCATATCGAAGCTGTGGGTCTGCATCTCTGAGACCTTCACACGTGAGCATCAGCGCCTCACGCATTGCGTGTGGTGCGAGGATCGATGTGGGACTCTGATCTCAGGGGGGTCCGGCCATGATGTAAGGAGCTAGAAGAACCATGAAAAGGACAAGTGTTTTTACCGGTAGGGTCTTGTTGATGGTGTTGAGCGGATTTCTCAATGGACCGGGTGTGTGGGCCGTGTACGAGTTTGCTCCAAACGAGCGTACGGTCATCCAGCCTGAAAAGGCCGGAATAGCGGAGACGTTGCTCGATTTCAAAATTGAAGAAGCTGTCGGACACACTCAACCATCAGACTGTACGGCAGTCCAGAAGTTGGAGAATGATCGCAAAAAATTAGACCCGCAGTTGTCGGGTTCCGACGAGAGGGACCGTCTCAATTCGGCGGAAAATAATCCATGCAAAAATGCCGATTCGTCCTTGCTGATGAACCGGTGATGGTGCGTGTGAGAAAACATGGCTCTGCGTGTGATGACATCCAGAGCAATGATCTGAGTACTTAGCAAAGGGAGGCTTATCAATGACCTCTGTCGTGAATAGGTTGAGAAATAACCGAGATCTCATGCTCGCGCTGTTTCTTGCAAGCACATGGTTCTTCTTACAGGCAGAATCTGTGACCGATGGTGAGGGCAGTACAAACTCTGGCGTGTCTGTCGTCGTTCTCGCCATGCAGGATGACGCTGCTCCTGCACTGCAAGGTCTGCCGACTCCGAATAGCACCAAGAAGCACAATCGAACTGAGTCAATGGAAACGCCCAGCCTCTCGCTCAAGCAGGCATCCATCTTATTGCATAGAGCGGCCAATGCTATTGAAAAGGATGATGTCTTGACGGTGCAGCTTATTCGGCAGGTAATCGCTATTCTGAAGCACCACGTGATCCCATCGCTCCTTGATCGTCATTCAACTCTAGTCCCTATTACGTGGCTCTCAGGCTTGCCGGAGCAAGGAATCGATCATGAGGAGTCGGTGAGTCACGCCGGCCAATCGCTGTTTCGACATAAGTCTTCTGTCTCGAACGAGCGGGGAACATGAAGGTTCTGGAATGCTGACGAGATATGCCCGTGCCTGGAGAGGCAGAGCCGTAAACTATTGGGGTTCTGAATAGACTGAAGCGGAGGACATAATGAGTAGCAATGGTCACGCAACGCCATTAGAAAGTCTTTCTGACATACTTTGCACAGGGTGCGGACTTCCTGCAAATCCTGATTCTGATCATGTTGTGATGGAGGTCAGGAAGGGTTGGACTCCTAAAGACACTGTCTGCCTTGTTTGGCACCGTGGCTGTTACAATGAGTTTCTCGATCACGGTGAAGAATCATGACCAGGTTTATTCGGGAATGACGAAAAGGATGATCGGCTAGATTCGAAATGTTCTAAGTCTTTCTCATGGGAGAAGATGTCATGGTCTGGGACCCCAACGATCCATGGAGCAGGAATAAAGACCCGCTTGAGGAGGCTCTCAAGCAAGTCCGGTCGAAGATGAAGGAGCTCTTCACTGCTGAGCAGTTCGGAGGGTGGAAGAGCGGTCTACCTACCGGGGGACTGCTCAATGTGGTCATCACGGCCTTGCTGATTTTCTTCATTTGGCAATCGGTGTTTATCGTCGCCCCGGACGAGGAAGGGGTCGTCAAACGATTTGGGGTGCCGGTTCGCACCGTCGAGCCAGGGCCCCACTTCAAAATCCCCTTCGCTGAAACCGTTCTTCAGCCCAAGGTTGCCAAGCTGTTTCGTGTCGAGGTCGGCTTCCGTACCAGTCAGCAGGGCCGCCAGCAAATGGTGCCGCAAGAAGCCCTGATGTTGACCGGCGATATGAACATCCTGGCAATCGAGTTTATCGTGCAGTACAAGATCAAAGAAGCCGGAGAGTTTCTGTTCAACGTCGCGGATATCCATGAGACCATCGGCAAGGCGGCAGAAGCCTCCATGCGGGAAGTGGTCGGGAAGAGCAAGATCGACGAAGCCTTGACCACCGGCAAAGCGGTGATTCAGCAAGACACGATGACGCTGTTACAGACGATCCTGGATCAGTACCACTCCGGAGTGCAGATTGCCGCCGTGCAATTGCAAGACGTCGATCCGCCGGAAGCGGTCGCCGCCGCGTTCAAAGACGTGACCAACGCCAAGGAGGATCGGGAAAAGCTCATCAACCAGGCGCAAGGGTATCGCAACGACATCATCCCGAGGGCCAAGGGAGAAGCGGCGGAGCTCGTCAACCGCGCCAAGGGGTTTGCCCAGGCTCGCCTCAATCGCGCGCAGGGTGAGGCCAATCGCTTTCTGGCGACCCTCAAAGAGTACAACCAATCAAAGGATGTCATCAGCAAACGGATTTATATCGAAACGATGGAGGAAATCCTCCCCAATATGGAGAAGATCATCATCGATGGGAAAGGGGGCGAGCGCCTGCTCCCGTATCTCCCGTTGGATCGCCGCTCGAAGCTGACCGCAGCCAGTGGGGCAAAGGCCAGCTCGCAGCTGGAGAGTGAAGAATCCCGGCCAGAACCCTCGCCCACACTGAAATCGAGAGGAGCTCGGCCATGACCAAGCAGGGGTTGGTGCTGACCGTCGTGGCCGCGATTCTCGCGTTGTTTGTCCTCGGGGCTTCGCCGCTCTTCGTCGTGGACGTCATCCAGACCGCGATCGTGGTCCAGCTGGGGAAACCCGTTCGGAACATCACCGAACCGGGCCTCTACATGAAGGTCCCCTTCGTCCAAGAGGTCACCTACTTCGACAAGCGGCTGTTGGATTATGATTCGAACGCCCAGGACGTCATTACCTCGGACAAGAAGACCCTCTTGTTGGATAACTTTGCAAAATGGCGCATCGTCGACCCGCTCAAGGTGTATCAAAACTTCCAGAGCCAGCGCGGCGCGCTCCAACGCCTGCACGATATCATCTATTCCGAACTCCGCGTGGAATTAGGCCGGCATGAGCTCCTCGAGATCGTGTCGAGCACGAGAGCGGATATCATGCGGGTCGTCACCGAACGCGCAAAGGAAAAAGCCGCGGGGTACGGCATCGAGATTCAGGATGTGCGGATCAAGCGGGCCGACTTGCCGGAACAGAACGAGAAAGCTGTCTTTGCACGGATGCAGGCAG
Source organism: Nitrospira sp. BLG_1 (assembly GCF_047338595.1). Taxonomy (NCBI): domain Bacteria; kingdom Pseudomonadati; phylum Nitrospirota; class Nitrospiria; order Nitrospirales; family Nitrospiraceae; genus Nitrospira; species Nitrospira sp. BLG_1. The sequence goes on from NZ_JBLFBO010000003.1 coordinate 53,420, forward strand.
AACGGGAGCGCCAGGCGAAACAATATCGCGCGGAAGGCGCAGAAGAAGCGCAGAAGATTCGATCGGAAGCGGAGAAAGACCGAGAGATTATCCTCGCCCAAGCCTATAAAGAGTCGGAGGAGCTTCGGGGAGGCGGCGACGCGAAGGCGTTTCGCATCTACGCGGACGCCTACCGCCAGGACCTGAAGTTCTTCGAGTTCACCCGCTCAATGGAAGCCTACAAGAGCGCGTTCAAGGACGGCTCCACGCTGGTCATGAGCCCAGACTCTGAGTTCTTCCGGTACTTGAAGCAGCGTTAGCGTTCCGCAGCACGGTTCTATATTGTCTGATTTCACGGGAACGATTTCTATTCGGTTGCTCATCGAGGCAGCGTCAGAGTATATTGCGTCTGATGAGTCACATTGGGGAAAGTACGATTCGTTTGTTTCCTTCGTGCACAGGTGAGGTCATTCTGATCCTCCTCGTCTGTCTTTGCGTAGTCTTCCAAATGCTGGGGGTACCAGTCACCTTGCTTGATCTGCTGACGTCAGATGCGCCGGTTGAATCGCTCTCCGAGGACTTTTCGATTCCTCCGAGCATGCCAGAACCCGGTACTCCGAATCGGTCTCGGTTCACTGTGGAGGGTCAATCCTCGCGTCATTTTCCGTTCTTCATGACTTCAGTCTTTCATCCTCCCCAAGCGTAGATTTCGTTCATACCCTAATCAATTGTCGGTACGCGGTTTCCTGAAACGTTCACACGTGGCATCTACCAGTTTGATGTCTCGATAGGGCGTGAACGTTTCTGGGAGTTCGGAATATCCTGCCGATATCGGGTTTCGCAAAGCAGTGGAGGCGCATGCTTTTCAAAACGAAGTACTTTGAACTGGAGATTGGCAACTTTGTGTTTATCCGTGCGCCGTGGCTGGGTTCGGTATACATCGGCCCTGACTCTGGCTGTGGCTACCTCGTGAGGAGTCGCCCGAATGAGCTTGATGCCATGCGACGCGACTATATTGAGAGGACCCGAGAAGCGTTGCGAGTACGCCGCAATCCAACAAAATGGCGACAATAGCTCAACTCTACGGCTAGCGTACAGAGGAAGTCATGTGGAAAGAATTGTCCGGAAAAGTCACTCTGGCCGCGTTTGTCCTGGCAGTCGGAACGATGGCCATGCTCGACCGCGTGTCGGCGGAGCCGAATAAATTCGAGAAGGCAGCCTCAGCGAAAGTGTCGATCGTTGAGGCAATCATGACTGCGTCTGAGAAAGTATCAGGTGCCGTGGTCGAAGCCAAGTTAGAGCAGAAGCACGACCGGCTGATCTGGGAAGTCGAGGTTGTTACGCCGGAGAAACAGGTGATGGAGGTGCACATTGATGCCCAGATCGGGACCATCATTGATGTGGAAGAAGAAAAGGTGAAGTCGAGACGGATTCATCGGCGGCATTGAGGACATGGAGCATTGGTCCACGATCATCAGCCACCCCGTTTCATCGCCATTGAACCGTCATTTCCTGATGGAGCCGCAATGGGGAGAATGGATTACCGATTGACGAGTGGGAGAAAGATGGTTCGAGCTATTCCCTGTTGAGAAATCGACCAAGAGCAATGCGGTGGCTGAGCATCGTGCTCCAGGTCAGGCTGTTCAGCTTTGTCCGGGAGTTTACTGCCCGCACGGTGACGATCCTGACCTGGGGTGGCCAGCGCGGCGGAATATCCGTCGCGCTGGCCCTTTCCCTCCCACGAGTCCCTCTCGTAACAATCTTGTCGCCATCATCTATACCGTTGGGGTGTTTTCAATCTTGGTGCGGGGTTTGACCATCAATCGCTTATTGGGGGATTCACCAGATAGTTGATAGGCGAGGAGCAGACCTTTCATAGATTGCGATGGGTATTGGGAGTATCATTGGGTGAGCACTACTGGTCACGACAATGGTCACAGGCGCGTACGTGACAACATGTCGCTCGGATGTTAGATTGAGTTTATGAGCCTGATGAACCGAATGACATCATGCTTTCCATCCGGCGTCACAGCGGTGGTAGGTTTTGTCTTGTTACTCTGCATCTGTGTGGTCGTACAGATGCTGGGAATGCCGGCCACGCTCATAGACCTGTTGAATTCCGATGCGCTCGTGAAGGTGGAGCCTGTCTCGGAAGATCATACGACCGTATCTCCGTCACTTGAGTCGGAGCGACCGAGACTTCTGACGTTAGTCACTGAGTCTGATTCCGTGCTCCGGTTGCCAATCTTGGCTACCTCTGTATTCCATCCCCCTGCCAGTTAACCGCTTCTCTTTCACTCAACGCGACAACGTCGAGACATTCTGCGTGAAGCGCGGGTTTCATAGCCTTCATGCAGCGTTCAATCCGTCGTGTGGAAAATACGATCAGCGACCCTGAAGAACGACAGCTACTAACCGAATGTTGGTATGCCGTCAATCGTTCATTGAATGCGGGGAAATGCTTGTGCAGATACAGAGATGGATGGTGCCATGAAACGTTCAGTGTATCGATCTGTTTTTCTCATGGCCTTGTTTGTCTTGATCACTGGTGTGTCAGTTGGTTCTCCTGCCGTTGTCCTTCCACGCTCAGTTTTCGAGAGAGTGCAGGCAGATCACTTTCACGGTGTGCTGCTCGGAACAAACCACGTGGCCATGAGTTTCAGTCGAAATGGGCAAGGACATGTCCACGATTTCAATCACTCGAAGGAGATGGAATGGCAGATTGAAGAGGTCACACATGGCAAACGATCTCTGACGGTCCAGGTTCCTATCGATGGCTCCTTTTCGGTGAAACTTCCGGTTGGGTCCTACCGTGTCACAACCATGCGGTTCCGTAGTTCTGAAGGGACCTGGCACGGGGTGCTTCCAACGGCCTTTGAGATACGGCCATGGGAATGTACCTCGCTAGGAACCTCGATGTTCCAGATACAGGTGGGGTTTGTGACAGGGTGGATTTCTCGGCATGTGCTTCATGAGGAAGAATTCAGTCGCGCGAATCATGATCAACTGATTGGAGGAAACAAGTGTTCGATCTCCAGGGCTACGATTAGAGACTCGGTGAAGCAACCGGTCAGACTCGATCGATCCGAGGCGCAGCAATGAAAGGAAACCCGTCATGAACAAGACTACGCTGTATCATGGGTTCGTCCTGGGAGTCGCCCTCCTGATTGGCAGTATGGCCATGGGATGTGCGAGCCTGAGGGTTCCGCTTTCACCATCGCAGATTGCGATCCCAGATGAAGATCACGGACTGTTATTGGGGAAGATTCACCTCACCCGAGATGGAAAGTCCCCATCTGAAGGGCTGAGCTGGCCGAAAGAGATGAAATGGTGGGTTGAAGACGAGGCGACCGGGACTCGTTTGATGATCGGCCACCTCCCAGTCGATGGCCCGTTCGCCGTGCACCTACCAGTCGGTTCCTATCGCGTCACCGACATCAGTTTGGCAGGCACACGAGGTATTTGGCACACCGTGCTGCCGACCACGTTTACGATTCGACCACGAGAATGTACGGCACTGGGCACTCTGGATCTTGAGATGCAAACAGGATTCTTTACGGGATGGATGGCTCGGCAGGTCAGTCATGAAAAGGGGATCGATGCCGAGGATATGGGCGAGACATACGGCGCACAGGGCTGTCCCACGCAGGTGGCTCCGCTTGAAACATCTGTGAAGAGCGTGGTCAGAAAACAGTTTCCTACCCGAGGTGCTGGCCGGTTCTAGGTATCCAAGAGGCCGTTCCTCCATCGCCAGTCAGAAGTATTCTGCCTGGCGATGGCGATTGTCGTATGGCACGGCTTACTCCGGGGATGATTAGGATCAGGAATCGCGGATGAGTAGCATGGTTTCGACTGTCCTAGCTGATGCGAAGTCAGGTCTTGTGGTGTTCTTTGTGGCACTACCCCTCTGCCTGGGGATCGCGCTGGCTTCCGGCGCTCCGTTGGTCTCGGGCTTATTAGCCGGGATTGTTGGCGGTCTTGTGGTCGGAATGTTCAGCGGATCGCACACCAGTGTGAGCGGCCCGGCTGCCGGGTTGTCGGCCGTTGTGGCTGCACAAATTCTCTCGCTCGGTTCTTTCTCTGCCTTTCTGATGGCCGTGATCCTTGCCGGGATGATTCAAATCGCTCTCGGCCTTTCCAAAGGAGGGTTCATTTCTGAATTCTTCCCCTCGAGCGTGATCAAAGGGTTGCTGGCTGCGATCGGCGTGATCATCATCTTTAAACAGATTCCCCACCTTGTCGGGCATGACGCCGACCCGGAAGGAGACCTGTCCTTCTCCCAGCCGGATCTCGAAACGACGTTTTCCGAACTCTTCCGCATGTTCGGAGATTATCAACTGGGGGCCGCCGTTGTGGGTCTGCTGTCCGTGGCACTGCTCGTCCTCTGGGACAATTGGAAGGCGTTGAAGACGTCTCTCTTCCCCGCTCCTGTTGCCGTGGTGTTGTTCGGTATTGGGGGAGGATTGTGGTTCGAACACCTCGGCGACCCGTGGGTGATCAAGCCGAGCCATCTGGTGCAGGTGCCGGTGGCGGGCGACCTTGCTGAGTTGTTCGGACTGCTTGCCCGGCCAGACTTCTCGCAATGGATGAATCCGGCAGTCTATACCGCGGGGATGACGCTGGCTATTGTGTCTTCACTTGAGACCTTACTGAATCTCAAAGCTGTCGATCGGATTGATCGGCAACAACGTACCTCACCGCCGAACCAAGAGTTGTTCGCGCAAGGCATCGGGAACGTGACGTGTGGATTGATCGGTGGACTCCCGATCACCTCTGTGATCATCCGGAGTTCGGTGAATGTGAATGCGGGCGGCCAAACAAAGCTGGCTGCCATCATCCACGGCATCCTGCTTCTTGTCAGTGTTCCACTCATTCCGACCTGGTTGAATACTATTCCGTTATCCTGTCTCGCGGCCATTTTGTTGATGGCCGGTATCAAACTGGCCAGTCCCGCTCTCATCAAGCAAATATGGAGCGAGGGCCGATACCAGTTTATTCCCTTCGCGGCAACCGTGACGGCTATCGTGTTCACTGATCTTTTGATCGGCATCGTGATTGGGTTGATCGTGGCCATTGGGTTTATTCTTCATAGCAACATGCGTCGTCCAGTACATCGGTTGGTCGAGAAGCATCTTGGTGGAGATGTCGTCCATATTGAGCTTGCGAATCAGGTCAGCTTCCTGAATCGTGCCGCTCTCGCCAAAGCGTTGAATGACGTACCTAGGAATGGTCGTGTACTCTTGGATGCGCGAAGCACGGACTATATCGATCCGGATGTGCTGGACTTGGTTCGAGACTTTAAGGATCAGACAGGACCGGCTCACGGGGTCGAGGTGAGTCTCGTCGGGTTTCGGAGTGAGTATCACGTTGAGGACCAGATTCACTATGTGGATTATTCGACTCGTGAACTCCAGCAGGCCATCACTCCGCAGCAGGTCCTGCAGATTCTGAAGGACGGCCACGAGCGGGCCCGCACCGGTCGGCGCCTGACTCGCGACTTTAGTCGCCAGGTTCAGGCTACGGCAGCGGCCCAATATCCGTTGGCGGTCGCACTCAGTTGCATCGATTCCCGTACCCCTGTGGAATTGATCTTCGACCTCGGCATGGGCGACATTTTTAGTATCCGTGTGGCGGGCAACATCACAAGTCGAGAGGTCTTGGCGAGTGCAGAATACGGGTGTGCGGTGGCGGGTGCGAAACTCATGATCGTGATAGGCCATACCAGATGCGGGGCGGTCTCTGCTGCTGTGAAACTCCTCGGCTCACACCTGAGGGTTGCCGACGCGACAGGATGCCAGCATCTGGATGCGATCGTCAGCGAGATTCAGCGGGCTGCAACGGGAGTCGCCGGCTCGAGAGCCCTGGAATTATCCCCCTCTGACCTTGGAACGATTGCGGATGCTGTCGCTCGGGAAAATGTCTTGCGTGTCGTCAAAGCCGTCCGTCAGCAGAGTTGGACCCTCGATACCCTGGTTCGAGAACGACGTATTGCGATCGTTGGTGCGATGTATGACATCCCCACGGGGGATATTGAGTTTGTGGTCGAGGATGGACTGGGGAAAATGGGGATACAGGAGAACCCGTGACAGCCCCTTGTTCTACAGCGAATGACCTGGATCTGCTGAAAATGGGTCTGTCGCTCCCTCAGGATCCAGTGCATGCGTTTGAAACGACGACTGTACTGTACATAGGTTCTGGTTGCGAATAAGTTGCCGTCAGCAAGCTACTTTCTAGAAAGGGTTTCTGAACTCCGTCACTTGACTCTTAATCCTGCTAACCTGTAGCTTGCAGGCATGAAGCGAATGAGACCGGAGGGAGTACTCCTTCCCATGCAAGGATGGGCTATAGCGTGTCTAGTCTCATTCCTGTGTCTCTGCGTGGTCTTTCAAATGCTCGGCGTACCAGTGACGTTGCTTGCCTTGCTTGCGTCGGATTCGCCGATCGAGTCGCTTTCTGAAGACTTCTCGATTCTTCCGGTCATTTTGGAGCCTGGTGCGCTCACCCGTAGTGCTTTTTCTGTCGAGTTTCAGCAACTTGTTTATCTTCCCATCGTTTCAACCGCCATCTTCCGCCCTCCTCTAGGGTAGCCTTCGTTCGTACACCGGTAGGTTTGTTTAGGCGCTCAACTGAATCCTCTGTGCTCGACATTGAGCATAGATCACGTTGTGTGCCTCAGCGGTCTTGATCGAACGCCTGTTGCCCGCAAGCCTTAGGCATTGGACGATCATGAATGGTCACCCTCGTGCAGCGAGCCAAACCAGTCGCTTGCATGGAGCGAAATAGATCATCGTCGAGAGTAGAGGAACAACATGTCGAAGATGAATTATTCCAATGAGATATCATGCCCCAGCGGACAGACATCTCCGTTTCTTGGTGCGTGCGCATTCCGTGAAGCAGAGGACTTTCAGAAGAAGGTCTCTGCGGAAATTGTGAAGATGCGGGGCCACGAACGTGCGCGAGACATGCTACAGGATTTTGACGATGCAAATCGTGAACATGAGACAATCAGTGAGCCTGACGATTCTCAACCGCTCACGGTCGAGCCGCCTCTGGCCTTATCGAAGATCATTCCGAAACTGACAGCCGTTGAGCGGCTCTGGATGGCTCGGATCGTGAAGGCGCATGGTAAGGATGTCGTACTGGCTCGGTGGCCGGCCTACGAAATCCACATCAATTACGTTCGGTGCCTTCGTTAGATCCGAGGAAGCTACCAAATGACAGGAAGAGCCTAAGCAGGGCAACGCTGCAAGCTTCAATACATTGAGAGGGACTAGATGACGAGTTTTGTTACCCATTGGACAGGCTATGTGGCGCTCACCCTGTTTGTCGCCGCGTATCTGTTGGTGATCGTCGAAGAGTCGATTCATCTACGTAAATCAAAACCGGTTCTGGTGGCAGCGGGGGGAATCTGGATCGTCACGGCGCTGGCATACGGCACGCAACACCAAGCTCATGCCGCTGCAGAAATTCTGCGGCATACCCTGCTTGAATATGCTGAGCTGATGCTCTTTCTCCTGTCCGCCATGACCTTCATCAATACGATGAGTGAGCGCAATCTCTTTGAGGCGTTGCGGACCCGGCTTATTTCATTGGGCTTATCACTGCGCAGTATATTTTGGCTCACCGGCATCCTGGCGTTTTCCATCTCGCCGGTTGCTGATAACCTCACGACGGCGTTGGTCATGGGGGCCGTGGTCACGGCGATCGGTGCAGGTAACAGCCGCTTCATTGTCTTGGGGTGCATCAATGTGGTCGTGGCCGCCAATGCTGGTGGCACGTTTAGTCCGTTCGGGGATATCACGACGCTGATGGTCTGGCAAAAAGGCGTGATCCAATTCGGAGAGTTTCTGGCGTTGTTTGTTCCCTCACTCACCAATTGGCTTGTGCCGGCAATAGCCATGGCCATGACAATTGGACGTGACAAGCCGACGGCCATCCTGGAACCGGTGGAAGTGAAGCATGGCGGCTACCTCATCGTACTGTTGTTTCTTCTCACCATAGCGGGGACGGTGGTGATGCATCATTTTCTGGAGATGCCTCCGTTTCTCGGCATGATGACCGGACTGGGGGTTCTCAAATCCTATGGGCATTGGATACGGCGGAAGGAATTGGTCGAATGGACGGACATTCCCATGTCTGATGACGAGCAGACGGGGCAGAGGCCTGCGCTCTGGAAACCAGCTGTCAAACCGTTCAATATTTTCATCAGCATGAAACGCGTGGAATGGGACACGCTGATGTTTTTTTACGGCATCATGCTCTGTGTCGGCGGACTTGGGGCGCTGGGCTATCTGACGGTTCTGTCCAGCCTCCTGTACCAAGGTCTAGGTGCAACGGCCGCCAATATCCTCGTTGGAATCTTATCAGCCGTGATAGACAACATCCCGATTATGTTTGCCGTCTTGAGCATGAATCCGGATATGAACCTTGGCCAGTGGCTTCTGGTCACGTTGACCGCAGGGGTTGGAGGATCGCTTCTCTCGATCGGGTCTGCTGCCGGCGTGGCACTGATGGGACAAGCACGAGGTGTCTACACCTTCTTTGCCCACCTGAAATGGACATGGGCGATCGCGTTGGGATATGCGGCCAGTATCGGCGTTCACTGGATGATGAACAGCCATTTGTTCACTCCCTGACAGAGATTATCTATCTGTTCGTATGGGTTCCCTCGTTACAGGGTACTCGCGCATGCACGTGGGATTATCACGTATGCTGGCGTGGTCTTTTCGATCGTCACACAGGAGTTTGACGATCAACGGAGTGTTGGGAGGAAGGAATAAGAATGATCGAGAGAGGATGGACCATGCAAGGTCGCTTGGCGAAAGGCAACTCGGTCCTGCGTGCCCATTATCTGACGACCTGAATTTGCCGCCATCGTTCCGACTGATACCACCAGAGGAGCATCCCCATCCGCACGGTCCGGCCCGCGATCACTCGTACTATTCGAAATGTCCCTTGACACAAGTCGCTGAATAGTGTACATACACTCTTATGAAGTCGCAATGCTCAGAAGAATTTGGGGAATGTGTTGATTGCGCATGTTTCAACGTGCGAAAAGCCGCACGTGCAATCACGCGATTCTATGACTCTGTGCTTGAACCTTCCGGGATACAGGGAACACAATTTTCCTTGTTAACAGTCGCGCACCTAGCAGGTGAGTTGCCAATCACAGAAACGGCAGATCGCCTTGGTGTAGACAGAACGACCTTAACCAGGAACTTGAGAGTACTAGAAACTCGTGGTTTCATTGCAGTCGGACCTGGTAAAGATGGGCGTACGAAGTCGATTCAGTTGACCACTGCGGGGCGAGAGGCGCTGATGAAGGCGTTGCCCTATTGGAAGAAAGCACAGCAGACGGTCGTTCAGGATCTTGGACATGCTCGTTTCAAGATCCTGATGAAAGAATTGTCTGCAATTCGATCGTTAAGCAAACAATCAATCTAACAAATTCACGGTAGATGGGTGGTTCATAATGCCATGAATAGTGCAGCTACACTAATTGAACTTATACTGACACTTGAGACGCGCATATCCTTAAAGCATCTCACGCATAGGTAAGGTTCATTTCCCAGATTACCGTGTCATGGAATTGAGGTTCGTGAGCAAGTAATGGCAACTATTTTTGAAAAACACGTGCATATACACTATAAGGGAGGGGAGGCAATGAATCAGACGATAGATCGTAGCAGAGCCGAGCAGTTTTTCTGGTGGGTCACTAGGCACGCCAAGGCGCTTGTTCTAGCGGGAGTCATAGTGATAGTGGGCCTGGCTGCATTTCTCCCGCAGCTGACCATGGATACGTCGGCTGATTCGTTCATTGCGAAGGATAACCCCGCCCGCGTCTATCGAGATCAAGTCAAACAGGTCTTTGGCTTATCAGATCCCTTTGTGATCGCAATCATTAATCGCGGGGCCACCGGCGTCTTTAACCCCGAGACGTTGCAATTGGTGCAGTGGCTGACCGATCGGGTCAAAACCATTCCCAACGTTGACCCTGATCGGGTGATGAGCCTGGCCACGGAGAACAATATTGTCGGCACTGCTGACGGCATGCAGGTGAAGAAATTCTTCCAGCCGCCGCCTGCCACGCAGATTCAGGCCGATACGATTCGTGCGGCGATCGCTGATTTCCCGCTCTACCAGGGCAGCCTGGTGGCACGTGATGAAACGGCGACCTTGGTCACGGCTGAAGTTCTTGACGAGATGAAGAACGAGGCGACGTATCAGGCATTCATGAGCCTGGTTCAAGTGGCCCCTCAGCTGCCAGGGGTCGAGCTCCATGTAGCTGGCGAAGGGGCGGTCTCCGGATATCTCTTTAATTACATTGACCACGATGCGAAGCGAATCAATCCTGTTGTGGCGATCGTCATCACGATTGTCCTCTTCATCGCCTTTCGGACGGTGCGCGGGATGCTGCTCCCGAATTTGGTCGTGCTCGGCACGGCGGCGGCTGCTTTCGGGACCATGGCAGCGGGCGGGGTCCCATTCTACGTGATTACCAACGGTCTTCTTTCCATTTTAATTGGAATGGCGGTCGCGGAACCGATCCATCTCCTCACACACTATTATCAAGTGGGTCGCGCTCATCCGCATCTCACTCATCAGGAAATGATTGTTCGCACCATGACGGACGTCTGGAAGCCCCTGACGATGACCATTCTCACCACCGTCGTCGGGTTCATTTCGCTTTACGCGTCCGGCGGAATGCCGCCGATGCAGTATTTTGGTCTCTTTGCGTCCATCGGAATTATGGGGGCTTGGGCCTATGGCTTAGTCTTTATTCCGGCTGCATTGATGCTGGTGCCATTCAAGCCTTCCCCTGCGATCAAAGGCGACCAGACGATTGATCGCTATGGTCAGCTCGTGACGGCATTGGGCAACTTTGCGATTCGCCGACCAAGGCTCATTCTCAGCGTGACACTCATCGTTGCCGTATTGGGGACGATCGGTGCGTTTCGGCTCGTCATCGAGGAGGCGACGATCGAAAACTTTCAACATGATGAACCCATTTATCGCGCAGACACAGTGATCAACCAGGTGATGGACGGAACCAATTACCTCGATATTGTGGTGGAGACCCCAACCGCTGAGGGCTTGTTCAATCCGGATGCACTGCATCGCATCGAGGCTCTCCAGAGATTTGTCGAAACGTTGCCTGGCGTTGGTGGGACGACGTCGGTGGTTGACTATGTGAAGCAGATGAATCGGTCGATTAACGAAAACCGCAAGGAGGCGTATCGCATCCCCGATAACCGGGACCTTGTGGCGCAACTCTTCCTGCTCTACTCCGCCTCCTCCGATCCGACAGATTTCCAACAGGAAATTGACTACGACTATCGACGGGCCAACATTCGCGCCAGCATCAACACGTCCCATTACGTGAACAACCGGACAGTGATTGAGCAGGTTGAACGGTATCTCCTCGAACAATTCAATACCAATGAGATCGTGGGGCATGTGAGCGGGCGTGTGAACGTCAACCATCATTGGTTAGAGACCATTGCCTCCACACACTTCGTCAGCGAAGGTATCGCCTTAGTCATCAGCTGGCTCATGGCCTCCTGGCTGTTCCGTTCACTTGGTGCCGGACTTTTTACGCTGGTGCCGGTGTTTGCTTCGGTCCTTCTCGTGTACGGCATTATGGGGTTTGGTGGGATCTGGCTGGCTGTGGGGACCTCCATGTTTGCGGCCATTGCGACCGGGCTGGCGATCGATTTTGGCCAGCATACGACCCAGCGGATTCGTGAGCTCATGCGATCCGGTACGGGCACCTTTGAGGAACGGATGGCGCACTTTTTCCCGTCTACGGGGAGGGCGCTGTTTTTCAACTTCCTGGCTATGACGCTGGGTTTCGGCACTCTCATGATCAGTGCGGTGCCGCCACTGATCCGTTTCGGGGCGTTGGTAGCTCTGGCCATGGCCGTGAGCTTTCTCGCCAGTATCACGGTGATGCCGGCACTGGCGACGGTGTTTCGTCCACGCTTTCTTGGGTTTGAGACACCCGATCAGGAAGCAACTCAGGCCGTACAACTTAATCCGATCTTATCCGTGTCTACCATGAAGGAAGGAAGGTAATTGCTATGCGATCACATATACAGAACCTGTTTATGGTGCTCTTTCTGTTGATTCCTTTGGCCGTATCCGACGTTGCAGCGGAATCTCTACTTGCCGGGGAAGAAATTGCTCAACGCATCAATGCGCGTAACGAAGGAGAGGTCGTCTCACGTTTCATTACGATGGCCATGACCGATCGTGGCGGCACCGAACGAGTCCGAGAAACAAAGAGCCTCCGAAAGTATTTTGGAAAAGAGAAACGCACGATCATCTTCTATTTGAGTCCCTCGAATATTAAAGATACGGCATTTTTGACCTACGATTACCCGGAGGCCGATCGAGATGATGATCAATGGTTGTACTTGCCCGCCGCCAGAAAAGTTCGCCGTATTTCCGCCTCTGACCGCGGGGACTACTTCCTTGGCACGGACTTTACGTATGAAGACATTCGCAAGGAAACCAAGGTTGGGATCGAGGATTACTCGTGGAAAACGCTCGGCGAGGAGACCATTGATGGGCATCGGTGCTTTCTCGTGGAAGAGATTCCCGTGAATGAAAAAACAGCGCAGGAATTGGGCTACAGCAAGGTGCAGTCCTGGATTGATGCCGAGATCTGGATGGTCCGTCAAGCCAAGTACTGGGATGTGGCGGGTAATCCGTTGAAGACTCTCCAGATCAGGGAGATCAAATTGATCCAGGACATCTGGACCGCCCATCAACTATCCCTTGAAAACCACAAGACCGGCCACAAGACGGTGTTTACCTTCAAAGATGTGACCTATGGGCAAAGTGTCAAGGATGAAATGTTCACAGAAGATGCCTTGCGACGCGGCTATTAAGGACCCATGCCAAATTCATTTACGACGGTTGGAATCCTGGCGCTGGCGGTGTGGCTCATCGCCGCCAGCGCCCTTGCCGAGAGTACGCCAGACGAGACGAAATCGAGTCAGTTGAATAATCATCGGTTTAGCGCGGTGCTTGAATCGGAAGCGGCATATGGGATGGCACGAGATCGTGCCAGTAAGATGGAGATGGTGCTTGATCCGCAGTGGGAATATCGATGGAGTGAAGATACGCGTATCACCGGGATCGCTCGGCTGTATACGGAAGGGTTCGACCACCTCGAACCTGGTCGACTGAGCCAAGGGGAGGTTGCGCCGAATTCCCGACGTCTCCAACTCGGTGACCGAACCGACATGGAACTGCGCGAGTTCTACCTGCGGACGCAACTCTGGGGGATGCATCTTACGCTGGGCAAACAGCAGGTTGTTTGGGGGAAGGCCGATGGTCTGAAACTGCTCGACGTCGTCAATCCACAAAACTTCAGGGAGTTCATTCTGGATAACTTCGACGATTCTCGTATTCCGCTGTGGACATTTAATGCCGAATTCCCGGTTGGGGGCGGCAATCTGCAATTGCTTTGGATCCCGGATCGCACCTATCATCGGCTGCCTCAAGCAGGTGGCACGTTTGCCTTTCACTCCCCGCTGGTCGTTCCCCAAGCGCCTCCTGGTGTTGCGGTGAACCTTCAGCCGCTTGAACGTCCTAACAATATCGTGATGGATTCCGACATCGGCATGCGGTTTTCAAAGTTTTGGCATGGCTGGGACCTCACGGTGAACTATCTCTACCACTATGCGGATTTCCCTGTGTTCTTTCAGTCGGTGCTTCTGGCCCCGAGCGGCACCACGGTTACGGTGAACCCTCGTTATGAGCGCAACCATCTCATCGGGGGATCGGTGAGTAACGCTTTCGGCAATCTGACCATGCGCGGGGAAGCAATTTACAATACCGATCAATTCGTGTTGACCAGGAATCGAGGGGACGATGATGGTGTGATCAAGAGCGGGGAAATAGCCTATGTCCTGGGGCTGGATTGGTCCGGCATTCGGGATACATTGGTGAGTCTCCAGCTGTTTCAAAGTTGGTTATTCCATTCCGCCGACGGCATGGTACGCGACACACTAGACACCACGAGTACCGTACTACTGAGGCGACATTTCTTGAATGAAACATTAGAAACTGAAGTGCTCTGGTTGCAGAGCGTCAATCAAGGCGATGGACTCGTCCGACCAAAAATCAGTTATGAGTTGCGGGATAACTTAAAAATATGGACAGGATTTGACCTGTTCTATGGCGATCGCAATGGGTTGTTTGGACAATTTGATCGGAACGATAGGCTCGTAATCGGAATGGAGATGGGGCTCTAAGTGGGGTTTGATGAATTCGATGCCGGGAGTAATTGGGGGAAAATACGGAAAAGAACAGTCACCGCAATCTCCTTGATCTCATATACGGAGCTCGTTGTATTGTTCGATGGAGGCATGCCCATAATTTCGCTAACTGGCGTCTAGCTTCGTGAGGTCACCCATTGCGTTACGGAGCGCAACGGCAACTTCCTTCCCAACGGCTCCCTCATATGCCTGCTGCGCTTTCAGCCAGTGCTTTTTTGCCTCAGCCAACTTGTTGGCACCTCTTCCAGTGAGAATCACCCGACGTGTTCGTCCGTCCTCTGCATCAGGCTGTAATCCAACCAATCCTCTCCGCAAAAGTGGCCTGAGGTTATGTCCGAGGGTTGATCGATCCATGACCAAGTGCTCTGACAACTCGTTCATGGTTGGAGGTGTAGATTGGAGGCGGGAAAGTTGGGCGAGTAATGAAAACTGTGTGGTTTTCAGTCCGCTTGCTTTGAGGTGCGTGTCATAGAAATTGGACACACGCCGAGCAGCTTTCCTCAATACGGCGCAGTAGCATGGGGATTGCGGAAAGCTGGAATGTGTTTCGCTGTTGTTCTGGATCGGAGATTCCAAGTTTCACCAGTCTCGTTTTGTAGTGCCAGTATTATATAAACTCATTGGCCATTTGCAAAGGGGTTGACAAGTGGTGTGATGTGAAGTATATATGGGCATATGCCCGTATATAGGGGTATGTGCCCTCAAGAAGGTGGCGAATCGAAGAGGTACGGCTGAGCTATTGGCCACGGATAGGTCGGGAGCGGGGTTTCCTAAAGAAAGGAGGATTGCGATTGGACAAGAGGTGTTAGGACTCTTGGGGAGAGACTCCGTTGCGGAGTTACATAGTTCTCAATTTCTATTAACGGTAAACGTCACTAATTGAAGTAAGGAGGAATTCACCATGCCATTATGGAAAGTCTATCACCCAGTTGGTGCTTTCACTGCGGAGGACAAGAAGGCTTTGGCCAAGCGAGTGACGGAAGTGTATGCCCAAGTTCCCATTCCGAAGTTCTATGTGGTGTTTATTTATGAGGAGATACCCAAGGGGTCCTGCTTCGTTGGTGGCGAACCAAATGACAAATTTATTCGATTCAGAATCGACCAGATAGCCAGAACCCTGCCCGGCCAAGTCCTCAGAGAATGGTGGATTAGAACGCTCGATCAAGTTATTGCACCTTATGTAAAGGATAAGGGATACGACTGGGAGATTTCTGTGGACGAGACGCCTGTCGATTTATGGTCTCTTCAAGGGGAACTTGCCCCTCCGTTTGAGTCTGTAGCTGAAAAACGGTGGGTGAAGGAAAACAAGGCAAGTTCGTACACACAAGCTGAAAAGCTGCCGGTCAATCTGGTCTTCGCCCCTGGGATTGCGGATCGTTCGTGAATGGCAGGGGGCCATCAATCGTGGGCTGATAGGATGTGTTGGTGCTCCGTTCCTTGGAATAGGCCTGTGCAAGTGATGATCCGTCCACGATGTGAGGAGCACTGCTCACCGGTTTCACATGGTGGCAGTGCTCCCTTGATCGGTTTTCAGAAGGCTGGGCGCATCTTGTCGTGAAAGGAGATTCTCTTATGCTCTCAACCAAAGGATATGCAGCGCTGACCGCTGGAGCGGCGTTGCGACCATTTTCATTCGATCGGCATGATGTTGGTTCAAAAGATGTCCTCATCACAATATCTCACTGTGGGATTTGCCATACCGATATTCATTTAACCCGCAACGAATGGGGCATCTCAACGTTTCCAATGGTGCCGGGCCATGAGATTGTGGGAACGGTTGCTCAGGTTGGAACAGACGCACGAAAATTCAAAGTCGGTGATAGAGTCGGTATTGGTTGTTTCGTGGACTCCTGTCGAACCTGTAAGGCCTGTCGTCAAGGGGAGGAGCAATATTGCGAAGCTGGCATGCGGATGACCTATGGTAGCCGTGACGAAGCCGGGCGGATTACTCAAGGTGGGTACTCGACGCAGATCGTGGTCGATGAGAGTTATGTGTTGAAGATCCCCCGCGCACTCTCGTCGGCTGGGGCGGCTCCACTGCTCTGTGCGGGTATCACAACCTACTCGCCCCTCCATCACTGGGAAATCGGGAAGGATCATAAGCTCGGCGTTGTGGGACTAGGTGGTCTCGGCCACATGGCGGTGAAAATCGCCAAGGCCTTGGGGGCAGAAGTGACCGTGTTAAGTACTTCGGAGCAAAAGCGGAACGATGCCTTCAAACTCGGGGCGACACACTTTGCTCTCACATCCAATCCGCAGACCTTCACGAAGCTCCAACGGCATTTCCACTATATTCTCAACACGGTGTCTGCGCCGATTGATTATAATGCGTACCTGAATCTCCTCCAAACCGACGGGACCATGATACTCGTGGGAGTTCCGGATCGCCCTACTCCTCTTGCCGCACTTCCTCTCATTTTCAACCGACGAAGGATCGCAGGCTCTATAATTGGTGGGATTCGTGAGACCCAGGAGATGCTGAACTTCTGTGCGGAACATCGCATTGAATCCGACGTCGAAACAATCTCAATTGAACAGGTCAACGAAGCCTATGAACGAATCCTTAGAGCGGATGTGCGGTTTCGGTTCGTGATTGATATCGCCTCGCTGCGATGAATGATTTGGGAAGAGATTCTGATGTTTAGTCCTGATTTCCATTCCATCTCTGTGCGTACATCGATTCAAACCCTCGGCCTCCTGACAGGTAAGCTACTAGTCGCTATTGAGATAATCGCAGAAAAGTAGGTGGAAAGCCGAGACCTCAGGATGTACCCCACTTTGCCTGCCACTCTGAAATACCGGGTCGTCTTGCCGCGTGTGCGTCATGGGATCGCGTCGTGTTTTGTGCCTTCCGGTGAGTAACGCAATGACCTCGGTGCTTTTTAGCTAGGCCACTCACGGCATGATGGTGCACCGTTGATGGTGGTTCCATAGAAGTGACCAAACGCCTTGCCGTCTCCGCTCAGCGAATGGGTCGCACGGACACTGATCAGCACCCACAGAATTGACGGTCATTTTCTGGAAGTTTTCATAGGATAGCCAGCTCTCCCTGTGACGGCAGGACTACGACACCATCTCGTAGTAACAAAAAGTTTACCGGTGAGTCCTAAAATATGTCGCTGGACAGCCAAAGGTGACTGGTGTTTTGTCTTTGGGCGCTGCTATGGAAGATTTCGATTTGAATTTACACAAGCTCGATCTTCAAGCGTCTGTCGATAAGGGTGGCGGCACGTTGCAAGCTGGACAAGGTCACGTCTGATTTCGCATTCAAGATGCGGTTCACCTGCGTTCGGCTGGTCTTAAGCCGTGTTGCCATGGTGTATTTAGAGATACGCTTTTTCTCCATAGCCTGTGAAAGCTGCCAGGCGATGACTTCCATGATTACTTTTTCGTCAGCTTCCTCGTACCAGCCTTCCTCTTTCATGAGGTCGTCAATGGACGAGCCGATGTGTTTATTCTTGGCGGGTTCAAGCTCCAAGTGCAATGGGTGACTGATGGCGCAATTGCGTATAGACCTCCAGAGGCGTCAGCAAAGCTGAGACATTTCCGCGGGCGCGTGTTGAGCCGATGGGCGATTATATTCAACTCCCGCTGGTTGTATGTCGAGAGATCGATTCCCTTGGGCAAGTATTGGCGCAGCGAGCCATTGGCATTCTCGTTGGTTCCGCGTTGCCAGGAGCTGTGCGGATCGGGAAAGAATACTTGGACCGAGGGGAGATGCGCCAACCGCTCAAACTTCGCCATCTCTTTGCCCCGATCACAGGTCAGCATTTTCTGCAGTGGGGCGGGTACATGTCTGAGCTTGTTGCTGAATCTCTGGTACGTACTCACGGCATCCGTTCTGTCCATGCGCGCCAGCAGGACCAGGCGGGTCGTCCGCCCCATGAGGGTGCCCACCGCTGAACCATTGCGGTACCCCTTGAGCAGGTCGCCTTCCCAGTGCCCCGGTATCGCCCGAGTGGACACGTCGGCGGGACGCTCGGCAATCGGTGTTATGGTGGGAAGCTGGCCGCGTCGGTCCTGCCCCCGCGCCCGAGGGCGACGGGTATTGCGCGTCTGCCGTAAGGCTGCCAGTAATTCGGTCCGTAACGCACCTTGTGGCAACATATACAGGCCAGCATAGATGGTTTCGGTCGAGAGGTGTTTGCCCATATTATCAGGATACAGGCGGCGGAGACGCCCAGCAATCTGTCCAGGCGCGATACGGACGCCTTCGGGTCGTATTCCGAGTCACCTCATGACTCCGGGTGCTGGGGGGCCGTCCCAAGATCCGGGCCATCGCGCGAAGCGACTAGTCGTGAGGCAGGCCTAGACTCAAGGTCTCACGTTCTTGCACAGTCAAGTGTCAGTACGATCTCGGGTGCATGGCAACTCAATAGCCCATCCGGGCTGGCAGTGTTGCACTTGGAGTTTGAACTCAAGGTGCGCACATCCAATTCTTGAACTCTGGATAAACAACGGGACTTCTGAGTGCACAGACTCATAGACGGTGCACTGTCATACGGTTGGATCAGCAATCCTAACGGATTACCTGTATCTGTCTCCATCGTTCCGACTGATACCGCCAGAGGAGCAGCCCCATTCGCACGGTCCAATCTGCGATCATGGCCGCCCAGATATAGAAGACCGACTGGCGCATCCAGAGGGCAGCAACCAAGGCTAATGGCACACGGACGCCCCACATGCCGATCATTGTGGCGCCCATTATAAAGCGGGTGTCGCCAGCGCCACGCAGTGATCCAGCCAAGACCATGGTGAGGGCCAAGGGGATTTGCAATAACGCCACAATCTTGAGGAACATCGTTCCCAGTTCGATTACTGCTTCGTCGGTGGTGAATGCTCTAAATAGGGTAGATGGTACGAAGAAAAAGAGAAGCCCCATCCCGGTCATAATGACGATTGCCAGCCGATTCGCTTCCCAATTTTCCAACTTCGCTCTGGTGTACTTGCCTGCTCCGATACTCTGCCCGACCATAGTGGCGGCGGCGATGGCCAGTCCGTAACCTGGGAGAAAGGAAAACGACTCGATTGATAATCCCACTTGATGCGCGGCATAGGCAACCGTGCCATAGAGGAGCACGAGTTTGGTGTAGACAAAGATGCCGGCTTGTTGGACGATGCGTTCCCCGGACACAGGCGCTCCCACATCCCAGATGGATCGAATGAGGTCCATACGCAACCTGGATGATTCCTTGAGGATGGGACGACACTGCAACACGAGGTAGACCACCCCTGCCGCTTCGGCAAGGCCGACGGCGAGCGCCGCACCCTTCAACCCCAATGCTGGAAGGCCCCACCGCCCATAGATGAGCGGGTAGGCCAGGGCGATATGCAGGAGGTTGACGGCGATGAGTCCGTACATGGGGGTCTTGGTGTCACCGGTCCCTTGAAGAATCGAGGACAGGACTTGAATGAGGATGGTACAGGGGATGATCAGAAAGATGAGTGTCGAATAGGGAAGGGCGAGTTCAATGACGGCGGATTCCGCACCAAGCTGTTGCATCACGAATCGATTGCCGGCGATCCCTAGAGCGGCCAAGAGCATTGCGATGCCGAGCGACAGCCAGAGGAAGTGACGAGCGGCTTCTCCTGCATCCAGTCGACGTCGTGCTCCCCAGAGTTGGGCCACGACCACATTCGTGCCAACGGAGATTCCGGAGACCAGGGTCGTGGCGACGAACGCCAGTAGTTGACCAAGCCCGACTGCAGCGATGGATGTGGCACCGAGTCCGCCGACTAAAAAGACGGCGACAATCCCTTCTGCCCGCTGGAGCAGCGTGGTCAGCGTGACGGGAAGGGCTAAAGTCATCACGGCCCGTCTGATTTGAGTGACACCGTTACCCATGGGGCGCTATCCTAGCAGAGTTTCTTCGTAGACCATGTGAGAAATCACCGATCACAGCATGGATAGAAAACTGATAGTGGATTCTCAGGACAGGCTCTCTCCGGTTGCCGCAGCACCGCGACTGTCAAAGTCCAAGTTTCTCTCTGGACTGCAATGTCACAAACGACTCTATTTGGAAATTCATCAGCCCGCGTTGGCGACGCCGCCTGATGCGTCGATGCAGGCCATCTTGGATATGGGTACGGAGATCGGTGTCCTGGCGCAACAGTGCTTCCCTGGGGGCGTCCTTGTCAAAGCGGGTTTTCGTCAGCGAGAGGCGGCGGTCGCGGAGACAGCAGAGTTGCTTCAAGATCCCACGATTCCCGCTATCTTTGAGGGAGCATTTGAATACGATGGGGTACTTGTTCGCGTCGATATTGTCGAGCGTGTCCAGAACGGTTCGGGAGGATCGCCTTCCTGGCGTTTGATTGAAGTGAAGTCATCGACCAGGGTGAAAGATGTGCATCTCGATGATTTGTCGATTCAGAGCGCGGTCGTACAAGGTGCCGGAGTAAACCTGGAAGCGACCTGCCTGATGCACATCAATACAGGCTATCGTTACGATGGTGGGGTGGTTGATCTACAGACACTCTTTTCAGTCGAACATGTTTCAGAAGCCGTGGCGGCCAGACGAACGCTGGTGTCGGAACGATTGGCTGCCATGAAGGCCATGTTGTCAGGGGCACAGGCTCCACTAATCGAGCCAGATCAGCATTGCCACAGTCCCTATGAATGTCCCTTTTGGGCCCATTGTACCAAGGACAAACCGCCACGCTGGATTTATCACCTGCCGGGGAAGAAAGAGATGGTCAGTCAGCTGGTCCGGCAGGGAGTCACGACGATCGACGAGATTCCGGAAGGAGCCCGATTGTCGGATGCACAGCAAAAGGTCAAGCACAACGTGGAATGGGTTTCATCGGAATTAGGTTCACTGCTTCGTTCTCTCCGGTACCCCATCCACCATCTCGATGCGGAAACCGTGATGTTGGCCGTCCCACGGTTTCCCTCCACCAGACCCTATCAGGCCCTCCCTGTTCAGTGGTCCAATCATATTGAGCTCGAATCCGGCGAGGTCATGCATCAGGAGTTTCTTCACACCGAGGCATCTGAGCCACGCCGGCGTTGGGCTGAGGCCTTGATCGAGTCTGTCGGTGATTCCGGAAGCATCCTGGTATATTCTGCGTATGAAGCCGGGCTCATTCGCCAACTGGCGGACACGTTTCCTGAGTTCAAATCCGCCCTTCGAGAGATCGAGAAACGGCTGTGGGATCTGCTGCCCGTGATCAAAGACCATTACTACCATCCTGCTTTTAACGGATCCTATTCGATCAAATCGGTCTTGCCGGCAGTGGTGCCATCGCTTGGGTATAGTGACTTGGCAATTCAAGAAGGCGGGCATGCAGCGGCAGAGTATTATCGGATGGTCTTTGTTGAAACCGACTGGGTGGAGCGGGAGACCATACGCGAGGCGCTGTTGCGGTATTGTGCTCGCGATACCTTGGCGATGGTGGAGTTGAGGCGGGTGCTCAAAGGGAAGGCTGAGCGCCAGGGGGAGGAGAAAGTTATGAGAGGGACATGAAGCCATTGCAAAACGGCATCAGGCCCTGTAAGCTCGGCCCAGTCATCGGGCATAGGCTCCTCATCTGCTTGATACTCAACCCAGCCGACGAACTACCATAACGGAGAGGTGCGAGAGCGGCCGAATCGGGCAGTCTCGAAAACTGCTGTCGGGGTAACTCGACCGTGGGTTCGAATCCCACCCTCTCCGCCATACCAGCGTTCAATTGACCCATCGCCTCTTCATAACAAAACAGCGTGGGAGTTATGTTGTGGAAGGTGGAAACGACAACTCGGTCAATTCGGCTTGTTCGACCCCGCGTTTGACCAAGGAAGCGATATCCAGCATGCGCTCGATTCTCAGCACGTCGTCCAGACGTGTCTTGGTGCTTGGATGGGGAGGTACGAAAAGTTTGCAGCAATCCTGGTCCGGTTCAATAGAGGTTTCATAGGTGCCGAGCCGTCTCGCTTCGTCGATGATCTCACGCTTATCCATGCCGATCAGGGGTCGGAGAATCGGCAGTTCCGCTGCGTCTTCAATCGCACAGATGTTCTGCGGGGTTTGTGAGGCCACTTGGCCAAGGCTGTCACCTGTTACTAAGGCCCAGCAGTTCTCTCTCCTAGCCAGCTCCTCCGTGATCCGGATCATCATCCGTCGATATAGTACGATCCGGAACGGTGCCGGTGCAGTCAGGACAATCTCACGCTGGATTTCTCCAAACGGGACGACATAGAGACGTGAGAGATACTGATACTGAGTCAACGTCTGTACAAGGTCACGAACTTTCTCTTCTGATGCTCGGCTGACCAACGGTCGACCGGAAAAGTGTACAAACGTCGCCAGGCAACCGCGTTTGATCATGCGGTAGGCGGCAACCGGCGAGTCGATTCCCCCAGAAGTCAGGCAAGCCACGTTTCCACTGACACCGGTCGGCATGCCTCCAGGGCCTTCGACTTTCTCCGCTGAGCAAAAGGCATCCTTCGTCAGGAGTTCGATGTAGACGGTCAAGTCTGGGTGTCTCAGACTGACGTTCTTGCCAGTTTTCTCACAGATGACCGCACCGACGGCTTTCTCAATATCCATGGAGGTCATAGCCAGTCGCTTATCGGCTCGTTTCGCGGTGACGCGAAAGGTCTCGAACGATTTGGAGTTGAGCTCCGCAATCGCAGCTGTGGAGAGCGCCTCAAGATCCGGGTTTCCCAACTGCAATGGAATCACGCGGCCCAGTGAGAAGTTCGCAATGCCGCACACGCGGACAAGCCGATCTCGAATGAGCTCCACGTCCGCTTCCACCGGAAGATCAATACGGATGCGGCTGTGAAGGTTCTGGACTTGCCGAATGCCCAAATCCTTCAGGGCCGTCCGAATGTTTGTGATGAGGCTTTGCTCGAAGTAGTCTCGATTGTGACCCTTCAAGGCGAGTTCGTGGTAATGGGCGATGGCACAGCGCATGTTAAGGGTGAAGGGTAAGCGGTGAAGGGTAAGGGGTGCGTCTCTTGGATTTCGCAGCCTTCACATATTTGATAAGACCAGTGAGAAGTTTATCGATACGGTTCATTTTAGTGTCAAGCTTGCTCCATTGGTTTTCAGGTAGAAGGTTCAAACCTTTGGCAACTTCAAGTTGAGTGTCGAGCTCGCTCAATGAGGCTTGGGCAATATGAAGGAAATTAGCAAACTCCTTCTTAGTTTGCCTTGCGGCTCCTTCAGCGATGTTACTGGAAATACTCAATGCTGCTCGGTGCATTTGGTTGGAAAGTTGGAAGAGGTGCTCCTTTGGAAAATCATCGGTTTCATGATACACGGTGATGGTGAGTTCGATTGCTTCTCTCCAGGCATCGAGTTTCTTGTGAGGCTTCTCCATTCAACAACTCTTTACCCCTGACTCCTCCCTTTCACCGGCTTCCAGGAATCGCTCCGCGTCAATCGCGGCCATGCATCCGGTACCAGCCGCGGTAATGGCTTGACGATACGTTGAATCTTGGACGTCTCCGGCGGCGAAGATACCTGACACACTTGTGGTCGTGCCCTTGTGGGTTCGGATATAGCCCTTTTCGTCCATGTCGAGTTGGCCGGTGAAGAGTGCCGTGTTCGGTCGATGGCCGATGGCAACGAAGACGCCGGCGCACGCGAGGTCTGTCGTTTTGCCGGTCACGACATTCTTGAGTCGCACACCGGTGACCAGGTCACTGCCGAGGATGTCTTCGACCACGGAATTCCACACAAAGGCAATTTTCTCGTTCTTCATTGCCCGTTCTTGCATGATTTTTGATGCGCGGAGCTTGTCGCGCCGATGCACAATCGAAACTTTGGTGGCGAATTTGGTGAGAAAGGTGGCTTCCTCCATCGCGCTATCGCCTCCACCAACCACGACGAGTTCTTTTCCTCTGAAGAAGAATCCATCGCAGGTGGCGCAGGTGGAAACCCCGTGACCGGTCAGTCGCTTCTCGTTCGGCACTCCGATAGGAATAGCGGACGCGCCTGTGGCGACGATGGCAGTTTGTGCTTCCACGGTTCTCTCACCGTCGATCGTGAGCGTGAACGGGCGGTTCTTGAAGTTCACGGCCGATACGTCGCCGGTGAGAAATTCTGCGCCGAAGCGTTCGGCTTGAACCCGCATGTCCTTCATCAACTCCGGGCCCATGATGCCCTTTGCGAATCCAGGGTAGTTTTCCACTTCCGTCGTAGTCGTGAGTTGTCCTCCGGATTGCCATCCTTCGATAAGCAGGGGGGACAGATTCGCTCGTGCGGTATAGATCGCAGCAGTCAAACCAGCCGGTCCCGAACCAATGATGACGACATGACGCATGTGGGGACTTTAACACAGTGTGGGAATGAGACGGTAGGAGGTAACAGGGATCGGATGAGAGCATGAAGTCGTATCATGAGGTTCGTGGTTTAGTATGCAGTTGCCTGGAGAAGACTGGCTCGAGTTTGCCTCATCGAGACGAAACCTGGGATGAGGCGAGTTTAGAGAGTACCTTGAAAACATCCCGCACCTGCTTTCTGCCAGCTGTACGCGGTAATGTTCCGTCAATGACTATATCGGCCTGTCGAATCTTTTTTGACAATGGTATTTGGCTGCCAATACGGCGGAGTGCCTCAGCTCGGCTGAGACCATTGCGTTTCTTGAGACGGGCGATTTGAGTCTTCTGATCGGCAGTGACGACGATGATTTTCTCTACACGTTTGGCGATACCGGCTTCGAAGAGTAGAGGAACATCGTAGATGACGACGGCATCGCGATCCTTTCGAGCCGCCTCTCTGGTCAGCCGGCGCTGCTCTCGGGCCACGCGAGGATGGACGAGCCGTTCAAGCATCCGCCGTTTCGCCGGATGACGGAAGACAATTGCTCCAAGGGCCTGTCGGTTGATCGTTCGGTCAGGGTTCAGGATGGATTTCCCAAACCGACGAACGATGTCTTGCCAGGCCGCTTTGCCAGGCTGGACCACCGCTTTCGCCAATGCATCGGCATCGATGACAACGGCCCCGCATTGTTGGAACATTCTTGCGACGGTACTTTTTCCGGTCGCAACACCTCCGGTAAGGCCGATCAGGATCATAGCGGCGGAGCTTATCATGCGCGAGAGTAGGCGACAAACTGAGATTGACATCCCCAGTTCTCCGCTTGTATGAATTTTGTCATGTATCGATTGCTGTTGATCGTCATTGGTTCTGTCCTTAGTGTCGGGGTTGCTCTGGCTGGGACGGAGGGCTCTGTACCAGGTCCACGGACCATTACGGTGGCACTGGACGGCTCTGGTGATTTCTCGTCGCTACAAGAGGCTGTGGATAGTGCGGGGAAAGGCGACACGGTGTTGATTAAGGCCGGAGTCTACCCACAAGACCTCACCATTCATAGTAAGGAACGTCTCAAGATCGTCGGTGCCGGAGTTGACAAGGTTATTCTGCAAGGCCGAGGACAGATGGTGGGTGTTCTCCACGTGGGGAAATGGCCGTATGGCGCAACGGATATTGAGATCAGCGGTCTGACGATCAATGAGCATGGGGGGCATGCGCTTGGGGTTTTTAATGGGAACCGCATCGTACTTCGTCAGCTTCATGTCAAGGGCATGGTTTTCAGCCAACAGGTCCAAGAGGTCCGAATAGAAGACAGTGTTATCGGTGGTAGTGAGACCACCGGCCTGCACTTTTCAGACTCCCACGCCGTTCTGGTTGGAAATTTTATTCATGATAACGATTATGGGGTCAATGTCACCGGGAAGTCCTCGGTGCGACTCGAGCACAATGTCATTACCAGAAGTCTCTTTGAGGCGGTGGTCATCGGTGATCAGTCTGCCGCGGTGTTAGTGAACAATACATTGGTGAAGAACGGCAGCGGTGCGACATTTCTTGGTGCCTCGAGGATTGAGGCGATGGGGAACATTGTGAGCTTCAACAAGGTCGGCTTTCTGATCGCGCTATCGAGTCAGACGAAGCTTGGGTACAACCTTCTTTTCAACGGTGAAGCGGACTATATGAGAGTAGGCTCTCCGAATCGTCCTGCCCCGGAGCTGAAACTCAACTCCGATATCTTTGCAGATCCTCGTTTTGTTGATGCAGAGCGTGATGATTTTCATCTACCGCCTGATACGACCTTTCTTAATGTGGGAGGATTCCGCTATCTTGGAGCGCTTCCCCCTCGTTCACCGGTATCAATTCAGTAGAAACTCCATAAAAGCAATGAGATAGATGATTGTGCTTCTCATGGGGATCCGTCTGCTATCATTTGAGGCGAGCGCGATGTCTTCCAGGGCGCTTTCCGGCTCAAGTAACGGCTCGAGCATGCCGAGAAAGATTCAACCAGGAGGTCGTCCATTGGCTAGTTTCCGAAGCAACCTCGAAAAACTCTCCGGTGAAGCCATTCCGTCCCTCATGGATATGGAGTCAGGAAAATTAGTCGGTGCCGTGCTGCCCATGTCCGAACGGGCGCAGATTCAGATGCGGAACAGTATTGAGGTGATTGAGTACCTCCTGAACCAGGAACAAGTGATCTGGAGCTGAGTCTCCGGGCATAGTCCCTACCTACTTTCCTTCTTCATATTCCCGAATCAGATAGCGTTCTTCAGGATGACTCCGTACCTGTCGGAGTTGTGATGTATGCTGCTCGTGGCGCATCCTGAGCAATTCAGACAATAGAACAAAAGACCGAAGAGGGACTTGAGTTGAAGTGCCTCGATGGGCCGCGCTTGATTCCGTGGTTGATTGGGCGCATCGTAGCCGTTGTGCACCGCTAGCGAGCGTGAGACGCACGGGGTTCTTATGGCGAAAGCAGTTCAGACGTTTTCTCGTTCCCAAGCTCTTCATGGAGCCGAACGGCAACGGCTGGAAGAGGATGCTCTCCGTAAGCAGCATTGGAAGCGCTGGGGGCCGTACCTCAGTGAACGAGCCTGGGGGACGGTTCGAGAAGACTATAGTCCCTACGGCACTGCGTGGGAATCTTTTCCTCATGATCATGCTCGCTCTCGTGCGTACCGCTGGAATGAAGACGGGCTCGCCGGAATCTCGGATCGTCATCAGTACATCTGTTTTGCGATTGCCCTTTGGAATGGGCGCGATCCTATTTTAAAAGAACGGGTGTTCGGAGTCACAGGTAATGAAGGGAATCATGGCGAGGATGTTAAGGAGTACTATTTCTATTTAGATTCAACGCCAACTCATTCATACATGAAGTATTTGTATAAGTATCCACAAGCTGAATTTCCGTATGCCAAGTTGGTCGAGGAGAATCGCCGTCGTGGACGACGAGATGGAGAGTACGAGCTCATTGATACGGGTGTATTTGATAAGGATCGCTATTTCGATGTGGTGGTGGAGTATGCCAAGACGACACCAGAGGAACTCCTCATTAGGATCCATATCACGAACCGGGGGCCTGAATGTGCCGAGTTGACGCTATTGCCGACCCTCTGGTTCAGGAATACATGGTCGTGGGGACTTGACGCTCGTCGGCCACGAATGCGTGAAGGACCCGCAGCGAAGGACCTCAGTATTGTTGAGCTGGGGCATGAGTATTACGGCAAGCGGTTTCTCTGGTGCGAGGGCAAGCCTCCGTTGCTGTTCACGGAAAATGAGACCAACTCCCGGCGATTGTATGGAGATCAGGACGGTTCAAAGTACGTCAAGGACAGTTTTCATGATTACATCATCCACAGGAAGGCCGATGCGGTCAATCCTGAGAAGATCGGCTCGAAGGCGGCCGCGCAGTATGTGCTGACGTTGGCGCCTGGGGAATCGGAAGCCGTTCGTCTTTGTCTGACGAATGAATCTGATCCAAGAAGATTTGATAAGAAGCACATCGATGGACTCTTTGAACAACGGGTTGAGGAGGCCGATGAGTTCTATGAAGACCTGGCTCCGGCACATCTGTCCGAGGACGCGAAGCTCGTTCAGCGACAAGCCTTCGCTGGGTTGCTGTGGAGTAAACAATTTTACCACTATGATCTGAAACGCTGGCTTGTGGGTGATCCAGGGATGCCGGATCCGCCCCAAGAGCGACTGCATGGGCGAAACTCCGATTGGACACATCTCTACAATGCCGATGTGATTTCCATGCCGGACAAGTGGGAGTATCCCTGGTACGCCGCGTGGGATTTAGCATTCCATTGCATTCCGCTGGCCCTCGTCGACTCGACCTTTGCCAAGGAACAGCTGATCCTCATGCTCCGTGAGTGGTACATGCATCCCAACGGGCAGATGCCTGCCTATGAATGGGCGTTTGGAGATGTGAATCCTCCGGTGCATGCTTGGGCTGCTTGGCGTGTCTATAAGATCGAGAAGAAGCGGAAGGGAGTGGGTGACCGGGTCTTTCTTGAGCGTGTTTTCCACAAGCTCTTGCTGAACTTTACCTGGTGGGTCAATCGAAAGGATGCCGAGGGGAAGAATATCTTTCAG
The DNA here is from genome assembly GCF_047338595.1 of Nitrospira sp. BLG_1. Taxonomy (NCBI): domain Bacteria; kingdom Pseudomonadati; phylum Nitrospirota; class Nitrospiria; order Nitrospirales; family Nitrospiraceae; genus Nitrospira; species Nitrospira sp. BLG_1. Next base: position 82,020 of record NZ_JBLFBO010000003.1, read on the forward strand.
GGAGGATTCTTGGGGCTCGACAACATCGGTGTCTTTGATCGGAGTGCCCCCTTGCCGACCGGCGGCCACATTGAACAGTCGGATGCCACCAGTTGGATGGGGATGTACTGCCTCAACATGTTGTCGATTGCGCTGGAATTGGCGCGTCACAATCGAGCGTATGAAGATGTCGCGAGCAAGTTTTTTGAGCACTTCGTCTATATCTGCCGAGCCATGAATAACATCGGCGGGGAGAAAATTGAGCTCTGGAATAGAGACGATGGGTTTTTTTATGACGTCCTGCACCTTCCTGACGGACAGACCTGCCCGCTCAAGGTCCGATCTCTGGTCGGCCTGATCCCTCTGTTTGCCGTGGAAACCCTGGATTCGGAGTTGATCGATCAGCTTCCGCGATTTAAGCACCGTATGCAGTGGTTTATTGAAAATCGACCTGATTTCAGCGCTCATGTAGAGACCCAATCACGCGATGGTGAAGTGCGGCGATTTTTGTCGCTCGTGAATCGTTCACGGTTGAAATCAGTACTGCGATACATGCTGGACGAAGAGGAATTTCTTTCTCCCTACGGCATTCGTGCCCTCTCGCGCTATCACAAGGACCACCCCTATGTGCTTTCTCTCATGGGCCAAGAGTATCGGGTGGATTATGAACCGGCTGAATCGAGCACGGGGCTCTTCGGAGGCAATTCAAACTGGAGGGGGCCCATTTGGTTTCCCGTCAACTATCTCCTCATTGAATCGCTCCAAAAGTTCCATTACTTCCTTGGTGAAGACTTCAAGGTCGAGTATCCGGTTCGGTCAGGGCGATTCCTCTCGTTGAATGAGGTCGCCTCCGAACTGTCCCGAAGACTCACGCATATTTTCCTCCGTGATAAGACGGGACAGCGCCCCGTGCATGGCGGGGTCAGAAAATTTCAGGATGACCCGTGCTGGCGAGATGCCATCCCCTTTTATGAGTATTTCCATGGCGACAATGGGGCAGGGATTGGGGCTAGCCATCAGACGGGATGGACCGGACTTGTTGCGAAGCTCATTCAGCAGAGCGGGGAATAGCGGAAAGATGCGTCATTCGTCCTTCGACATCGCCTGGGAGCGCGAGCCTGTCGAACGGTGAAGCGCATTTCGCGAGCACGAGATACCAACGACGAGGGACAGCTGATGCGGATCGGCAAAGAAGAATGCCAAGATCCCGATCGTGCGTTGAGTCTGGAATGGTTGGAGACGAACGGGTGCGGGGGATTTGCGTCCGGCACGGTGGCTGGTGCGAATACGCGCCGCTATCATGGGTTGTTGCTTGTGGTGTCTCCCTCTGAGTGCCATCGCTACATGCTGGTCAATCATTTGGAGGAATGGCTTCATCTGGATGACCGTGCGATTTCAATCTCGACGAATCTGTATCCTGGTGTGATCCATCCTCAAGGGTATAGCCACTGCATCTCCTTTTCATCGACTCCCTGGCCGACCTGGACGTTTACGTTTGACGATCGAACTGTCAGCCGGGAAATCCTCTGTGTGCGGGGCCAGAGCACGGTTGTGGTGCGATGGAGACTACTCACACCGGCGAGGGATTCAATCGAACTGCGGGTACGTCCGAAGCTCACGAGCCGAGAGTATCATGCTCTCCATCACGAAAACGGAGCGCTTTCTCCTGAAGCGACGGTCACGGCGCAGCGGGTGACCTGGCAGCCGTACCATGATCTGCCGGCCGTGCAGTGCAGTCACACCGGAAGCTATCACCACCTTCCCGAGTGGTATCGGCAGGTGCAGTTCCCCATGGAACAGGAGCGGGGACTCGATTTTCAGGAAGACTGGTGGTCTCCAGGAGAACTGCGGTTTCACTTGGAGTCCGGCAGGGAGCAGGCCCTCGCTCTGACCAGCGAGGTGGCTGACGATATTGAGATCGGCGACCTCATTCGCAAGGAACGTGTCAGACGGGTGAAGTATCACGAGGTCGCGAAGGCTCCAGACCGCTTTGCCGAAGCACTTCGGCGAGGTGTCGAGACATTCTTGGTCCGCCAAGGTTCGAAGCAGACGGTGATCGCTGGATATCCGTGGTTCGCCGATTGGGGGCGAGACACCTTCATCTCCTTGCCGGGCCTCTTTCTTGTGACCGGACAGTACGAGGCCGGCTGGGACATCATTCAATCCTTCATTCCCTTTGTGTCCGAAGGCATGGTGCCGAATCGTTTTCCTGATCTCGGCAAAGATCCCGACTATAATGCGATTGATGCGTCACTGTGGTTTATCCATGCTGTCGATCGCTATCTGGCGTACAGCAAAGATACCAAGCGAGTTCGACTCGTCGCGTGGCCGGCCATCAGGCAGATACTCGATGGCTATCGTCAAGGCACGAGATACAACATCAAAATGGATATCGATGGGCTGATTTCGGGAGGGATGCCCGGGGTACAACTGACATGGATGGATGCCAAAATCGGGGATTGGGTCGTCACTCCACGGCATGGAAAGCCGGTAGAGATTCAAGCCTTGTGGCTTCGAGCGTTGCAAGTAGGCGCTTGCTTGGCCGCACAGTTTGGTGAGCAAGGCTATGCAGCCGGTTGTCGGAAAGATAGACGACGAGCGCTCACTTCGTTCCGTACGCGGTTTTGGTACCAGGGGGGACAATATCTGTACGATACCGTCGATGGACCTGGGGGGGACGACTCGTCGATCCGCCCCAACCAGGTCTATGCAATTTCTCTGTGCGATGATCTGCTGACGCATGAGCAGGCCACACAGGTTCTTCAACTCGTCAAAGAACAGCTCCTGACCCCGGTAGGCCTTCGCACACTGTCCCCACAGGACAGGCGATATCGGCCACGCTATGTAGGAGGGCCGCGAGAACGTGATAGCGCATATCACCAAGGGACTGTGTGGCCGTTTCTGTTGGGATGTTTTGTGACCGCCTGGGTGAGCACATTCGGGCGCACCTCCAAGACCAAACGTGAAGCGCGGTCATTTCTGAAAGGAATAGAAGCACACTTACGAGAAGCCTGCCTTGGTCACGTCTCAGAGATTTTCGATGGAGACGAGCCACATGCCCCACGCGGCTGTCCTGCGCAAGCCTGGTCCCTTGCGGAACCGCTTCGCGCCATGGTCGAAGACCTTGGGGTCCGGCTTGTATCTGAGAAAGCTCCTTCTGTTCGACACAAACGGCCTGGTATCCAGCCACGCTAGCCATCCCCACTCTTGACAGAGGGGAGGTGCATCCGTAGTCTGCAGCCAGGGTCTAGGTAGGAGGCTCTGTGATGCAGATAAGGATTCCATCCAGCCGAACGTATCGGGCTGTCATTGTCACCGTGCTGTTGTGTCTGCTCGTTGGCCTCGGAGTGCCCTCCGGCACCCTGGCTGATGATCTGCTCAAAGAATCAGTCTTGCCGTTAGGAATAGCGAACAAGGCGATACAAGCCGCGTTAGATGCCTGTAAAAAAGATGGGTACCGAGTCAGTGTTTCGGTGGTAGACCGTGACGGTGTGCTTCGTGCTATGGAACGTGCCGACGGCGCGGGGCCTCATACGATAGACAGTAGCCGAAAGAAAGCTTATACGGCTGCCAGTCTACGGCGTCCTACGAGTGAGCTTGCCGATCTCATTGCCAAAGTTCCCACGCTGCAGGCCCTTCGCGATATCAATGGGGAGGTTCTGATGTTAGGGGGAGGGCTCCCCATTGAAATGGGAGGAGACGTGGTTGGTGGAATTGGAGTTGGTGGAGCCCCAGGCACCCATCTGGATGACGCCTGCGCGCAGGGAGGCTTGGATGCGATCGGTGCGGTCCCCAAGGTTGTGCCAACCAAGTGAGATTCCCTGTATGGGGAGTGACCTGCATTGCCATGTTGCCAGCTGTGGTGGGATGTAATAGCAATGTCCCAGAGACCGCATCATTCGAGGTGGCGGCGCTCCAGCTTCGATTGGCCATTGTGAGGATGGCAACTGATCCATTTCTTCAGCGATTCACCCTCACGATGAATGTTCAAGGAGGAGGATGTCGGTCTTCAACAGATCTCTTTCCTGATACGGGCTATGCTGGTCGGCGAAACGTCTACCTGGCGGCGAAGGGCAGAGTGTATGTGGTTGGACAGTATGATGCACGAGTGATTGATCCCCAAAGCTGTCAGGCCAGTCTGGCAGAATTTCGACATCTCGATCGAAACGTAATCTTTCTTGGAAGCTTCGATCAGGATCAAGAAAGACGCTGGCGGTATCTATCTGCGCTTGAACGGCCGGAATTACCCTTTGAAAAACGATGAGGACGGCAGGTGTCATTGAGCGGCGTCTTCCAGTGTTCCCCTTGATGCTATTCAGTGGCCCTCGATCGGGCATCAGGAGCTGAGCATCAGCGATCGCACCACATGCAGCAATCGATCATTGGTTATCATCGAGACGAACATGGTGACTGGGTTGCCGATCTGGCCTGTGGTCATGGGCAGCATGTTCGACATCACCCACCGTTCTTTAATCGTCCATGGGTCCTGACTGCTGATGGACGTGAGCGGCATCTCGGCACGCTATTGAACTGTAAGAAATGCGAAGAGCCTCCGATCGCTACCGCTTCAACACCATCATAAGCCACGCAAAGCCCACGCCCCTCCTAGCGTCGACGCGAACCTCGTTCTGACCACATCTCATCCATGCAACCGTTCATTTTCTTGGTAGATGGTGGCCTTGGTGGTACTGTTGACATGGGCGGTTTCTCAATCTGGCGTCCAGAGAAATGGAGGACATGAGTATGGTCACTGCTACGCGCTCGTCGATGTCGACGGGCGATCCTCGATCAAGCTTTTTTGTGCATCGAATCCAAAAGGGGTACGCCGCGTGGATCGGACTGTTGCTGTTTCTCTATTCGGCACTGTTCTTCACGATGGCCTTCTATGGGGCTCACCTGAAGCCCGTCGTTGCGCTCTACACGAGTGATTCATTGGAGGAGCGGCAGGCCGCAGCCGAGGAGATGTTGGCCCTGAGTCAGACGGTTTGGGTTGCGGTTCCGGTGCTCTTTTTTGGCTCTGTGATTTTCAGTCTTGTCGTGACCAGGCGTGTGGCAGGGCCGCTCTCTCGCCTGGACGAAAGCCTTCAGCAGTGGGGAAAGGGGAACCTTCGGTGGCGCATGCGCTTTCGTCCCAGCGATCGGCTGGATGAGTTGGCTGATCATGCGAACTGTGCCGTGGAGAATATCGAGCGATCATTTGACCAGATTCAGAATCAGACAGGAGCCTTGCAGACGGCGCTCCAGAAGATTGAAAAGGTTGAGCCCGCGGGCGTGAAAGAAGCCCGAGAGGCGTTGGATGGGATTACCGGGACGTTACGGCAATTTAATTTTCGAACGGCTGTCGATAAGTTGGGAAGAATCTAGTGGTGGGCGGAAGAAGAAAAAACGGTGGATTCACCTTACTCGAAGTGCTGGTGGTTCTGGCTATGCTGAGCATTTTGGCAGCGGCGGCGATGGTTTCACACAGTCATTTTGTGAACCACGCCAAAGCGGTGGAGGCCGAGGTGGTCCTCGCAGAGATTAATCGGTTGGAAATGCTCTATCATGCCAATCATGGGACCTATTCCAGTGATGTTGCCGCCATTGGCCTGACTCTTGCGCCCACGCTCAAGTTTTACAAGGTCGAGGTGTGGCTGGGTGTTGGCGGAACATCATTTCAAGCGGCTGCCATACCTCTCTTTGGCCAGCGGACACAGCCGGCTCTCGTGTTGACGCATACAAAGGATGGAACAACGCTCCAGAAGAGGGAGGTAGGAACACTGGCTCGACAAAGCGGCGGGGGCTCCCTGCCGGTGGGCATGTCCTCGACGGCTGAGGGACCAATGGAGATAAGCACGGGAACACCGAGGAAAGCTCAACAAGAGGACTGTCGGAAAGGTGGTGAAGCAACAGTGGCTGCGGATGGATTGCTCGATATGAATTTCTGCCTGAAATGACTCTTCTGCGATACTGTTGCTGGTTACGCCTGGGTTGCCTTCGTCGACTGAGTTCGCGGTAGATTGTTCTGGGATGTCCCGCCAAATCTTGAAGAGAGGTGGTGTAGCGCTGTGATCGCAAGTTCGGACAGTACCAGCCTATGGCTCATCAACCTATTCGAAGGACGTAGAGCCATTCAGACATCTTGACAGAGCAGATAAGTTTGTTTGACAACCCTGACCATACAGATATTAAGCGGATCACTCGCTATCCATGTTAACGCAACGCTATCAAGTGGCCATCCTATTGGTTGTTGTTGTGCTGTGCGGATGCTACCTCTTGCTGCCCTTGGGAACTTCATATGTCTTGGCCAATCAGCTCCGTACCTATGGGTACAGCCAGGTTATCCTTCAGCTGGGGTATCCTGGCTGGACACACATGAATATACCCGTTGTTTCATTCCAGCAAGATTTGGGAGAAGAACGACTCATGATCTCCCTGACCGATGCGGAGATTCAGTATGACGTGGGGTTGCTGTTTCAAGGTCGTGTGAATCGTATTCTGCTCAGAGATGTGGCCATCCATGTCTTGACCGTGCACTCGGCCGAAGCCACGACCGGAGAGAAACAGGAGGAAGAGACCAACGATGAAGAATCGTCACCGTGGAGGTTGCTGACGGCCGGTGATCTTCTGCGGACTCTTCCCATTCTTCCCTTTGGCGAGTTGCAGCTTGAGCACCTGACCGTGTTCCGTGAGCAAGCGACGGGGCCACTCCGTAAAGTCACGATTGATGGGGAGCTGACTGCTGCCGGCAATGAGGTCGGAGGGCATTTCTCATTTCGAGGGCAAGATACCGGTTCCTATCGCCTCGTGGTGGTTGGGAAGTCGGCGAGTACATGGTCGGCCACGCTGTCTACAAATCGACCACATGCGGCACCGATTGTCTCCTGGCAGTCCCGATCGCGTCCGACCGATCGTTCAGACATTCAAGTCGATGGGCAACTTCGAGTTGATGTACAGGAGCTGGCTCCGTTTATTGCTCTTCTTGTGCCGATCGGACCGGAACTGGAGAAGGTGACGGGGCAGGTGGCACTTGACTGGGCGGGGGTTGCTGCGACAGAGGCTGCGCTCGGTTCTCTCTGGGAGGATGAACATACCCGTCTAGACGGGCAAGTACGCATCAATGTCACCCTCCCCGCATTGAAAGGAGTGGCGAAGGATATTGCGCTGGCCTATGTGGGAAAGTTTACGGGTAATGCCACTCAGGCAGAGTGGGCGATGAGCCCCGGAGTTCTCCTTACGGCTACAGTGAATGCCCAACCTCGTCTTATTCCGGACGTGATTCGGTTGATACTTCCTCATGGGGATCAGCTGGTACGGATCGAGAACAAGAGCGTCGTACAGGGGACGCTCTACTGGAAAGATACTCCCATCCGCACTGTGGCTCAAGGTCCGCTGCAGGTGACTTACGGTAGGTCATCAGGACCAGTGGTCGCCACATTCGAAACTGCCAGGGCTGAAGGACGTGGGAATGAATTAATCTTGGTCGAAGGAGCCTATCAGCTTGAAGGACTCCTACCTAGGGCGTTGACCGAACGGCTTGCTGCAAAAGAAGCAGCTGGAAAAGTTCGAGGGATCGTACGGCTAGAACAAACACGTATCGAAGGGGTGTTATTACAGCCGTCCTCGGTCACGATAAAGCAGATCGGACAAGGTGCGATCTTCGTCCCGGGAGCGACGCTGAATCTCTCCGAACCCTTGACGGTGGAATGTGATCTGGTTTCGAGGCACTGCTCCACGGGACCGCTGGTCGCTACGATTTGGGTTCCGACCCTCAAAATCGGTGATCAAACTGTTACCAGTACCCAGGGGCGGCTCAGCGTCCAGGAGCTGGACACGAAAGAGATAAATTGGACGGCCAGTGGGATGTTGGTGATTGATGGAGTCACGGTGGGTGGTGGAGGGGCGATTCCTGCACCAAGCCATTGGGTGACAAAGTTCTCGGCTGATCACACGAGCATTGGGGCGGATCTACAGATCGATCTTCCGGCTTATGAAGGGGTAGTAACAGCTAGGATTGAGCAATCGCTCAAGACACCCTACGGTACGTTGCATGGCACGATCGGTCCAGTGAGCTTTGATGGGGCCGAGCGGCGACTCAGCAGATTCACAAGGGCTGTCGGCCCATCGAGCGATCTTCTTGAGGGGACCATCAGCGCCACAGTTGATGTTACTTGGGATGAGACGGTTGGGAGGCCATCGAGCGACGGCACAAGAGTGACCTCAGCGGCGGCGCGATTGGTGGCGGAGAACGTTTCTGGGTACTATCATGACTACGGGCTGAGAGGGGTAAGCACGGCAATGGTCCTTCGTGCAGAGGGAACGGATTCCATCAGGATGGTTCAGCCGGCCTCTCTCTTTGTGGCGGCCATCCAGAGTGGGGTGGACGTGAACAACGTCAGGACTTCCTATCAGGCACGGTGGAAATTGGCGGATCCATTTCCGGTCGTTGAGGTGAAAGACTTTCAGTGTGAAATGTTCGGAGGGACGATTACCAGTCCTGGTCTTGTGGTAGACTTGGCATCGCCCTCATCCGCGACAACCTTTTCTTTGCGGAGTCTTGATCTCGCAAAGATTCTTAGCGTAGAACAACAACGGGGACTGCGGGGAACTGGTACGCTCAATGGAACCCTCCCGGTCACGATTACCTCCAGGGGCATGATGGTGGATGGGGGAGTCATTGAAGCGCAGCCTCCAGGAGGGGTTATACGATACCTCTCAAGCGTAGAGTCGTCAAACACTCTTTCAGACTCCGATCAGCATCTTCAGCTTGTCACGCAGGCACTGAATAACTTTCACTACAAGATTTTGCGCGTGGGGGTCAAGTACGGAGAAGCCGGCATGTTGGATTTAAGCGCCAGATTGGAGGGCCGGAATCCAGATCTCGCCCAGACTCCACCCATTCACTTTAATCTGACGGTGCAGGAACACATTCCGACGCTCCTCAAGAGTCTCCGGTTGATCGAAGATATTCATGGGATGATTGAGCGTCAATATAGACGCCCCTGACCGATATGAGGCTGATCATGTTGATGAGACCGATGCTGAAATGTGCGGAGATATTATTCTGGGGATCTGTGGCGCTCACCATGATCGCGTGCACCCCACGGGTGGAGGTCGCGGCGCCGGAGAAACCGATTACGATTAATCTCAATGTGAAGATCGATCACGAGATACGACTGAAAGTCGACAAGGACCTAGATGAGGTGTTGTCGAAGGACAGCGGACTGTTCTAGACGTTGGAGGGGACAATGACCATGGTACGATGGCTCACAATTGCAGTGTGCACGACGGTCCTAGTAACTATGATTGCCTTTTCAGCATTTGCCCTGTCGTTAGATGAAGCGAAAGCAAAAGGGTTGGTTGGGGAGAGGCCTAACGGCTATCTAGGGGCAGTGAATCCTTCCAATACTGAAGCCCAGGCCGTTATAGCGGACGTGAATCAGAAGCGGCGACAGGCGTATGAGGATATCGCCAAACGGAACCGCACGGATCTTCGTTCAGTTGAGACCCTGGCAGGAGAAAAAGCGATTCAGAACACCAAACCTGGAAACTTTGTCGAGGGTCCAGGTGGATGGGTCAAGAAATAACGGTCAGGCATACCGATCATTGTTCCAGGGGAGTGCGGTGTTCGAATAGCCACGTACCTCCCAGAACCCTTTCTCGTCTTTATCGGAAAACGTAATCTCTTTCACCCACTTTGCTCCCTTCCAGGCATACCGTTTCGGGACGATGACACGTACTGGACCACCATGGTCCCGGGAAAGAGGGTTGCCGTTCCAATGACGAGCGAGGAGGACATCATCATCGTCACAGGCTTCGAGCGGGAGATTGGTCGTGTAATCATCGTAGGATTTGAATAGGACGAATCGAGCCAGCGACAGAGGTTTCACGACGGCCATGATGTGTTGAAACGTCACGCCTTCCCAGTCATTGTCATATCGGCTCCATGACGTGACACAGTGGAAGTCCGACCGATGTGTGAGGTGGGGTTGAGCCGTGAATTGCTCCCAGGTCCACGTGACGGGGGTCGTGACAAATCCTCCGATGCTGAGACGCCATTCACTCAAAGGAATGTCCGGTTTAACACCGAGGTCCAGAACAGGGAAGTTCTCGACGAGGTGCTGGCCTGGTGGCAAGCGCTCATCTCCCTCATAAAAGACTTCACGCTCTTCTCCGCCTCGCCTAGCTCGAGCCCATTGTTCTTTGGTCTTAGTGAGTCGACTCTCTTCCATAGACTGGTCCTCCCATGAAGAGAGTAGTCCAGCGTAGCCGGGTCTTACAAGAGGGACGCTGACGAAGCAGATTACTTGAGAAGTGGATCGATGATGGCTTGAAAATCCGCAAATGGTCGTGCACCGATCAATGGGCGACCGTTGATAAAGAAGGTTGGGGTACTGGTTACGCCGAGCTTTAGTCCATCCTGCAAATCTTTCAGCACCTCCGCTCGATAGCGGTTATCCTGCATACATACGTTGAATTGTGACAGGGACAGGCCCAGTGTTTCAGCCAATCCTGAAAAATTCCACGCACCCTCTGAGGGTTGTCGACTGAACAGGGCATCATGGTAGTCCCAGAACCGGTTTTGCTCTGCAGCGCATTGTGCTGCCTCGGCGGCCAGCAGAGCCTGCTGATGATTCGGTCCAGGGAAGTCACGATAGACCAGCTTCAATTTTCCAGAATACTGTTTCAGCAGCTCCTTCAGTAGGGGGACAATCCGTTGGCAGTAGGGACATTCAAAGTCAGAGAACTCGATGATTGTGATGGGAGCGTGCTCCGTGCCAATCCAGGGATCATCGTCAATGCTAACATCCAGTATAGGGAGGTCCAGCCGGGGGAGATTTATCTGGATACTTGTCTGTCGTCGTAGGTGGAGCAGGAGCGCCTGACGGATTCGAGTTACTTCTTCGGGAGCCTGAGGAGAGAGCTCCGACGGTTGTTTCTGAGAAAGTGGGGTTGTCCGACGGACGGGGCCAGGCAGACCGGCCAGCCTGGCGACTGTTTCAGATTCACTCGCCTTCTCGATGAGGGTAGCAACTGTGATCCCTAATCTGGCTGCTTCAGCCGTGAGGAGTTCCTCATCAATGAGTCGTTGGATTGACTCCTTCAGTAGCTTGGTCCGCTGCTCCTCTAGCTGGTACAGTGGAAGTGCGACGGCTTGTTCAACCTCAGCATGAGTGATCGTCCGTGTGGCAACCTTGGCGACCACCTGGGACTTTATTTCTGAGACGGAGGGCTGCCGGGAGGCAGTAGACATGAAGCTATCAGTTGTGAACAGGAATAGCGAAAAACCGGCGAGACAGCAGACTATTCCAGTGATCCATGTGACTTTCACGACTCCCTCACGACGATCTGTTCAAGGTAGCAAGACAAGAATAGAAATCCAGTAATTCCTGAGAACCGGATCCAAGGAAGTCACTGTTCGATTCAGTCCACTTACATTGGGTAGGGAGAGGAGAGACCTCCTCCCAAAGTACTACCCTGTCTGTAGGCCGATTCCCCACCGAGTTTGGTATGGGCAGAAGGCCTGATCTGTTCTAGTTTCAGTCACTGATCTTGCAACGAGCAGAAGGTCACTGAGGGAAAGCATCCGCGCGGGACGCACGCCGCACGCGGCACTCGAGCGATACCAATGAAGTACAGAAGCGGCATTCTCAAGTACTCCGGATCAGAAGCTGTGGCAAGGGAGAAGGAGATACGAATATGTCTCATTGGGAAGACACATTGATCGGGACCAGCAGGAGTTTTCTGCAGGTGAAGAGCAAGATCCCGCTCCTCAGCAGGTCCAGATCGACGGTGCTGATTTCCGGCGAGACAGGGACGGGCAAGGAACTGTTTGCACGGGCGATTCATTATTCCGGTGAGAGGAGAGGAAAGCCCTTCGTGCCTGTGAATTGTGCCGCATTACCTGATCATCTGGTAGAAAATGAACTATTTGGCCACAGCAAGGGGGCCTTTACCGGCGCACTCGTCGAAAAACACGGGTTATTTCATGAGGCAGACGGTGGAACCCTGTTCCTCGATGAAATCAATAGTCTCAATCTGCCGGCACAAAGTAAACTCCTACGTGTACTGCAAGATCAGGAATTCCGGCCGTTAGGCTCCACGAAGAGTCGTGCTGTTGATGTCAAGATCGTGGCCGCAACCAATACGGACTTACGATACTTGGTTGAAACACGCCAATTCCGGGAGGACTTATTCTATCGGTTGAATATCTTGTCGGTTGAGCTTCCTCCGCTACGTAACCGACAGGAAGATATCCCACAATTAGCTAGGTATTTTGTCAAGCATGTTGCCGAGGAGTTTGGGAAGAACGTCGTTCAACTATCGCCAGATGCAATCAAGAAGCTGGTGGACTATGCCTGGCCAGGGAATGTGAGGGAATTACAAGGTGTGTTGCATCGCGCAATCGCGCTGGCGATGGGCAATGTCATAGGATGTGCGGAGATTGACTTGCCAGATCATGAGGTGCCGAGATTGGTGGGGACTGCTGTGCCAGAAATGACCGTGAGTGAACCAGGCGGGTTTCAGGCGATGAAGGCAAAAGTGATTGATGAATTCGAGCGGGCGTATTTGAGCAAGCTTCTCTCATCACATCAAGGGAATGTGTCCCAAGCAGCCCGTGCTGCCCATAAGGAGCGCCGTGCCTTTCAGCGATTACTGCACAAGCACGGCCTCGACCGGCGCGAGTTCTCTGCGGCGTGACAAGGCCGACTGACAACGTGGTGCCTGAGGGGGAACTGCCGCAGGGGAACGAGTAGCCTCATTAAATGCTTAACATTACAATTGGTTAGATTGTGATGTGGCTGGGCATCGAATGTGCTGTTGCCCGGTTACCATGGAAAGGCCGGATCAGTTTGAAACCAGCAAGAGAGTGGTATGGCTGCTACTTGGCTATCTCTATACCCATCCTGACGCGAAAGATACAGCTGAGGGAATCATGAACTGGTGGCTTCCCACACGTGGGGTAATGGTCAATAAAACAGGCGTGGAAGAGGCTCTCAACGAACTGGTCATGAGCGGCTGGCTCACATTGACAAGCCATAGTGCAAGCCATTCGATGTATGGTCTCAATCGAGCCAGGATCGTAGAGCTGCAGCGGCTGTTTGAATCCTCGGAGTAGGACTTCAGCTGACCAGCAACCCTCCGCTATCCAATCTGTTCGCTTCACGCACTAGGGGCAAGAACCGGCCTCGGCCACATTTGAGGCTGCTGTCCCAGTTGCCGTGTTGGAAAGGGCTTGGCGGGCGATTCGAAGATTCTCAGAAGCTTTCTCATAATACTGAGGATTGAGTTCAATGGCCTTCTCGAAGCAGATCACCGCTTTCTTTGCATGGTTGACGCCAAGAAGCGCAACCCCGAGGTTGTTATAAGCGCGTGGTTCATCCATCGACTTTTTGAAGGTGTTCAACGCATCCGTATAGCGTCGGCGTTGCACATAGGCGATGCCGAGGTTGTTATAGAGTTTGGGAGATTGTGAGCCGGCTGCGACGGCCTGTTCGTAGGTATCGATGGCCGCCTCGTAGTTACCGCTCAGCGCGTAGGCGAGGCCGAGATTGTTCAAGACATTCGGTTCTCGCGAGCGATGGGTCAAGGCCGTGTGGTAGGACGCGATGGCTTCGGCATGGCGTTTCTGTTGGTCGTACAAGAGCCCCAGTAAATTATGCGCTTGCCAGCTCGCAGGGTTGAGAGAGATGGCCTTGGTCAGGGCCTTTTCAGCATCTGCTTGCTTGCCTTGCATCAGGTAGATCTGTCCAAGGCCTTCATGGACCGGTGCAGATTCAGGCTCTCTGGTCCGTAGCTCTTGAAAGTGTGTCAAAGCCTGATCGAGAAGACCCTGCTGGAGAAACACCTGACCAAGCTTGAGCCGAACTGGGTTGCGGGAAGGATCGGCCTTCAAGGCTTTGTCATAGTGCAGGCTGGCTAATGGATAGTTTCGGGCTTGCGCATCGAGGTCGCCCTTACGTTCATGTTCCTCAGCCGTGAGCTCGGGGGTGGAGGAGGTAGCGGCTTCGAGACGTTCCTGTTGTTGTTTTTGTTCATCCATCACCTTCCGATATTCGGCTAAGTCCGCGGACGATGCCGCCTGATCCTTGGATCCCCAGCAACCAGTGAGTGTGGCGACTCCAACAGCAAGCCCGACTGCCAACAAAAGCCTCAGAGTTTGTAACGATCTCATTGCAGTCAGCCTCCCTTGTGTGAACACCTCTTTCGTACGGTCAGCATGCCGCGAGGCTGAGTAACGGTCAAACAAAACCCTCTTTCTCAATAATGGCGAAGGGATGTGCCAATCGTCTGCGGCTTCAGAACCGCAGCTGTAGCCGATTTGGCAGGTTTCGCCTGAGGCATCAGGACCGCAGTTCATGACGAAGAAACAGGCTAACGCTGAAAAAACAGTTAGATGGAGCAAGGCAAAGATCTGGCCGATGGTTTGCAATGCTCTGGTGGCAATGCGGAAACAGACCTCTAGCACGACGCCCGGGGGCCAGGATGTGAGGGACAATCCCACACACTTGAGCTGTGCGTGAATAGAGGGCACAGGACGCAGAGCTATTTTTGGATGTTCTTATTAACTACAACTTTTACCAAATGAAAGGTGCAAACCATGTTGAATGCAATTCGTCAGTTTGTGAAGGAAGAAGAAGGCGCCTCCGGGGTTGAGTATGCGATTCTCTTGGGTATCATGGGTGCGGCTGTCGTTCTGCTTATCACCCCACTTAGCACCGCCATTGGGAATGCCATTTCGGGCGCAACCACTGCTATCAACAATGCCAACGCGGGGAGCGGTTCTTAAGTGGCAGTATTGGCGAAAGCCAAGTGGTGAGGGAATCTTTGCTAACACGGAAACGGTTGGCCCGGCCTGGCTAGGGCCAACCGAATTCTGTAGGGCAGTGTCGTTAGATTAAAAACGAGCAGAATGTGATGCGAAGCAAATGTGAGCGATCGTGATATTACCCATAATGATCATACTGCTGACCGCACTGTTGATAATCGCCAGTTATACGGATCTTCAATGGTCTCGGATTCCCAACTGGCTCACATTTCCAGCAATGGGCCTTGGCATGGTCCTTCACTCCTGGATTGGCGGACTAGGTGATGCATTGTTTGGTTTGGCCGGGCTTGGAGTGGGAATGGGGCTATTTCTACTTCCCTACGCTTGTAAGGCGATTGGGGCAGGTGATGTGAAGTTGATGGCGGCCGTCGGTGCGATAGTCGGCCCATCCAGCGCGCTCTCGATTGCGATACTTTCCGTCTTGGCCGGAGGTATCTATGCCCTAGGTGCTATGACCTATCAGTGGGGTCTCGCGGGTACAGCAAAAAAATTGGCGTACTCAGCATACGGAGCATTTGTCACTGGGGGATTGGCTTGGTCTGGGGACATACAGTTGCCGTTCAAGTTGCGCTATGGCTTGGCGATCGCCGCCGGCACCCTACTGTTTCTTGGAGGTATCCAACCCTTTGGGGGGTAGGTATCACAGAAAACTCAGCTATGGTTGAACAAGCGGGGATGAGAATGACGAACCGAGGGAAGATCATAAATCAAGGCGTATCGATTGAAGAGGAGGGTGGGCAATGAAGCGGTTGAGGCCTCTCGTGTTTTTCGGATTGGCGTTGGTGCTGGGCGTTATTACCAGTGTTCTTGTATTCTCCTGGCTCCAGAGCGAGAAGAGCCGATTGCTGGCAGCAACCTTGCCCACAAGAACGAACGTACAGGTTTTAGTAGCAAATGCCGATATTCCCTGGGGAACAAAACTCACGCCTGAGATGGTGCTGATGCAGGAGATGCCGCCCGACGCTATTCCTGAAGGCCACTTTACGACGTTGGAGGCGATCAAGGACCGGGTATTGTTGGTGGATTTGAAGAGAAACGAGATGCTCCTCGAATCGAAACTCGCTCCACTTGGAACGACTGGTGGGGGAGTCGCCGCCGTGACTGATGTGAATAAGCGAGCTATGTCGGTGAAAGTCGATGATGTGATCGGTGTTGCAGGTTTCATTAAGCCGGCCGATCGGGTGGATGTGATGGTGACGATCGACCCAGTCCCTGGAAAACCGGAGCATGCTATTTCGAAAACGATCCTGGAAAATGTAAAGGTTCTGGCAGCCGGCACGCAAATGGAGCGAAAGGGAAAAGATGAAGAGCCGAAGTCGGTGCAGGTGATTACGGTCGAGGTCGATGTGGATGAGGCGGAGAAGTTGGCGCTGGCGTCAACGCAGGGGCGGCTGAGGCTCGCACTCCGGAATCCGCTCAACAGCGAGAAGGTTCTGACGAAAGGTGCGCAAGTGGGATCGTTGTTAAATTCATATCGCCCTAAGCCGGCGATGAATAACGACAATGGTGAAGGCGGGTATCGGGTAGAGATCATCAAAGGCGATGTTCGTAAAGAAATCAAGTTCTAGGACTGAGGGAGGCACGGCTATGCAGTTCATACATCACCGATTCGACACCAAGGTTCGATGGTTACTGGCGATCATGTGCGGAGGGGCACTCGTGATCGGTCCTTCCGGTGTCATGGCAAAGAATACGATCATCCATCTCGCCTCACAGTCCAAAGAGGCGCAGCAAGTCAACCTGGTGGTCGGAAAGTCAACGGTGGTCGACATGCCGGTGGCCATCAAGCGGGCATCCCTGGCTGATCCGCATATTGCCGATGCCATGGTGCTCACTCCTAAGCAGATCTATGTAACCGGAAAGGGCTATGGCACTACCAATCTTACACTGTGGGGGCAGGATGGTGCGGTGATCGCAATCCTTGATCTGGATGTCGGAGTGGATCTCATCAGGCTGAAGCAACAGCTCGCAGAGTTATTACCTGATGAGATGAATATTCGTCTGAGAGGAACACATGACCATGTGACAGTGTTCGGAACTATTTCCAGTGAGGCTCGCCTCGGTCAGGTGTTGGCTGTTGCGGAAGCCTATGCCCCAAAGAAAGTGCTGAACTTTCTTAAAGTGTATCCCGAGCCACCGGGGTCAAAAGTGCGTCCTGATGTGCAGACAGTCACGGTCGAAGTAATCAAGGGAACGTCGGTGAATGCGGTGAAGTTCTAACGTATCGGGAAGTTAGTAAGAAGGCGGGAGGAATTGTAATGAAACTACGTCATGCGATTACGATCATGGGCTGCGTGTTCACGATTTTGGCCGGCACACAGGCGTTCGGGCAAGATCCGGTGCCCGGTGCGACGGAACATCGAGACATTCAGAAGCTTGAATTGACCGTAGGCAAGTCGAAGGTGTTGGACTTGCCCGTAGCGATCAAACGAGCATCGTTGGCGAACCCAGACGTCGCGGACACGGTCGTGCTCTCGCCCACACAGATTTATGTGACGGGGAAGACGACAGGCGTGACGAATGTGACGCTCTGGAATGAGAGCGGCAAGATGATGGGTATGTATGACGTGGTCGTGACTCCGGATGTGACCCGCCTGAAGGAGAGTCTTCATAAGACTATGCCGGAGGAGAGCGGCCTCCTGGTTACCTCCGACCATGACCATATTACGCTCTCCGGCACTGCCTCAAATACCAGTAATATGAACCGTGCCTTGAGCATGGCAGAGGCTTATGCACCCAAGAAGATTGTCAATGCGATGCAGGTGGGCGGCGTGCAGCAAGTCATGTTGGAAGTCCGCGTGGCTGAGATGAACCGTGAGTTGATTAAGCGGTTGGGATTAAATTTTACCGGAATCGGCAATGATTATTTTGGAGTATCCTTGTTGGCGAATTTGACGAGGCTCGCCAGTCTGAGTCATCCGATTGGTCAGACGGCGACGATAGCCACCGAAGCGACGCAAGTGATCCAAGGTGCATTTGGATTTAATGCGGGGAGCACGTCGTGGACCGGATTTGTCGATGCGCTGAAGGAAGAAAATGCGCTGAAAGTGTTGGCAAAACCAACCTTAATGGCGCTAAACGGCCAGGAAGCCGCGTTTCTTGCCGGTGGGGAATTCCCCATTCCTGTTCCGCAAGCCTTTGGCCTCGTCACAATTCAATTCAAGAAATTCGGTGTGGGGCTGGTCTTTACGCCGAATGTTTTGGATAGCAAGCACATCAGTCTGAATGTGGCGCCGGAAGTGTCGGAACTCGATTTCACCAATGCCTTGCGCACGCAGGGATTTATCGTACCGGCCATTACGACCAGGCGGGCAGCGACGACGATCGAATTGGCGGATGGACAGAGTTTTGCGATCGGTGGATTGTTGCGTGACAACGTCCGGGAGTCCGTGAAAAAGGTTCCGTTCCTCGGCGAGGTGCCGATTCTCGGCGCTTTGTTCCGCAGCAGCTCGTTCCAAAAGAGCGAAACGGAATTGGTGATCATCGTGACCCCGCATCTGGTCAAACCGCTCGATATGAACGCACAGACGTTACCCACGGACTACTTCGTGGAACCAAATGACTTTGAGTACTACTTGATGGGATTTGGGGAGAAAAGCGGCCATGGTGGCAAGGCTGGGCAACGGTCGCCTGCAGCAGAGGTCTTGTCGAACCGGGTCAATACGGGTAGTGCGATGGAGGGACGTGTCGGTCACTTGATGCCCTAACGACATATCTCATCTAATGAATTGGAAATGAAGAAGGAGAAAGCTATGACACGATTCATGGGTATCTTAACTGCAACAGCCGGTTTGCTGGTCGGGGCTTGTGCCCCGACAACGATCAGTCCGAATTGGGGAACGGCCTATCAACAGATGAGGGCAGGACAAACCTTGAATCCGACGGCTGGGGAACAGTTGGAGCCGGTCGAAGGGCAGGATGGAAAAGCGAATGCCACGGCAATGGGGACCTACCGCAAGAGTTTTGAAAAACCTGACGCTGAATTTCAGCGTTCGATTGTATCAACCGGCGTGCAGACAAAATAACAAGGTGGTAAGGCCGGTATGAAGATATGCATGCAAAAACTGAATGAGCGGGGCGCTGCAGCGGTTGAATTTGCACTGCTGCTGCCGGTCTTTCTGATGATCCTGTTCGGTATTATTGAGTTCGGTATGATCATGTATGGGCGCGAAGTCGTCACGAATGCGGCCCGCGAAGGGGCACGCGCAGGCATTGTACAAGGACCTCCCAAGAGAACAAGCGGAGAAATCACCACGATTGCAAACAGCTATCTCACAGGAACCGGTGTCAACCAGGCTGATGTGACCTTTACGCCAACCGGGGCGGGACTCGCCAGCCCCAATCTCTTGACCGTCACAGCCGTGTATACCTACAATTTTCTGATTCCGTATATTCCCAATGTCGTCCCTGGAGTGCCCAACCCACTGGTGATCACGACACAGGTGGTGATGCGTCATGAGTAGTGGGAGAAGAACTAGACTGATTCATCTGATCGGCAACGACCAGGGTACGGTGGCCGTGATGAGCGCCGTCTTCCTCTTGGCTCTCCTGGCGATGGGGGCAGCAGCCATCGACGTCGGCCATGCCCTGGTTGCGAGGACTGAATTGCAGACTGCGGCAGATGCGGGAGCCTTGGCTGGAACCCGCGCTCTCGGGCTCATCTATGAAGGTATGACACCAGATCAACAACAGACTTATACGTTGACTGGCGGAGATCAGGCGACGATCGAGACCGCCGTGCAAAACACAGCTGCGGCGAATTCCGCCGCCGGTGTTTCCATTGCCATCAACGCCGGAGACATCGCCATCGGGACCTGGAATCCCAATGCCAGGACCCATACCCCTACTGTGAACCAGCCGAGAGCAGTGCGCGTCACAGCGCGACGGGATTCTACGGCAAATGGTCCAATCAGTACGTTCCTCGCAAGCGTGGTTGGATTGACCAGCGTCAGCGTGAGTGCCGTGGCTACTGCCGATATGACGGCCGTCGGTCAGACCGCGCCGGGCCAGTTGGACGTACCGTTCATGATTTCAAGTTACTATTTCACACAGTATGGGTGCGGAGACGCGATTCGGTTCTATCCCAATGACGGGACGCCGCAAGCCTGCGCCGCCTGGCAGACCTTCGATCAGAGTCCAGCGAACGCGAACACATTAAGGGCCATCATCGATGGGCTGCGTACCGGCACCTTTCAATCGCCGGGAACAGCTCCTGGCGGGACGCTCAATGCTACCAATGGACAAGTCAACAGTGCCTTTCCAAATTTGATTCAGCTCTATAATGCGAAGAAAGATGCCAACGGGAATTGGGATGTCTTTGTGCCGGTCTACGATTCCCCGAACTGTACGCCCCCCAACGGTGCCCTTCCGATCGTAGGGTACGCACATGCTAGGATTACCAATGTGCAAGGCAATCCGAACGCACAGATCTCGGCAACGGTCCAATGCAACATTTTCGAAGGCAATACGACCGGCGGCGGTCCTCCGTACGGGGTCTTCTCGACGATTCCAGGTCTCGTCGAATAGTTCTAACTTAGGAGCACATGTCCGATGGCACGATTGATTGCAGTGTCGATTGATTGTCGGAACGAAGAGGTCCGTCGGACGTTTGAAAGCATTGTGTCGCGCCGGCTGCATTATCTGATCGCCAAGGGCCAGGGAACCGGGGCGGTCGATATGCTGCTGCTTGAACTGGACGAGTTTCGCCCTCAGCACACCTTCGACCGTGTGCGCCAATTGTTGAGCGCGGCGCCGGAGCTTGAGATCTTTCTCACCGCCTCGCGCATGGATCCGCAGTTGCTGTTGGAAGCGTTCCGGGTCGGTGTCAAGGAGTTCCTTCCACAGCCGTTGACGAGGCAGGAGGTGGAACCAGCTTTGGCACGTTTCGAAGAGCGATTTTCCGGCAAGGCCGCTAGTTTGGAGCTGCAGGCCGGACGAGTGATTGCGGTTCTTGGCGTGAGGGGCGGTGTCGGAGCCAGTACTGTTGCCACGAACCTCGCAGTCTCCGTGCAACAGGTCCAGCCTCGGGAGCCCGTCGCGTTAATCGATTTGGACATCCATGGAGGGGATCTCGGGTTGTTTCTTGATGTGCCTGTCGCTCAAGGATTGACACATCTCATAAATGATATTTCACGGCTGGACGAAACGATTCTCAGGAGTTCGTTGGTGCGACATTCATCCGGGTTGCACTTTCTCGCCTCAGGCTGTGAGGCCTATGACGACTGGAAGTTGGCTCCTGGTACCATGATGCGTGTCATGACGCTGCTCCGATCATTCCATCAGCATGTGTTCGTTGATTGTGGGCACATCCTCGATCCATCGATTCGGGAAGTGATGGACGGTGCTGATCAAATTCTCGTCGTGACCACATTGTCGCTCCCAGCAATCAGACGCACGAAGCGATTATTGGACGTTCTGGGTCAAGCTCGTTATCCAGTTGGAAAGGTCGAACTGCTGGTCAACCGCTATGAAAAAGATCAACAGGATTTTCTGGAAGAAACTGAGACTATGCTGAATCTCCAAATAGCTGGACTGATTCCGAACGATTATGGATCAGCCAGTGAAGCGATCCAGTATGGGAAGCCCCTGACAGTGATGGCGGCAAAAACCTCCATTGGACAATGGTATCTGCGGGAAGTTGGACGGCTAATCGGTGAGTCCACCGAGGGCACCGTCCAGTCTTCGAAGGGATCGGTGAAGAATCTGTCATTCCTGGGACGGTGTTTGTCGAGTCTTGGGGGAGGCGTCGGACGCAAGCAATCAACGGTGTCACAATAGCTGAGTCAGCGGATACCAGGCGCAAATGGGCAGAAATTGGGAGGGATCATGTTAGCGACGAAGCCAATGAACGGAACTAACCAGGACACTCAGTATCAGGAGTTGAAAGACCGTCTCCATCAGCGCGTGATCGACCTGCTCGATATGACTGCCATCGGGAAGATGTCTCAGGAGAGTGTCACTGATCAGTTGGCCAAGTTGATTGAGCAACTCCTTCAACAGGAGTCGGTCCTACTGAATCAGCGGGAACGGGCACAGATTACGCAGGACGTGCTGCATGAAGTGTTGGGGTTGGGGCCATTGGAACCGCTGCTGGCGGATGCAACCATCAACGATATTCTGGTCAATGGACCGAAGCAGGTCTTTGTCGAACGATTTGGCCGTCTCGAAATCACGCCGGTTCGGTTTAAAGACGACGCGCATCTGAAGAAGATCATCGAAAAAATCGTTTCTCGTATTGGTCGTCGGATTGATGAGTCTGTGCCGATGGTTGATGCTCGGCTCGCGGACGGGTCCCGTGTGAACGCAATTATTCCGCCGCTGGCCATCGATGGCCCATCGCTCTCGATTAGGAAATTCAGCAAGGATCCGCTGCAGCTGCACCACTTGATTGAGAAACGATCGCTGACACCGGAGATCGGCGAACTGATGAAAGCAATCGTTCAAGCCAGACTCAATGTGTTGATTTCTGGTGGAACCGGGACTGGAAAGACTACGATGTTGAACATCCTGTCCGGATTCATTCCTAATAATGAGCGGATCGTGACGATCGAAGATGCCGCCGAATTGCAGCTCCGTCAGGAACATGTCGTCCGTCTGGAAACTCGACTGGCCAACATCGAAGGGAAAGGCGAGATAGCACAACGTGAACTGGTGAAAAACGCCCTTCGTATGCGCCCCGACCGGATCATCGTCGGAGAAGTCCGTGGTGCTGAGAGTTTGGACATGTTGCAAGCGATGAACACAGGTCATGATGGCTCACTGACGACCGTCCATGCCAACTCCTGCCGGGATGCTTTGACCAGAATTGAAACATTGGTCTCGATGGCCGGATTCAACCTCGCCCCCAAGGCGATGCGGCATTATATTTCGTCAGCGTTGGATGTGATCATCCAGATTGCCCGCTTATCGGACGGCACAAGAAAGGTCATCAGCGTGCAGGAAGTTGTCGGGATGGAGGGTGATCTCATTACACTCCAAGAGCTGTTTGTCTATCAGCAAACCGGCTTGGATGAGAACCGGACAGTCAAAGGGCGTTTTAAAGCGACTGGCGTCAGACCGAAGTTTGCGGAACGGTTGGCTGCAAAAGGACTTGTTCTTCCACCGACCATTTTCGATCCGATGAAGGTGTACGAATGTTAACCGCACTGATTAGCCTCGGGATTTTCGGCACGATCCTCCTCTTCATGTATGCCTGCACCACGGCCTATCGCGTCATAGCACCGCGCGGGGTGGACCGGGCGGTCGAGCGGGTTCAGAACTGGTCGTTGCCGAGCGAGACCGAGCAATTGGAAATCATGCGCCAAGACTCGCTGAGCGAGATCCCTTGGTTGAATGACCTACTCAGGCGTGCCAAGAAGCTGCAGGTCTTGAGAACGCTTCACCGGCAGGCAGACTGTCGGACCCCACTGGGGGTGTTTGTGCTGGCTGCTGTCGGGCTCGCGTTGAGCGGATTTGTGCTGGCCTTATCCATGCAGCAAACCATCGTGCTCGCGTTCCTGTTCGCAGGCTTGTTGGGGGCTATCCCGTACACCTATCTCCTGTGGCGCAAGAACCAGCGCATTGCAATGTTCGAACGACAGTTTCCGGAGGCGTTGGAACTCATTTCTCGATCGTTGCGGGCTGGTCATGCTTTTTTGTCCGGGCTCAAACTGGTCGGAGAAGAGGCGACAGATCCAATCGGGAAGGAGTTTAGGAGGCTATTCGATGAGGTGTCAATGGGCGTGTCGCTTCCGCAAGCATTCAATAATATGACCAACCGAGTGGACAGTGTTGATCTACGGTTTTTCATGACCTCGGTGCTGGTTCAGCGCGAGACAGGAGGAAATTTGGCAGAGATCCTTGATTCGTTAAGCGCATTGATCCGGCAGCGGTTTGAATTGCAACTACGAGTTAAGGCGCTTTCTGCGGAGGGACGGATATCTGCAGTTATCCTTTTGGGACTCCCAATTGTGGTTGGGGCACTGCTGTTCAAGATGAATCCGGACTATATGGGGTTGCTATTTGCTGATCCCACGGGTCGAATTCTGGCAACTGTCGGGAGCCTCATGATGGTGGTTGGGGCGATGATGATGAAACGTATGGTGATCATCAAGGTCTAAGGAGCGACGCATGGAACTTCCTCTCGTTGCAGCATTCGTGACGTTTCTGGCGGTGATGCTATTGGGAACAGCATTGTATGTGTATCTGGATCGCCGTGAGATGGTGGAGGTCTGGCGTCGTCGGGCTGAGGGGCATCCGGAAAGTGTTGTAGAGGAAACACCATCTGGGAACATCCTTGATGTTGCTCAGGCACAACTGCAGGCTGTGCTTGAGTGGTTCGCTAAGTGGAATCAGCCTTCCGATGCAGAAGAAGCCAAAGCCACACGTCATCTCTTGGTCACTGCTGGCTATCGGAGCAGAAAGGCTCCGGTCTTTTTTGTGGGGTCGAAGCTGCTTCTAGCGGTAACGATGGTTGCTCTCTTCGCGATGGTTCCAGTCAAGAGTCTTGGTTTCCCTAGTACCACCACGATGCTCTTCTATTATGTCTGCCTTGCAGCATGTGGATATTACGCTCCCTCAGTTTGGCTGAAGCACAAGATCGCTGGTCGACAAGATGCGTTGCAGCGAGCCATTCCTGATGCGCTGGATCTTATGGTGGTCTGTGTTGAAGCAGGATTGGGGTTAGATCAAGCGATCGGGCGCGTAGGGCAGGAGGTCAATCAGGCGCATCCTGCTCTTGGAGACGAATTAAACATCCTGTCCCAAGAGCTGAGAACCGGGGTTCAGCGCCAGGTAGCGCTGCGGAATCTTGCCCATCGCACCGACCTTGAGGAAGTCAGGAATCTAGTCGCCCTTCTGGTACAGACGGATCGGTTCGGGACCAGCATCGGCCAGGCTCTCCGAGTCCATTCGGACTCCATGAGATCGGCGCGCCGTCTTAAGGCAGAAGAGCTGGCGGCGAAGTTGCCCGTGAAGCTCTTATTCCCTCTCATGTTCTTTATTTTCCCAAGCATACTTATTGTGACGGTCGGGCCGGCCTGTATTAAGATAGCAAAGGCACTGTTGCCAGCGATGACTGGACAGTAGTTTGTTTCAGTCCATCAGAGGAAGGCAAAAGTGAGGTCTTTATCCCTGCGAACGATCGGCAGTGAGGCTTTGTTACGCCACGCTCTGCCCGATGGAAGCTTTTCTGGAACGACTGGAGGGCAGTTCCAGACGGACTCGACCGCATGGGGTATCCTGGCCCTTGCTGCGTGTGGCGGGTCCGCTGAGCTGCTCGATCAATCGCGACACTTGTTGATGCGTGAGCAGCTCCCAGATGGCCGACTTTGTGTAGATAGAACCCACCCCGCTTCGTATTGGCCAACTCCTTTGGCCGTTTTAGCCTGGCAGGATTCGGAGCCCTGCCGTGAGGCACAGCAACGAGCAGTCCGCTTCCTGCTTGAGACGACGGGCTTCCACTTTCCAAGAACATCCGATGTACCTTCGGCACACGATACCTTGATTAAAGGTTGGCCTTGGGTAGGTGACACCCATTCCTGGGTCGAACCGACGGCGATTGGCATTATGGCGCTCAAAACAACGGGACATGGGCATCATGATCGTGCGAAGGAAGCTGTTCGCATGGTACTTGATCGTCAATTGCCCCATGGCGGCTGGAACTATGGAAATACGCATGTATTTGGGCGGGAACTCCACCCCATGCCAGAAAGTACCGGTGCAGCTTTGACTGGTTTGACTGGCCTGGTCGAGCGTGACGCTGTTCGTGAGAGCCTGACTTATCTTCAACATAAAGTGACCAGCTTGCGGACACCGATTTCGCTGGGATGGAGCCTGCTCGGACTGGCTGCTTGGAATGAATCACCAGCCAACGTTGCGGCTCTGGTTGAGCGATGTCTGGCAAATCAGGAACGGTATGGGGAGTACGAGACATCGGCACTTTGCCTGCTCGTACTTGGTGCACTTGCGTCGGAAATGGGCGGCCAAGTCCCGCTGATATCAGCTTCTATGTATCAAGGACGTCCTGCAGCTCTCACTCAATAGTAGGAGCCTTGTGGAGACTCAAACAGATCAGGGAACGAATGGAGGCCTGACTCGCCGTGATGTCTTGCGGGCTGCGGCGGCGGGTCTTATCATTGGAACGGGACTATTGGTGGTTCCGAAACGGTATTTTCGTTTGCCTCAACAGGCTCAGACCTTTGTAGCGAAGGTGGACCACTATCAGCTCGATATCGCAGGCATTCTTTCTCTCGGAATGTTGGAACTGGGGGTTGGCAAAACGGAAATTCAAGGGAAGCGCATTCTGCTCAAGCCGAACCTGGTTGAGACAGCTTCAGAGGCACCGCATATCAATACACACCCGCTTGTCCTACGTGGAGCCATTGAGGCATTTCTTCGTTTAGGCGCGGCTGCGGTGATGGTGGCGGAGGGACCAGGCCACCGGCGAGACACGTTGGCTGTGTACGAAGAGTCCGGTCTTGCCGACGTCCTGACCGAAGACCGAATCAAGTTCCATGATCTCAACTACATCACTGGGTATGAATTACCGAATCTCGGTGCGAAGACCACCATGAAGACCCTGACCTTTCCCGCGCTGTTCCAAGAGGTCGATTGGATCGTATCGATGGCAAAAATGAAAACCCATCATTGGACCGGTGCAACGCTCTCGATGAAAAATCTCTTCGGTGTCATGCCAGGGAGATATTATGGCTGGCCGAAGAACGTGCTGCATAAAGCCGGTATCCAAAACTCAATTCTTGACATCAACGCTACATTGAAGCCTCACTTTGCGATTATCGATGGAGTTATCGGGATGGAGGGAGACGGGCCGATCATGGGGGATCCCAAACAGGTTGGTGTTCTGGTGATGGGCCGTAACCTTCCTGCCGTGGATGCGACTTGTTGCCGGATTATGGGGATTGACCCCTATAAAGTGTCCTATTTGGAGCAAGCCGACAATTGGCTGGGGCCCATCGGCGAGAAATCGATTGAACAGCGCGGAGAAACCATTGTGTCCGTGCAGACAGATTTTAAGTTGATCGATACGATACCGGCTCAACAGGGGATTCGGCTGAAGTGATGAGGAGTACCATGCATAGACTCGTCGTACTTGCCGTCTTGCTGTGTCCGGTCGCTCTCTATGCCGCAGAGGCAGAAATGCCATCCCCGCAGCAGGGACCCAGGCTCTACGATCATTATTTGGCATTGAAGCAGATGCAGGAAAGCCTGGCTGGTCGTCCGTTGGAAGAACAGGCTCGACTACAGCCGCAGATCAATCGTGCGGAGCAGAATGCCTGTGAACAGGTGCGGCGGGAACGAGAAGAGCGGGTGCCGAAAGAAGAGTATCGTCGGCAGGGCGGGGATCAATTCCTCGTGTTCGCTCAACAGCTCGAGCAGTATTGCCAGACATCGCGGTAGCCGCATTTCATTCCTTATTTGTCACTGTGTCTGTCTCCGCTACCATCCTTTTATCCTCCCGGTCGTTGTAAGAAAATCGTCCTTCCCATGACCAAGTCAATACAAAGCCACATTGACAGGCAGCGGAGGAGGTCCCATGATACGCCAGGATGCGATTATGACGACACGGGTTTCCAATCAGGCCGGAACCGGCAATCCATATATCGGTAAGGCTCTCATCGCCGTTGTGATGGCGCTTGCGATCGGCGCGTTCTTCTATTTGGATCTTGGACGATTCTTGTCTCTCACGGCATTGAAAGAAAATCGGGACAGCTTGCTTGCCTTTGTGGATACCAACTTTGGGGCCGCAGTCGGCCTCTTTATCCTGACCTATGTATTAGTGGCCGGCCTGTCACTGCCGGGTGCCGTAATTCTGACGCTGGCCGGTGGCTTCTTGTTCGGCGGGATCTTGGCGACGCTGTTCATCAATATCGGTGCGACGACCGGAGCGACCCTCGCCTTTCTTACCGGGCGGTACTTGTTGCGAGACACAGTCGAGCAGAAGTTCGGGAAGTGGCTGGGGCCCTTTCAAGAGGGGTTTGCGAAGAATGCCTTCAGTTATCTCTTGACGCTACGGTTGATTCCGCTCTTTCCCTTCTTTGTCGTCAATCTGGTTTCAGGTCTCACACGTGTCAATGTCGGAACGTACATGCTCGCGACGGCGATCGGCATCATTCCCGGGTCGTTTGTGTATTCGTACGCGGGGCGTCAACTAGGGACGATCAATTCATTGAAGGAAATCGCGTCTCCCAATGTCATCGGCGCCTTTGTGCTGTTAGGGCTGCTGGCACTGGTCCCGGTTGTGTATAAGCGGTTCTCTGGAAAGTCTGTATGATGATGAGCTTCTCGATTCAAGCAAGGATGCCATGCTATGAAGCCTCAGTCTTTACCCGGGATATCCGAAATGAGTGAGCACAGCCAGCCGTTGATTCTCCCAGACGACGAGCCCAATCGACAGCTCGTCAGCAATGTGCATCCGGCTGATTGGGTCAACCCCGATCCGGCGGGACGGTACAACATTGTGGTGGTTGGGGCAGGAACTGCCGGGCTGATCACCGCCGTTGTGGCGGCAAGTCTCGGTGCGAAAGTAGCATTGATCGAAAAACATCTGATGGGCGGCGATTGTCTGAATGTCGGCTGTGTGCCATCAAAAGCCATCATTCGCGCCGCCAGGGCCTGGGCGGATCTGAAAAGGGCGACGGAGTTTGGCCTCGATATTCCTCCCGGTGTGAAGTATGACTTCGGGACCGTGATGGCGCGCATGCGGAAGCTGCGGGCTCGCATCAGTCAGAACGATTCGGCTCGCCGCTACACAAATCTTGGAGTCGATGTGTACATCGGCAGCGGACGTTTCCTTGGTTTTGATACGATCCAAGTGGAGGGTTCAGCTGGCGACCGGGTGCTCACTTTTGCAAGAGCTGCGGTCTGTACGGGGGCCAGGGCGACGATTCCGACCACGCCTGGCTTGCAAGGAGTCGACTATTTGACGAATGAGAGTGTCTTTGCTCTCACGCAGTTCCCGCAGCGCCTGGGAGTTATTGGGGCCGGGCCGATCGGATGCGAGCTGGCGCAGGCCTTCGCACGGTTTGGAAGCCAGGTCTATGTGATCGAAACGGGGCACGGTATCATGCCCAACGAGGACCGAGATGCTGCGGAGATTGTCGAACAACAGATGCTTCGTGATGGAGTCACGCTCCTCTGCTGTGGGAAAGATCTGCAAGTCGAGAAGGTGGAAGAGGGGAAGCGGCTGATCGTTGAGTCGCATGCTCAACAGCATGCGGTCGTTGTCGACGAGATTCTGCTCGGTGTCGGGCGGACCCCGAATGTGGAGCGGATTGGTTTGGAAGCGGCTGGAGTCGAATACGATCGGAATGGAATCGTGGTGAATCGTCGGCTGCAAACGACCAATCCCAAGATTTTTGCAGCCGGTGATGTCTGCTCTCGCTATAAGTTTACCCATGCGGCTGATGCCATGGCGCAGGTCGTCATTCAGAACGCCCTATTCCCGCATCCTCTGGGTGTAGGCTATGCCGATGTGGAGGCATTGACCATGCCCTGGTGTACCTTCACGGAGCCGGAAATCGCCCACGTCGGGATGTATGAGCACGATGCTAAACAGAAGGGCATCGAGGTCGAAACCTATACGTACAAACTCGACGAGGTGGATCGGGCGATCTTGGATGGGGAGGAGGAAGGGTTTGCTCGCGTACACATTCGAAAAGGGACCGACCAAATCCTTGGTGCCACCATTGTGGGTGCTCATGCCGGCGATCTCATCAGTGAATTCTCCGTCGCCATGAAAGCGGGTGCGGGCGCCAAAACGATCGCTGGGACTATCCATCCCTATCCCACTCAAGCTGAAGTGAACAAGAAAGTGATCAATCTCTGGAGAAAAGCGCATTTCTCACGGGGCACCAAGAATATCCTGACCAAGCTATTTGCCTGGATGAGAAGGGGATAATGGATGGAGTCCGGAGGGAATGCGTGATGATGGCCCTCATGGGTGCATGTGTGACTCTATGGGTATTCATGACCCCGGGATGGCTTGGGGCGCAGAATACACCCGTGCTTGCGGTGGGGAAGTTTTCTGCAAATGAACCGGGGGCAAGTCTGCCGGACGGGTGGAAACCGCTGACGTTCAAGAAGATCCCGAAGCTGACAACCTATGAACTCGTGAAAGACGGGACGCAAGTCGTGGTTAAAGCTGTGAGTGATTCCTCGGCATCTGGATTGACCAAAGAGGTCAGGATCGATCCGAAGGAATTTTCAATCGTCCGATGGCGGTGGAAGGTCGAGAATCTGCTTCAGAAGAGCGATGCCACAAGAAAAGACGGTGATGATTATCCGGCCAGACTCTACATCACGTTCGAATATGACCCTGAGAAGGTGAGTTTTGGCAAGAAGCTCAAGTACAAGGCTGGCCAGGCTCTGTTTGGAGATATTCCGATCGGAGCCATCAGCTATGTGTGGGAAACCAAGGCTCCGGTTGGGGCGATTATCGATAATGCCTACACGGATTTCGTCAAGATGGTGGTGGCTGAGAGTGGGCCGAAACAGCTCGGCGCCTGGATCGAGGAGTCCCGCAACATCTACGAGGATTACAAGAAGGCCTTCGGAGAAGAGCCGCCCATGATCAACGGCATCGCTATCATGACTGATACCGATAATACCAAAGAACGAGCGGTGGCTTATTACGGTGATATCGAGTTCATGAAGACCTCCGATGATCCGATGAAGCGCTCAGCCAGATAATCAGCGCCATCCAGGCATCCCAGCCTATTGAATGGAGTTGGCGAAGCCGTCCCTGGTGATTTCAACGCGTACCCGGTCGCCGACTTTCTTCTGGCCTCGGAGATGTTTGGTGTCTCGATTAACGAAGAGGTGAACCTGGTTTCCATCATAATCTTCCACCGTATAGACGTCACCCTTGATGCGTGTGACGGTGCCCCCGATGGTTTTCCATGCTGGACCAGGACGAGGAGTCGACTGACTGGGACGTGAGAAGGTATAGGCATTCGTCACGGAGTCATCTGGTTCTGAGGCAGTCGATCCAGACGGTGGAGTCACCGCGTGCTTCTTGTCCTGCGGGCCTGCGACGGTGACGGATGGGGCTATCATCGAAAGGATGATCAGACTCAATAGGGGAGCAGAAAGGATTCCTTTGTAAGCTGTGTGCATCAGATGCCTCCTCGTCGACAGCGTGTATAGATAGGGTCATTGTGCAACAACGGAAATACATGTCGAGAGAAAATTGAAATCGCTGTGTCGGATCACTCCCTCATGTTGATACAGATTGAACGTTCACAATCGAGTTTGGTGGAGCAAGGCACGGGATCGGTGTCGGAGCAACCGAGGCGACCAAGTCTTGCACGATCGATCTGGGGTGGGTTGAAGAATCTCGCCTTGCGTCGTCCGCTGTTGGCCGTGTTTCAGGTGAATCTGCGCTGTAATTCTTCTTGCGGGTATTGCAGCCTGCCGTTGAATGTCGGTCGCTACGAAATGTCGCGTGAGGAAATCCGAGAGGTCTTCGCCAAGCTTTATCACGACGGACTGCGGGTGGTATTTGTACAAGGCGGGGAGCCCCTACTCCGTCGAGACCTCACAGCAATTCTCGAGGATTTGCATGAAATCGGGTTTCACCTGACGGTGATCACGAATGGAACCAAATTAACCCTGCCGCTTGTGAAGCAATTCGACGATCTTGAGATCTCCCTCTCGATCAGTCTCGATACGTTGGATCCCACCACATATGAACGGATACGCGGCGCGGATCAGCTCGATGCCGTCCTCGCAGGTCTTGATCTTCTCCAGCACTATCGCCGTCCGAAGTTCCTGACCTGCATCGTTAGTGATCTTAATCGCGATGAAGTGACGGAGGTGGTGGCATTTGCGAGGCAACGTGGCTTTCTGCCGGTCGTAGGCGCGTACCATTGGGACGTGGGATTATACGGCAAGCTGGATGCGACCTTGATGTATGACCGTCAACAGGCCCGAGTGGTGTTTGAACAGTTGCTCAAACAAGATCTGCTCCCTCCAGGCTACCTTCGACAGTATGCAAAGGACAATGTCACATGGCTTGGCGGAGGGAGACTCGCGCCCTGTGATGCAGGAAGGTATAGCATCGCGATCGATGCCTCGGGAAATGTCTCGCCCTGCCTCTCGCTTCCTCCTGTTGGCAATCTGCTTGAGTCGTCGTTCCGTGAAATCGTATCAAAGTTCGATCGACAGTCTATTCAGCTCTGTTCCGATCATTCGTCATGTAATCGGGTAGACGGGCGGGTGATCGGGTCGGTGCTTAGGCATCCGATCGCGGCATGGCAGACACCAGTGTCATGGTGACAAAGAAGGGACAGTTGCTGATGTGGATGGTCATCTGGGTGTCGATGATGCTCACGGCCTGTTCCGCAATCCCGACGTCATTTAGTCCCAAGGACCCGCTTCGTCCCGATGAATTCTCACATCGACTGCTTAGGCAGGTGTTTTCGTCGCATGTCAAAGACGGCCTCGTCGATTACCCGGCCGTTCAAACGGATGATCGTTTCCCGGCCTATCTTGCACAGTTGGATAGGATGGATCCCAATGCGCTGGCCACGCGCCATGAACGGCTGGCCTTTTGGATCAATGCCTATAACGCCTTCGCCGTCAAGGGTATCCTGGATCGCTTTTCGCCGACGAGCCTTGTGGGGCGCTATCGCTATTTCATCGGGAGGAACTATGGCGTCGGAGGCAGCACGATCAATCTCTATGATCTGGAACGGCAGGTTCTGATCACACAGTTTCAGGAACCGTTGATCCATTTTGCCATTGTGTGCGCGTCCACGTCCTGTCCTAGGCTCCAGCCGTGGTCCTATGAGCCGGATCAGCTCAATATACAGCTGGATCGTGTGGCCAGGGAGTTTATCAATGATCCAACCCGTAACCGGTTTGACCGCAAGAAAAAAGTTGCGTCGCTTTCAATGATCTTTAAATGGTTCGAGGATGATTTTACGAAGGCGGCTGGCTCGGTTGTGTCCTACATTACTCGCTATGTGAACGACCCTGAACTAGTTCAGGATTTGATGCAGTCGGACTATCGTATCGAGTATCTCGAGTACGATTGGAGCTTGAACGGCATTCCACCAAGGGAGACAACCTATGTTGGTCGGTCATGATGAGAAGGCCCCCATCGCGAGACTCTTAACGTTTCTTGAGCATGGTGAGCGGCTGGCCCATGACTGCGCCAAGGCGCAAGCCGGATTGTCCGCTGATTCCACGACAAGACGATTTTTGCTGAATCAGGCCAAGCAAGAATCGATGCATGCCATGGTGTTTCAGGGTGCGATTGCCTGGCTGGCCCCGAAGCACCTGCGTGATACGCCGTTTCTTCCTGCATTAGAGGAGTATCGAGCGATTCTGGATGAGGCGTTGGCACGCCGGGATCTCACGGAGACGTTCCTGGCCGAGCAAGTTGTCCTCGAAGGCTTAGGAGAAGCCGTTCTCACGCGTATTGAGGAAGGGTTAGTGAAGCGGGCGGCTCCGTTCGGACGGCTCCGTCTGGTCCTGCTGCACCAGGAGGAAGCGCACCATGGATTCGGCCGCCGTCAGCTTGAGCGAGCCATCGAATGTGGCGAGACCGATGTGACGGATCTCAACCGACGGGCGCAACGATACCTTACCTTGACTGATGCCATGGTCTTCACACTCTGTGACCTGTTTGAGAGCATTAACGAGGATGCCACAGCCTGGGCGCAGGATGTCCGGACCTTCTTGCCGGACTGGTGTGTGATGAGCAACCAGCTGTCAGCAGTCAGTCATCAGCGGGTTAGCGCCGGATGTCTGATGAGCTGATCAATGATTTCTGTCATTATTCCAACCTACAATGAAGAAAAAGCGTTGCCGAAGACGCTCCAGGCGTTGTTCTCACAGCCGGGTGAATTCGAGACGATCCTAGTCGACGGCGGCAGCACCGACCGAACCCGTGCTGTAGTCGCGGATCATATTTCCCTTACTCAGCACTCAGTCCTTAGCACTATTCAACTCATCACTGCCCCCAAGGGTCGCGCTTCTCAAATGAATGCCGGGGCCAAGGAGGCGAAGGGTGAATGGCTGCTCTTTCTGCATGCGGATACAATCCTGCCGGACGGTGCGATTCAACGATTGAATGACATGGAGACGAATCAATCGATTCAGGCCGGCGGGTTCATGCACCAGTTCTCGGGTGATGATTGGCGGCTGAAGTGCATTTCGTTCTTGGACAATTTTCGCTGCACCCGCAGCCGCATTATCTATGGTGATCAGGCGCTCTTCGTCCGGCTCGCCCTATTTGAACAGCTCGGCGGATTTCCGAATCGGCCGATCCTGGAAGACGTCGCCTTCTGTGAACGGCTTATTAAGGTCACCAATCCACACTTATTGTTTCCGCCGGTCATCACCGATGCCCGAAAGTTTATCAAGATGGGGATCTGGCGCAGTTTCATCCGCGTGCTGCTGATTATCCTTCACGTTGAGTTTCGCCTGCCGGTGCTGCCTCGAACATTTTTTCAAGACGTGCGCTAACCGTCTACGCTCTCTCCTGATCTCACTTGGTCAAGTGCCGGTATGGTTGAACGTTTGCGCGACCGGGAGACGACCCATGCGACATAGTTATGTCGGTGTGAATCTCTTTAGATACAGCATCCAATTGGATACACCTGAGTTTTGATCGGCACGACGCAATTGCCAGGCGGTGTTAATGCATGGAATTGCATTAGATTGTGTGTAATTAGCGACAAACTGCGTGTGGATGGCATGGGTCAATTACTTGGAATTTAGGGACGGGTGAGGATGTTAAATTTTAACTAATTCTTATACGGTATCGCGTTGTGCTCACGGTCTGAACTCGGTAGACTCCCTCGGCTTAATATCGACGGGCTTACTCAATTTAAGGAGGCAGAGAATGAGCAAAAGGGTTACGGTATTTGTACGTTCATGTTTGGCCATCGCTATCGTCATGATGACTGGTTCACTTGTGGATCAGGCTCGAGCAGGCGATCCACGTATTGAATTTGAACTGACTGATGAACCGGGAGCCTGGTTCCGGAATGCTGCTGGGCCGGTTGCAGGCTTTGCATCCTTGGCTGTAGCCACACCAGGAACTGAAGTACGATTTACGGGCAAGTCCAATACGGTACACACCCGTACCAGTCTCATTTTCCCGACTGGAGCCATCAACATGCCCTTCGATACTGCCCCACGGAAGGGGTCAGATGAAGTAGTGCTCCATACTCCGGGGCTCTACGTCTTTACCTGTAAAATCCATCCGTACATGTTCGGTGCGGTGATCGTCGACAATCCAGGAACGCCCGGCCTGGATCTTGGCGAGAGTATCACGCTTGTCAATGGCATTACGGTACCAACGAGCAGTGACCTCGCGACCAGACTACTGCGTACCTTCTTCATTGCGACTCATCAGGCGAACTGGGAAGACTATAGTTCCTCTACTCCCTGGCACATTACCTATCCGAGCGTGGATGTCCGCATCACAGGCGGGGCCGTGGCGAATCTCGACGCAGTCTTGAGCGCTCGCTATGGCAATGATCTCCCGAAAGAGGCACTCTTCAATCCCACGACTGCGGCGGTCGGGGAAGTCTGGGTTGATACACAATTTGAGAAAACCGCTGGGAAGAGCAAGCCTGGCACTGCAACGGCGGTGAGCGGCCAGACCTGGAAGCCGACCCGAAAGGTGGCATTGCCCCAGATCAATATGAACAATCCCCATAACATGTGGACGGATCGAAACCAGAACCTGATCTATCAGACCCAGTGGTTCGATAGTAAGCTGACGGTCTTTAATCGTACGACAGGGCAGTTCCTGAATAATATTTCCGTGGGGGAGTCTCCTTCCCACGTGATGACAAGGGTTGACACTGATCAGCTCCATGTGGCGTTGAACGGGTCGCCGAACAATGATTCGGTAGTGGAACTGGCCCCCCTGGCCAACGGGGTGCAGCGCCGTATCAATATCGGGGCTGGCAATCCCCATGCACACTGGATGGGGCATGACGGGAAGTTGATGCTGACGCCAAATGCCTTCACGGCAAACAGCACCCAATATAACTTTGCGAATAACCGCATCGATGCTATCCGGCAGACCGGCAATCTCCCAATTGCGACCGGGATGACGCCGGATTCAAAGAAGGCCTATGTGGCCAGTCTGCTCGATAGCACCATTACTGTTATCGATACTGCGGCACAACTGCCGATCGGAACGATCAATTTGCTGGCTAACTACAATGCCATCACTGGTGCCATCAGTGGTCCAGTTGGCGCCTTGCCGATTCAGACGCCAGTCAGCCCGAATGGAAAGTCCATGGTCACGGCGAATACACTCACTGGGACAATCACCATCATCGATCCTACTACGGATACAGTTGTAGGAATGTTGGGCTGTGATCCAGGCTGCCATGGGGTGCAATATGGAGCCAAGGCACCGTCGGTGGAGAATCCGAATGGCGGCTACTATGCCTATGTGTCGAGCAAGTTCTCAAACAGCCTCATTGTCGTGGATCCAGACCCCAATGGTGACGGCATTCTGACAGATGCGAGAATTGCCGGGCGAATTTTGCTCACGGCGATTGGCACCACTGCTACCGATGATGCGATTACCGGTAATCGTGGGATGGGCGGTCAGGGGATTCTGACTATTCCCGTCGTCTACAACGGCTGGGTACAAAACCTTCCGCAGTCCTGGAAGGATCAGTTGGCTCCCTCTCACCTGAATCCGATTCCGTAACAATGTAGGAGCCCAGCCTGAGCGTCGATCAGGCTGGGCTCCTTTCCTCACCGCAACAAGAAATTTCAGATCTGGATGTAGTTTGTTCAGTTCACCGATATCCCTC
Organism: Nitrospira sp. BLG_1; assembly: GCF_047338595.1. NCBI lineage: Bacteria > Pseudomonadati > Nitrospirota > Nitrospiria > Nitrospirales > Nitrospiraceae > Nitrospira > Nitrospira sp. BLG_1. The sequence continues at coordinate 118,599 of NZ_JBLFBO010000003.1, forward strand.
TCGTTTCTGTCTGGCCGTTGTATTGCATTCCCCACCGTGCTGTCGTTCGTATTGAACACCAGGACTAATCAGCAAAAGCAGCCTAGCTTATGAGATGGCGCCTTTGACGGTTTCAGGTTTCATGTTTCAGATTTTGTATTTCTGCATACCTTGGAATTTCGAACCCGCAACGTGAAACTCATGCTGGAAGGGCGAGAGACTAATAACGTCACAGTGGCCTATCGGATGGTATCGGAGAAGCGGTCATGAATCATGCTACGGCCTGAGGGCAATCGGGGAGCGGCGTGCCCTGAATTTGGCCAAGATCGGAGCCAGGATTTCATGCGCGTCCGGAGATATCAGGGACTCTTGTAGGTGCATCAGTTTCTCTTCAGTCATCGACTCTAAGCTCACCAAGGCTTCTCCCGCTCGATAGCGGACCCACCACTGGTTGTCGTTGAACAAGCCGATCAACCGATCTTCATCTTCAACGGTTCCCAACTTCCCCAACGCGGTTGCTGCTTGCACCCGAACGTACCAGGCCTCGTGAGTCAGATGATGACGGACCACCGGGAGGTCAGCTGGATCGCGACATTCCCCGAATACGAAGAGGCAGGCGGCCACCATGTTCGAGGATGGCGAAGCATCACGCAGGAACTGTCGAAGGATCGGCAGCCCGCGTTGACTTTTTGTTACCGGGAGGTAGCGAATCAGTCGGGGGCCGATATCCGGGTCTCCGTCAATGGCGGCCTGTGCAAGAACTTTAGATGCCAGGTCCCGTCCTGCCGTCTGCAGCATCGAGACAATTTTGAGCGGAGACCAGTCTGTTCGTCGACCGAGAACGGGTAAGAGCAGGGGGAGTGCCGCATTCGGATCGATACGAAGCAGAGCCTGCGCCGCGTTGAACGCTAGGAAGGAATTATGATGGGTTACCAAGCTGCTGATCGGTGACCAGGCCGATTGATCCTGTAATCGCCCCAGTGTGACCACAGCAAGGATCCGCTGACTCAGCTGGTGAGAGTGTAACAGCTCTTTCGCCAGATGGGGAGTTCCAACTTGCTGGGCGACATGAATCAGCGGGGCGATCATCGCGTCTCGTACTGACTCATAGTGCTCGTTCCAGAGATAGAGGAAGATCACATGATCACGACGAGTCAAGGAGGGGAGTGAGTTCAGGGTCTCCTGAACGCACTGCTGTAACAATGGCTTCCAGATGGTGATGACGCGCTGCCGCCGGTGCTGGTTTGCCAGGCGGTTTCGACGGAACAGAAGAATGGAAGCAAGGAGCAAGACGATAATGCCGCTCAGCACGACCGCGCTGACGTACCAGAGCTCGAGTGGAAGGTCGGTATGCACGAAAGCAAGCACCTGCTCCTCTCTTACATCGTTTGCCGTTACCAGTGGTAGATGATGCTGAAGCTGGCTCCCCGTCTGGTATAAAGCGCTCCTCGGTCTTCGTCATAGCCGGTGACTTCCAGCGAGACCCGATCGGCCAGGGGCAACACAATACCTCCCTGGATGGTTCGACTACTCACGCGTGTCACATCTTGCGTTGCGACGATCCGTTCGCCGGATGTTCCGATGGACCCCGACGCGAAGACTTGTAGGCGGTTGGTAGGACGCCAGGTCAGCCGTGACGAGAGAGTGATGGCACCGGTCTCCGGGACGTAGTAGAGCTTTTCTGTGAGCCAGAGATTCAACGGGAGAAACACGGTCAGGCCCGGGCTGAGCAAGTGAATGTCGTCTGTTTTATAGGAGAGATAGCGATAGCCGAAGGAAGCCTCGAACATGGTGAGCAGGGGATGCACAAGGCCGAGTCCCTGGGAGACCTCTCCCGCGAACGAATATTTGGGAGAAAAATCAGGGTTGATCGTTCCTTGTGCGGCGAGATAGCCCCAGGCTCTGCGCCACAAGGGACTATAGCCTTCAGCTGACAATACTGTGTCATGGAAGCCGAATCGATTGATCGGTTCAACCCGCGCAATGAGCGTTTGCGCACCGATGGACTTCGAGACCTCCAGCAGCACATCCCGTTCGCTCCGGATACCACGTGAATAGGAAAACTGTCCATATCCGACCTTGAGATAGTCGCGGAAGGGCAACCGAACTGTCGTATCTCGTACACCTAGCGGGGCCTGCGGTGAGGCTTCGAGAAGCGTAGTGAGGTCCCGCACGCGTGCAGCCGCTGCTTTATCGCCGGTCAATTGATGGAGGCGGGTGTACTGTTGAACGGCTTCCTGGGTAGCCCCACTCCAGAAGAGGGTATCGGCTAGTCCCTGCAAGGCCTCTCGATTCGTACTGTCCTGTTGAAGCACAGTGTGATACTGCTGGATCGCCGGGTCATACTGTTTCTGCCACGACAGCACACGTGCCAGGCCGATCTTGACATCGAGATCGGAGGAATGGCGCGTAAGGATGTCGCGATACAGTGAGGTAGCCTGATCAAACTGTCCGTCTCGTGCCAGGACACGCGCGAGGTTTCCGCGGGTCTCGTCGTCAGCCGGAGCATCAGTCAGGATTTGTTGGTAGGCGGTGATCGCTTGCCCGTAGGCACCACTCCGTTCCCAGGCCTGTGCCTGTGCGAGCTGCTCCGTTCTCTCTTGCGGTGTGAAACCAGAGGGTATGGTCGGCTGCGGATTGTCTGGCGGAGGGTTCGCACGTGTGATCGAAGCGATCCTCTCGGCGATTTTAGAGTCGTGACCGATGGCATAGGCCCGCTCGTAGTAGGGCAGGGCATCCGCGGCGCGCTCTTCCCAGAACAAAAGATCACCCAACCCTTGGAGCGCGTCCAGGTGACGGGGATCTTCCTGTAGAATCCCTTCGTAGAGTCGTTGTGCTTCCTTCCTCTCCATGTTCCAGGAGAGGACCCGTGCCAGCGCGGTTCGAACGTCGAGGTCCGTCGGATGTCGCTGGACAATCTCCCGGTACAGGCTTACGGCCTCTGCATGCGATCCTTGCCACGAGAGTAGTCGGGCGAGGGCGGCGCGGACGTCGTCGTTCTCAAGGTCTTGTTGAAGTATCGTCCGGTAGATGGCGATCGCATCGCCATACTGATGGGCCTGTTCAAACTGTTTGGCCTGCTCAAGCAATGAGCGTGATGATGTCTTATCAGCAGCATGAACAGGTTGATATCCGACCGTGCAGAGCACCAAGGCACCGACGCAGATGATCGACAGACGAGGACAATACATAGCTGGTCGTGTTGAAGCTGAGTTGGTCGTCATCTTATTGAGTGAGCGCCAGGTATCCGGGCAGGTCATGAATCACAAGTCCTGCGAAGGTGGCCTGATGAATTCGAGTAAAGAGGTTCATGATCATGAGCTGCACGTCTTGCTCTGTACGACCTGCAAATGAAAGGCGCTCAGGGCGTACCGCCGTTCGATGATGAATACGAAACCACATCCGATGATTCTGCTCCGGTGATTCCATTTTTGCCTGAGAGTCCAAGGCCAACGTTCGTCGGACAGGATCAAGCACACCGTCCGCCAAAGCGGTTCGGTACTCTCGTTTCAGGATGACATGCCGCTCGAGGAGCAGACTTGTGGTTTCCAGGGCGAGCCAGACCGGCACACGTGCCAAGGCTCCGTAGCGGAGAACGTCGTCACTGATTGCCATCACTTCGTCTGCATCGGTTCGATAGCTCATGACGGCCACTTCATCCACCCGATCCATCACCGAAAACGCGAGAGGCCGCTGCCTGTGAATGGTGGAAGAGAACCAGAAGGGAATCACCACGGAGAACGTCGCTCGTCCCCGCAAGGCAGACTTCACACGATCGATGGTGTCTAAATAGCGATCGAAGATCGTTTCGTCTTCGGGAAAGCTATCCAATAGGTACGGTTCGATGTCTAACTGCACACCTGGGAGCTTCTGATTTCCCATCAGTCCCAGTAACCGGTCTAATTTCGAGATCAACGGTGTGGCGTGGTCGATCATGTCCGGAGCCCCGTCGAGCGCATAGAGCTCGATGTCCGCCGACTTTGTGACGGCAAAGAGTTGGGCGTAGGCGGTCCAGATATGATCCGAGTCATGCACATCGGGTAGTTGGAGCAAGATTCGTCGACAGTGCTGCTTCCGGCAGATTGCCACCATGCTCTCAGGATCCCGTATCGCCGCGCGATAGTCCCAATACCAAAATCCCATGGATGGAGTCGGAGGAGGTTCGGATGATGGTGTGCTGAAGGCAAGTTCGTCGATGACCAGGTCCACATCTGTATCGGCCACGAGTCGAATATGAGTCAGCTGTCGAAGGTCGACCTGTCGTGCGAGTGAGGCCAGTGGCACCTCGAGTGAGAAGTGCCCGGTCAAACGTTCGGCTACTGCCTGGGCCTGCTGCGCGTCGACAAATTCAATCCTCACAGGGCTTGAGGTTGTCCCGCGTACCAGAAGCGTGCGAAACGATAATGCATCCAGACTCTTGTTGGTTGTCTGCAAAGGCCACATCGCTCCGCAGGGCTCAGTTCCTTGGCGATCAATCCTGAGATGGAGCGGGGGGATCAGACTGACCTCAGTCTGACACGTCACAATGGGTTGCCACACTCCAGTCTGAGCCGACAGGTCTAGTCGGTCATCTGATGGTCGATGGGAGGAAAGAACAAATGAATTGGCCGTCCGTCGCCCGCGCACTATAATTTTAGGAATAGACTGAGAACCGGCATACACTAATTCGATTTCCTCGACATCGGTTAGTGCGCGCTGTCCAGGAATCATCAAGTCCTGGGTGAAGGCCACGGAGGGCCAGAGCCATCCTACGAGGACGAGCACACCGGCGGTCACCCGTCGGTGCAGCCGCTTTGAGGATGAGAACTCAGGGAGCGAGCCGCCATGCAACTCGATTCTGCCCCGCATCACGCATGACATTCGAAACGATCTACGGTGTATCCCAGGCATTGTTTCTACTGTATTTAGTGACACTGACGGGAGGGTACTTACTCCTTAATGCGATTTCCATCTTTTCGCTTCGGCAATATTTCGAAGAGCGAATGGGGGAGCACTTCCCGCAGGCGTTCACCGGGTATGAGCCGCAAATTAGCATCATTGTGCCAGCATATAACGAAGCCGCCACAATCGCGAGTTCTATTCAATCTTTGTTACAGCTCCGCTATCCCGAATATGAAATCATCGTGGTCAACGACGGTTCGAAAGACGACACCATCGACGTGCTGCGGCGGGCGTTCGAACTGAAGCCGTTTCCTGAGGCGTACGGTCGCGATCTGCCGACGCAGCCGATTCGAGCCACGTACCACTCCTCGATCTATGCCAACGTCCGTGTCATCGACAAAGAAAACGGAGGGAAAGCCGATTCACTGAATGCGGGGATCAATCTGTCGGTCTATCCCTTGTTTTGCTGTATCGATGCGGATTCGGTCTTGGCGCAGGACAGTCTCTATCGCGTGGTGCAGCCGTTCTTGCTCGATCACCGTACCGTTGCCTGCGGTGGGACGATCCGTGTCGCGAATGGCTGCTCCGTCGAAGCCGGACGTCTGAAACAGGTGGGGCTGCCGTCGAGCCTCCTAGCGCTGCTCCAAACCGTCGAATACCTCCGCGCGTTCTTGTCCGGTCGGCAGGGATGGTCACCGATGAATGCGATGCTGATTATCTCTGGGGCCTTTGGATTATTCCGGAAGGAGGCGGTCCTGAAAGTCGGAGGGTATCGTACGGCCACGATCGGCGAAGATATGGAATTAGTGGTGCGTCTCCATCACCATTATCGGATCAATGATCTCCCCTATCGGATTACCTATGTGCCGGATCCTGTCTGCTGGACCGAAGTGCCGGAAGATTATCGCACGCTCAGGAATCAACGCATCCGCTGGCAGCGCGGGCTTTGTGACAGTCTTGCCGGCCATTTTGAACTGTGCTGCCATCCAAAGGGCGGCACCGTTGGGTGGCTTGCCTTTCCCTTTATGGCGGTGTTTGAGTGGTTTGGGCCGGCGTTTGAAATTTTCGGGTATGTCCTGTTGATGATCGGCTTGGGGTTGGGATTGGTCTCGTTCCAGGTGTGGCTTCTCTGTGTGTGTGTCGCGATCGGGCTTGGCATCACCCTATCCTTGAGCGCCTTGCTGATGGAAGAGATGACGTTTCATCTGTATCAACGGCCATCGGACCTTCTCAAGTTAGTTCTCGTGTCGCTCGTGGAGAACTTTGGGTACCGGCAGCTCAATTCCTATTGGAAGTTGATCGGTCTTATTCGATGGATTCGAGGTACGAAGGCGGAATGGGGCAGCATGATCCGATCGGCCTCCTGGCAGTCCCAACAAGCCCGTCCTGGAAAGAACTGACCGAGGTGCTGACTCAAGGACATCTGGACATGGGTTGACCGTCCAGAACAACCTGCGCTCGCTCAGCTGTTTCTGGTTTGACGTGTTTCCTGCTTTCATCGCAACACATCTTTCCCAGGCCCCTTGTTTACCTTTCCTCCGCTCCTCCGTCTAACCCATCAGACAAGGTTGGAAGGAGGGGGCTATGCAAACATTCCGTTCAAAAATGAGCCTGTTCGTCATGACGGCCTCGATGCTGTTGTCAGGCTGTGTCTCGACCCTGGTGCATGACGATGTGAAGCGTACCACGGGGATCGACGGTCATTGTTCCGGGAGTCAATGGGTAGACGATTCTTCCATTGCCGTCCTACCGGTTCCGGTGGTCGCGTTTCTGACCCCTCATATCGACTTGCGAGATGTCTCCAGTGAGCCCTACCTGAATCGATGCGGCGCTTCGATGAGGGTGATCAATCGTGATGTCTCGGTCAACAGAGTGGCCTGTCTGCCGGCTGGGCTCACGAGGATTGTGACGCTGGGTGTCTGGCAATGGTGTCCGGCCAGGGTCACCTGGTCGGCGGATGTATTGGCCGATACGCCACGATCTGCAAGTGTTTCGCTTGGCGAACAATGAAAGCAGAAGTTGTCATCACCATTCATTTATACAAGGAACGTACCATGAATACTTCACGATGGATCTTCAGTCTGATGGGCATGATGGGACTCGCAGGACTTCTGGCTGCTTGTGGGAGCGACGGGGCACCTTCTGTATCGGCCAGTGGTTCGGGAAGCGGGTCAGGTAGCGGTTCCGCATCAGCGTCGGGGACGATCACCGGCTTTGGGAGCGTGATCGTCAACGGGAAACGATTCGACACGAGCAGCTCGTCGTTCACGGTTGATGGCCAATCCGGCAGCCAAAGCGACCTCAAGGTCGGGATGATCGTGACGGTCAATGGTTCGTTCAACGGCACTCAACGGTCGGCAGACGCCGTGCTCCAGAAGGATGCCGTCGAGGGACTTGTACAATCAGTGGCTGCAGATGGTCTCAGTTTGATCGTGATGGGGCAAACCGTGTTGGTCGATAACACGACCTTGATCGATGACAATATCCCTGGCCGGAATCTTCTGAATCTTGTGTCCGGAACCGATCACGTCGAAGCGAACGGGCACATCCGTCCCAATGGCGTCATTCAGGCGACGTTCATTGAAAAGAAACTGATCAATGTCACGCCGGAGGTACGCGGATTCGTCACCGATCATAACGATGGAGCCAAGACGTTCCAGATCGGGTCGCTCACGGTGAACTATGCGACGGCTCTGATCAGCGACATGCCCGCCCCAAACGGCAGTAATTGGAATGGCCTGTCGGTGGAAGCAAAGGGAGCCGTTTTTACCGCCACCACGACGACGCTCACGGCGACCAAGGTCGAGCCAGAGAACCGAGGCGTGAGCAATCAGGTCGACGAATTTGAAGTTGAGGGCTACGTGACGCAGGTGCGTGGGGCCGGCGATTTCTTCATCGGTAATACGCGGGTGCAGACGACCGGGAACACGGAGTTTCGAGGCGGCACGATCGATGAGATTGTCGTAGGTGCAAAGCTCTCGGCAGAAGGTCGATGGGAGAACGGCATTCTCATTGCCACCAAACACGTCAAGTTTCATGAGAGCGTGAAGCTCGAAGGCGACATTGAGATGATCAGCTCAAACTCGTTCAGACTCACAGGATTGCCCGGTCTGACGGTCACTGTGAATGGTCAGACTGAACTCAAGGACACCAACCTCGGTGGGCTATCGTCGGGTGACCATGTCCGACTGCGCGGGCGAGTGAGCGGTCCTAATTCCGTGATCGCCACCCGCGTCGAGTTACGGTCTGGGGATAACGACCTGGATCTGCAGGGGCCGGTGCAGTCGATCGCTGGAAACGTCATCGTGATCTTAGGTGTGTCGGTCGATACCAGCACCATCTCACAGTTCGAGAGTGTGAGGGGTTCCTCAATGAATCGTACCGGGTTCCTGGCTGAGGTCAAGGCGAATGCCCTGGTGAAGGTGAAGGGCAACCTGAACGGGTCGACGGTGAGATGGGACGAGGCAGAATTGGAAGATTAGTTTGGAGCAAGTTCATCGGCTCGCTACACTGAGTCAATAAGATTATTATCGAGGAGGAGATCAATGATGAATCGTACGAGTTGGAAAGAAATCATCTTGGGCACCCTTGCTGGGTTGTCGCTTCTGACTTCACCGGCAATCGGAAAGATGAGCAGTTCCGCTGAAGAGTTGACCGTTCGGATGGATAACCGAAGACCAGGTTCGCTGAACAGCGGCCATGACTCTCTCAACGGTGGCCCTGGATCCCAATATAGTGGCCATAGCGACCGCAATGAGGGTGATCATAGTGGAAGACATGGCCAAGATTCCGTGGCCATCGCGCAGGCCGGCGATGATATCCGTCAGGAAGATCGTAGAGCCGACCGGAGAGAAGATCGTCGTCTTGATCGCCGTGAGGATCGGCGCGAGGATCGCCAGATGGATCGACGAGAAGATCGCCGTGAGGACCGACAAACCGATCGGCGAGAGGATCATCGGTCCAATGCAGGCGGGGAACTCCGTGGACTTGATCGAGCGGATCATGTGGCCGGGGGACATGGTCGTGAAGGCAGAGAAAATGCCAGGATGATGCAGATGGAACGGCCCCATCGACCAGAACGGATGGAGCGGATTGAGCGGCCTGAACGTCCAGAACACTCAGAGAGACCTGAGCGACCGGAACGCTCTGGAAGAAACTAGGCGGTGTCGGACATTGCAGTGTGGGATGGCAACGGCGCCGGGGTCGTCTCGGCGCCGTTGTATTTTGAAAGCCAACCTTGTATCTAGGTAGTGCTAGTTAGAATAGAGAATTTATGTGTGGAGTTCTCGCGCGGAAAGGAATGGTGTACAGGATGCAGAGGTGGACAGTGATCGTGCCGGTTGTGGCAACGGTCTTTGCCTTATCGGGGGAAGGCCTATTTGCAGCGGACAAAGAGAAAAATGACCCACAACAACGATCCCCTTCCGAACGGCACTGGCAGATCGGATTCACGCCGAGCTTTTCAAGTGGAAATTTCGGCACCAATACCACGAGTACCTTCGTGTACGCTCCGGTGTCGATCCGGCGGTTGTTTCGCGACGGAGATGTGACACTGGTTATTCCGTTTGTGTCCGTCACCAGTAATGGTGCGGCCACATTAGTGGGCGGCCAGCCGACTCCAGCGTTGGGCGGAGGATGTTTTCGAAATGGTGGAACTGAGTTTCGTTTTGACAAACCGGAATGTGTGGCTTCACTCAACGCTGGTCAAGGAGTGACGACGGGACAAAAGGAGACTCATTCTGGTCTTGGGGACATCATTCTCAGAGGGCGCTACTACATTGTGGAGGAAAGGGAATATGTCCCGCTCATTGCCTTGACGGCTCGGATGAAGTTGCCGACTGCCAATGCCAGCCAAGGACTCGGCACCGGTGCGTTCGATCACGGGTACGGCGTGGAGTTATCCAAGGTGTTTGGCGAACATTGGATCGGTTTCCTTGATGGCGGATACAACTTCATCGGTAACCCAGACGGACGAGAACTGCGCAACCAATATTGGTACGACGTAGGAGGGGGGTACTACTTCACCCAGCGATTCTTGGTGAGTGCCTATTACGAAGAGTACCGGTCGCTAGTAGCCGATCTCGTCAATATCAGAGACTTCTTCTTTGCGTTCAATTACAGGGCTACGGATGCCTGGCGGTTCAATGGAGGAGTGACGGTTGGTGTCTCGAATAGTGCTCCAGATTATGCCCTGTCGCTGGGTACCAGTTACCGGTTCTAGCCCAGTTCATTTATGAAAGCTGCGCGTTCATTCATAACGGCTGGCCCACAGACTTGTTGTCAGTTGGCTGACTTCGATACGGTGCTTCGCGACTTCTCAGGGCAGGCTATCTTCTCCATTGTTTGTGGCTGTTTACGTGCCTCAACGTGATACGTCTAATGAAGCAAGTAGGCAAAAGCAAACAGTCTGGTGGCATCATACCAGGTTGACCGGAGTAAACGAATGCCGCCGGATCAGCCTGTTGGAGTAGAGGACGCCCAACTGGTTGCCCGTAGCCTCAAACAAGACCATGAGGCGTTCGGACAACTGATTGACCGGCATGCGGCGAAGATCGTCAATCTTGCCTATCGGATGGTGGGTAATCGTGCTGAAGCGGAGGATCTGGCGCAAGAAGCGTTTCTTACTGCATTTAAAGCGCTGTCGACGTTTCGTGCGGACTCGAAGTTTTCGACGTGGTTGTATCGAATCGCCACCAACAAGTGCAAAGATTGGTTGCGGGTCAAGCGACCGGGAGTGGGACAACAGGATGTCGATATCGATGAGACGCTGGATATCCATATTGCGGAGGAGCAGACGCCTGAGCGTCTGTTGTCGCAGCAGCAGGTGGCGCAGGAGTTGGAGCAAGCCATCCAGCGACTGCCGCCGCTTTATAGAGAAGCCTTTGTCCTGAAACACATTGAAGGCCTGAGCTACGAAGAGATGGAAGCGATTCTTGGAGTCAACAGCGATACGCTCAAGATGCGCGTCTATAAAGGCCGGCTTCAACTCAGCCGTGAATTGGCCTCCCTGAACCCTGCGCAGTAGGACGAGGCTAGTATGGTGATCCGATGACTGAACCCGAACTCCTCATCCAGCGTTTCCTCGACCATGATCTCACTCCGGATGAGCGGGTGGTCTTTTTGCAAACCGTCGATGCCGACCCTGCGTTGCGTCGACGTTGGCTCAATTTGGAGATGGTGGTGGCTGAAGCGGCCCGATTGCCGAGGCTGGCTCCCTCAGTACAATTCCTGAGTGAGTTGAAAGCGAGCCTTGCTCCACCGGTTCCGAGCTGGTGGGAGCGTGTGTGGGCGGCTGTCACCACACCACGAACGCTGGAGTGGAATCTTGCCGGAGCGATCGCGGCGGCCTGTGTTGTGATGGTGGCAGTCGCGAGGCTCTTGACGGCGAGACCGGAACGAGTGGTGGAGGTGCCGGTCGCCATGACCCCAACCCAGACGATTGCCGCTGGTACCAAACAAGCAGCACCACAGGTGTTTGTCCGGCTTGTCCTACTGCAGCCAGGAGCACGATCCGTGTCTGTCGCGGGCGACTTTAATGGATGGAACCCAGCGCACACGCCTCTGGAACGTTCGGACGGCGGGGTGTGGACTGCCACGATTCCGCTCAAGCCCGGTCGATACCAATACATGTTTGTGATTGACGGCAAACAATGGGTTGCTGATCCGCTGGCGACGGAAGCCGAGACGGATGGATTCGGTGCACAGAATGCGGTGCTCGATGTCGATATTTAAATTTCCTCATGTGTCCCTTGCAACGAGCCTAGTCTGTATGTACTCTCCCGCAGATGGGACTGAGACTCAATGGGTTGCGTCGCTTCTCTCGGACGACCCTCATCATGATCATGGTGCTGTATGGTTTCTTGGCTTGCGTAAAACCTCCGGGAATGAAACCGAGCGTGCCCACGCCGTTGGCGGGTGCCGTACGATTCACCCTGCTGGCACCTGGTGCCACACAAGTTGTGCTCGTTGGGTCCTTCAATGGCTGGGCCACGGATGCGACGCCGATGACGATCGTCGAGGGCGCACTGTGGTCGGTCACGGTGCCCTTGAATCCAGGGGAGTATCCTTTCATGTTCGTGATCGACGGTGGGCAGTGGATCACGCCGCCGCACGCTGAAGATTTTGTGACCGATGGATTCGGACAAACCAATGGGGTTGTGATCGTACGGTAAAAAGACGATGAGGACTCGAATCGACCGGGTGATAGGCAGGTTGAGTGTCGTGGTCGCGTTGATGGTTCCCTCGGTCTGTGCTGAGGCGCTTGCAGTGCAGGATCGTGACGCAACCACTCGATGGAGTTGTGATCGTAGGGTACGACCATGATGAGGATGCAAATCGATAGAGCGCTGGGGGTGCTGAGCGTCATGGTCGCCTTGACAGCTCCCTCGGTCTGGGCCGAACCGCTCACGGCTCAGGATCGGGACGCGATTACTCGGCTTGGGTCCACGCAAGGTCGTTCGGAGAACGAGATCGCACCCTTGCTCGATCACGTCAGCAAGGCTGGGGAGCGAGGCCTTCCCACCGAGTCGTTGCTGAATAAGGTCCGCGAAGGCCTAGCCAAAGGGGTTGAACCCAAGCGGATCGATCCGGTGCTGCGACAGATGACATCTCGACTCGAATCTGCCCATGAAGTTCTGCAGGAGGCTGGTTCTCGCGGCATGGAAGAGGGGAATCGGCAGCGTGCCATCGAGACCATGGCTGAAGCGCTCTCGCGTGGGACCACCGTGGATGAAGTGCGGGAGCTGAGCCGATTGTCGCAAGATGGTCGACACAAGGCGACGCAGGAAGAGCTCGCAGCCGGTGCCAAGGGCTTAGCCGTGATGAAGGAAGGACGAATTCCGTCGAAAGATGGAACGGCCTTGGTCGGCGAGGGGATGAAGCAAGGCTATCGTGCATCGGAGCTCCTGGATCTCAGCCGGGAAGTCAAGCGGCGTGGATCAGATTTTGAAGAAGGGCGTGCGAGCCTCAAAGCGCTTCGTGAGCAGGTTAGGCGTGGAGAACGCACTGATCGGCTCTTCAAGGATGAAGATCACAGTGGATCGGGGAGCGGATCAGGTGGTGATCGAAGAGACCGGGGAGATCGCGGAGGGCGAGACAGTCGAGAGGAGTCCTCACGCGATCGGTCGGATCGACACGACCGATCAGGGGGAGGCGATCGATCGGACCGCACCGATCGTCCTGACAAAGTTGACCGCCTTGATCGCCCTGAGAAAGTCGATCGCATTGAGCGTCCGGATAGACTCGACCGATTGGACCGATCTGATCATTCCGGCAGTGGGCGAGATCGTTGATTTTTGCGTGCCATCCTCATTGCACGAACCCCTCAAAGAGTGGATCTTTCTTTCCTTACTTGATACACCAAGCCAGAAAGGGCTCAGGCTATCAGAGGTGTCCGAGCACCGGCCCTTATCATGTATGACGGTTCATATCCCATCGTCCCGTTCAGGTTGGATCGTCCTCTTGTGAAAATTGCAGCTTCAAGTGTGTTGTTTCAGATTTGACGATTCTGTACAACTTGAAACGTTTCACGCGAAACCTGGAACTTAGAGTTGAGGTGCGCAACGGCGTATCGGCGGTAGTGGTAGGCGCGTTGATAATTCATGCCGGCCAGGAGAAGGTCGAGCCGAGCGAGGAGGGTCTGATGAAGAGTCTGTTCATCGCAAGCAGTGGGGCGATCATACTGATGAGCAGTGTGGGCTATGCCCAGTCTGATACGCAGGCGATCGATCCAGGTAAGCTGAATCAAGCGGACTGGATTGAGCGCAGCTTCGACAGAGGACAGCTCAATCGACAGGAAGAAGTTCAGCTGGAGCGTGAACAGGTTCGCATCGATCGTAGAGAGAGTAGGGGAACAGCGGAGGGGGTCGTGAAAAGAAAAGAAGCCGCACGAAGTGGTGCTGCACAGAAACGCGCGTCCCGGCCTATTGTGCGAGAACGACAGGATCGCCGTGATGCGCGGCATCGCTGATCCTGATATGGTCTACGATGTCGATCGTGAGGCTCTTTTCTTGTTACGCTGGCATCCAGTCAGCCGGCCTTCGGCTTCGACGTTTTGTGTCTGATCTGGTCCCTGCTACAATGCCTGCATGGATGTCATCGCAACGCACGGGAATGCGGATTTCGACGGCCTCGCCTCGATGGTTGCCGCGAGGAAGCTCTATCCGGGGGCCAAATTGGTCTTGCCGGCCGGAGCACAGGAAGCGGTTCGTAATTTTCTCTCCGTTCACGATCTCGATCTCAGCAAACTGAAAGAACTCGACCTCCCGCAGATCACAAGGCTCATCCTGGTCGATACCCAAGAGCCGAGTCGGATCGGAACACTCACCGCTTGTCTTGAGAATCCCGCGGTTGAAGTCGTGGTCTTCGATCATCATCTTGAATCGGACTCGGTCTGTGCCGGACCTTCGAAACAGTCTGTCGTGGATTCAGTCGGAGCCACGACGACGTTGCTCATCGAGCAGCTCCAGCATCGGCATATCCCCGTGACCCCGTTTGAGGCGACCGTGATGGCCCTCGGTCTCTATGAAGAGACCGGCTCGTTTACCTTCGCCTCGACGACCAGCCGAGATTTTGAAGCCGGGGCATTCCTCGTCCAAGCCGGCGCGGATCTCAATATGGTTTCGGACACCCTCTACACGCCGCTTGATCCGGATGCCGTTGCGCTGCTGAATGATTTCTTGGAACACAGTGACGTGCTGTATCTGGAAGGTCGCAAAGTCCTCGTGTCCACGAGCACGATCGATCGCTGCCGAGGTGAGGCGGCCGGCGTGGTGCATCGCCTCGCCGAACTGCAGGGGGTTGATGCCGTCCTTGTGGCCGTCATGATGGCCGATCGTGTGGAGGTGATCGGGAGGAGTCGGCGACCTGAGATAGACGTTGGTTGGATCGCACGGGAATTCAGAGGAGGAGGCCATGCCGTCGCGGCAGCCGCCACAGTCAAAGGGCAGACGCTCTCAGAAGTCAAAGAGAGGATCGTTCAACTACTAACCACACACTATCGCCCGACGTTGCTGGCCCAGGATGTCATGACCCGCCCGGTCAAATCGATCGAGATCGACACGACTGTCGCTGATGCAGGTCAACGGATGACGACCTATGGTCTGAACATTTTTCCGATCCTGGATGAGAACGATCATTACACGGGGATCGTCAGTCGGGAGTCGATTCAGAAGGCATTATTTCATCGGCTCGGCAACAAGATGGCTGTACGTGACATCATGCAAACCGATGCCTATACCGCACAGCCGGAGACCTCGTTTCATGACGTAGAAATGGCCATGATCGAGCGGAACCAGCGCTGTGTTCCGATACTCAAAGACCGGAAAGTCGTCGGCGTTATTACCAGAACAGATTTACTACGGACGCTCCATGACGACGTCTTGAAGACCGCCAGAACACGAACCATGGGGTCAGGCGAAGCTGAAGCCGCGATCGGAGGGCCACACCGGAATGTGAAGGGGCTGTTGCGGAACCGCTTGCCGCAACGTCTTGTGGCTTTGCTCGAGGAAGCGGGGCAGCTCGCCGATCGCTGTGAAGTGTCGCTCTTCGTCGTCGGCGGGTGTGTCAGGGATCTGCTGCTGGGCATTCAGAATCTCGACTTGGATCTCGTGGTCGAAGGTGATGGGATCTCGTTCGCCAGGAAACTCGGCGACGTATTGCAAGCTCGGGTCAAGGTGCATGAGCGATTCGGGACAGCGATGGTGCTCCTCCCGGATGGCCTCAAGCTCGACGTGGCCACCGCCCGAACGGAGTACTACGAGTATCCCACTGCCTTGCCGACGGTGGAACAGAGCTCCATCAAGAAAGATCTCTATCGTCGTGACTTCACGATCAATGCCTTGGCCGTTCGACTGAACGGGAAGGGGTTCGGCGATGTACAGGACTTCTACGGTGGACAACGAGACCTGAATGAGAAAGTGATCCGTGTGTTGCACGGCCTCAGTTTTGTCGAAGACCCGACGCGCGTGTTCCGAGCAATCCGATTTGAAACGCGGTTCGGTTTTCATTTGGGCAAGGACACAATCGCGTTGATTGCGGGCGCGGTCAAGATGAACCTCTTTCACCGACTGTCCGGCCATCGTTTGCTGGAAGAATTGAAGTTGCTCTTCTCTGAACGGGATCCCAGGCAGTCCATCAAGCGATTGGCAGATATGGGATTACTGCGATTCATTCATCCCAAGCTGAGTTGGTCCGACCGCTTGGAGAAGCTCTTGAGTGCGATCGATGAAGCCGTCGATTGGTACCGGCTGCTGTACCTAGACAGGAAGATGGACGTCTGGTTGGTCTATATGATGGGCCTGATCGAGCTGGTGCCGGAGCACCACGTGAAGGAGATTCTTAAGCGATTTCCTTTTTCCGAGCAGGAAGCCATACGGCTGAAAATGGCGCGTGTGGGCTGTCATCACGCCATGCGCCGATTGGCCTCGAAACGACCACTTAAGCCGGCAGAGGTGTATCACCTCTTGTCAGGACTGTCCGATGAGACGCTATTACTTCTCATGGCGAAGAGCAAAGGAGACACCGTCAAACGCCACGTTTCGGCTTTCCTTACGACGTATCAGCATGTGAAGCCCGTGCTGTCAGGGGCCGATCTCAAGGAAATGGGGTTGAAGCCAGGCCCGCAGTTTAAGCAGATCCTTGCCCAATTACTTGATGCACGCCTGAATGGTGGCCTGCGGACTGAGGCTGAAGAACGACAATTCGTTCAGCAGATGGTTCATGCATCAATGTGAACGGCTTGATTTATTGGAACACAAATTAGAAAAGGCCATCTCAGACCGTCACCAAGCTGGAAGAGCTGTGACGTGACCAGTCAGGTGACCCACCTGGTCTAGCTATTGATCCACAGCAGAAGTCGCCACCTGTATCACTCGCCCCGCTGCTCGAAGTAAGTGGCCGCACTCAGAATTGCAACATTTGCATTTTTTAGAGCCAAACCTCACTTGGCATGATATCCAAGGGTGAGGAAAAGCACGTGTGTCAGAATTACATACATAATTACTGCCATGGTAGATGATGCTATTTGGCAGATTTGCGTATACGGGATCTGTGTCGGCGTGGTGATTGCCGTCATGCTGGGACTCCCGCCCTTGCTCGGCGAGCGGCACTGGCGGAAACCGGAACGTCAATCTGAGAGTGCGACGGCCATTCCCTATGAGTGTGGGATTCGGCCAACCGGGAGCGCCCAGGTGCGTCCACCGGTGCAATATTATTTGATCGCCATGTTTTTCGTCATCTTTGATGTGGAGGCAGCGTACCTCTATGCCTGGGCAGTCGCGGTTCCGGAGACCGGCTGGCTCGGCTTTATCGAAGTGATGATCTTCGTATCCATTCTGTTGGCATCCCTTGCGTATTTGTGGCTCACCGGCGCGCTTGATTGGCATGCCCGCTCTCAACGCCCGCAAGTCCGTCACCAGCAGAACCCGCAGATCCACACCGCAACGGAGCTCTACGATGACCGAGTGGCGTAACGGACGACTGGAAGGTGTGCGGGTGACCGAGGGCGGCGATGGTCCGCTCACCGCTGTCGTTGGACAGTCGGTCTTGTTTGCGAAGCTGCAAGATCTCCTGGCCTGGGGGCGGAAAAATTCGCTCTGGCCGTTGAATTTTGGCTTGTCCTGCTGCTTCGTCGAAATGGCGACGAGTTTCACGAGTGTCTACGATGTAGCGAGATTTGGTGCAGAAGTCGCGCGCGGGTCACCGCGACAGGCCGATGTGTTGGTCGTATCGGGGACGGTGTTTCTGAAAGTGGCTCCCGTCATCAAGCAGCTGTACGAACAGATGCTTGAGCCGCGCTGGGTGATTTCCATGGGCTCTTGCTCGAACTCCGGAGGCATGTTTGACGCCTATTCTGTTGTGCAAGGGGTCGACAAGTTCATTCCCGTAGACGTGTATATGCCGGGATGTCCTCCGCCGCCCCATGCGTTTATGGAATGTCTGCTGCTTCTCCAGAGCATGGTGGGGTCAGAGCGACGTCCATTGAGCGTCCACTTCGGTCCGCAGGATGTGCAAAAACCGATCATGCCCTCGATGCGAGATGCGAAGCGCGCGGAGCGGATGGGGCAGCGTGAATATCCCGGTATCGATGTGCTCCCTCGAACCGATCTGCTCTCTCCCCATTTTGCGGGGCAGCCAGGTGGACACTCGAAAGGTCAGTCATGACGCCGCGTGTCTCCACCCTCGGCGATGCTTCGATCGGTGAGCAAACCGGATTGGTCTCAGAGCTCTTGGCTCACTGTGGCTCGGATGGAGCTCTGGTCGCGGTCCAGTCCACCAAGGACGGGATTCCGACGGTCTGGATCAAAAGGCAGCACCTTTATGATGTGCTCCGCTACGTCAAATCCGAACTATCTCGTCCATTTCCCATGTTGTTCGACCTGAGTGCGACCGATGAGCGGCTCCGCCGGAATCATGACGGATTACCGATCGGAACCTTTACGGTGTTTTATCACCTCTTTTCCTTTGATCGGAACCAGTCGCTCCGCATCAAGGTGGCGCTGGATGGTGCGTCGCTCTCGCTGCCGTCGAGCATCGATCTGTGGCCCAACGCCGATTGGTATGAACGGGAAATTTTCGACATGTTCGGGATTCGGTTCGAGGGGCACCCGTTTCTTCGTCGCCTGCTGATGCCCTCATGGTGGGAAGGGTATCCGCTTCGGAAAGATCATCCGTCGCGTGCGACGGAAGTCGGGCTGTTCCAATTGCCGCCGGAAAAGTTGGTCATGACGCAGGATGCCCTGCAATTCAAGCCTGAAGAATGGGGCTTGCCTCGCACCTACCACGATCGCGACTCGGACTTCGACTATATGTTCATCAATCTCGGTCCGGCCCATACCGGCACACATGGTGTGCTCCGGTTGGTGGCGCAGCTCGCGGGCGAAGAAATCGTCAACATCGTTCCGGATATCGGCTTCCATCATCGTTCACAGGAAAAGATTGCTGAGCGGCAAACGTGGCATACCTTTATTCCCTACACGGATCGTATCGACTATCTCCAGGGCGTGCTGAATGAAATGCCGTACTGTCTTGCGGTTGAGCGATTGGCAGGCATTACCGTTCCGCCGCGGGCGCAAGTCATCCGTGTCATGATGTCCGAGTTCTATCGAATCGCCAGTCATCTCGTCTGGTACGGGACCTTCGCCGGGGATGTGGGCGCGTTATCACCCGTGTTTTACATGTTCAATGATCGAGAACGCATCCTCTCGATCGTCGAAGCTGTTTGTGGCGGTCGGATGCATCCGAATTGGCTCAGGATCGGTGGGGTTGCGCGAGATCTTCCGGTTGGGTGGGATCAGCTGGTTCGTCAGTTCATTGATTGGTTCCCGGAACGACTTGACGACTATGAGCGACTGGTTATGGACAATCCAATTCTGAAACAACGGACCGTCGGGATTGGGGTCTTATCGCTCGAGGATGCGATTGCGTGGGGTGCTACCGGTCCGATGCTCAGAGCCTGCGGTTTGCCGTGGGATTTGCGAAAGGTCCGTCCCTATTCCGGCTATGAGCAGTTCGACTTTGAGGTGCCGACTGCATCGAATGGTGACTGTTATGACCGAGCGGTGGTGCATATGCTGGAGTTGCGCCAGTCGCTCAGAATCATTCGTCAGTGTCTCGATTCCATGCCATCCGGTCCCTATACGTCGCTTGATCCTCTCGCCACACCGCCGTTGAAGCAGCACACGATGCAAGACATTGAAACACTGATCAACCACTTTGTCGGGGTGAGTTGGGGACCGATTCTGCCGCCAGGCGAAGCGGAAGTTTCAACAGAGTCGTCCAAGGGTCAGACCAGTTACTACCTGACGAGTGATGGGTCGCAGTTCTCATACAGGACGAGAATCCGTACGCCCTCATTTGCCCACATTCAGATGGTGCCGCTCATGGCGAAGGGCGAACTGCTCTCGGATCTCCTGGCCGTGCTTGGCAGTGTGGACTATGTGTTGTCGGACGTGGATCGGTGAGTGGCTGTGTTTCGAGTTTCGGGTTTTGAGTTTCATGTTGTGAAATAACCTGACACCTCAAACTTGAAACCAGAAACTAGGAACGAGAGACGTCATGCTGACTGAGATCGAACGCCGGGAGCTGGAAGATGCCGTGAAACATTACCCTGAGAAACGGGGGGCGGCCATCGATGCCCTGCTGACTGTCCAGCGACACCGTGGATGGATTTCCGATGAGTCGCTTCTGGATATCGCACAGTTTCTTGAGATCACGGCCGAGGATCTCGACAGCATCGCCACGTTCTACAACCTGGTGTTTCGGAAACCCGTCGGCCGGCATGTGGTCTTCGTGTGTGACAGCATCAGCTGTTGGATCAAGGGGTGCGAGCAAGTGCAAGAGCAGATCAAGAACCTCTATGACGTGGATCTTGGACAGACGACCTCCGATGGACGTCTGACTGTCTTGCCGATCGCATGTTTAGGGCATTGCGAACGGGCCCCGGCGATGATGATCGATCAGGATGTGTACGGCGAGGTGGCGCCAGAGAAAATGGAAAACATTATGGATAAATACAAATAGTCTAAACTATCAATTGATAAATATTACTATTTAGTTAGTAGATATATATAAATAAATATTAAAAACTAATGAATATCGAGAGACCGCTTACTCAACATCTGCGTCCTGATGGGAGTCCGAGATTCCTGCGAGAGTACGTCGCGACCGGGGGGTATCGAAGTCTCCAGCGGTTTGGGACCGAACTGGCTCCCAAGGATGTGCAACGGCTGGTCGGCGAATCAGGGCTACGTGGCAGGGGTGGCGGAGGGTTCCCCACCGGTATCAAGTGGAGCTTCGTCCCGATGGGACCTGATGCGCCGAAACCAAAGTATATCGTCGCCAATGGCGATGAAATGGAGCCAGGCACATTTAAGGATCGCGTGCTGATGGAAGGGGATCCGCATGGTCTCGTTGAAGGTATGATCATGGCCGGGTATGCCCTCGACGCCGAGGTCGGCTACATCTTCTTGCGCGGAGAATATCACCTGTCCGCCCAGCGTCTGAATCAGGCCATTGCGGAGGCCTATGCGGAAGGATATCTCGGGAAGACGCTCCCTGGGACAACCTTTCGCTTTGACCTCCATCTCCATTCCAGCGCAGGGCGGTACATCTGTGGTGAGGAAACGGCACTGATCAATGCATTGGAAGGCAAGCGGGCGGTTCCTCGAGCGAAACCTCCCTTCCCACAGACGGTCGGTTTATGGGGGCAGCCTACCATCGTGCAGAACGTCGAAACGCTCTACAACATTCCCCACATCATCAATCACGGCATCGACTGGTATCGCCGCTTGAGTCGGACTAAGGACGGTGGCACCAAGATCTACGGCATCAGTGGTCGCATAACGAATCCCGGGTGGTGGGAGTTGCCGCTCGGAACTACCGCGCGTGAACTCTTGGAACGACACGGCGGGGGGATGGCCGATGGCGTTCGTTTTCGTGGATTGTTGCCCGGTGGAATCTCAACTTCTTTTATGATCGAGGAGCACCTGGATCTTCCTCTGGACTTTTCCTCATTCCCGCCGGATGTGGGTCGTCTTGGCACGGGGACCATGATCATCCTGGATGACCAGACCTGCCCCGTTGGATTTGTCCTGAACCTTGAAAAGTTCTTTGCGCGTGAGTCCTGTGGCTGGTGCACGCCATGCCGGGAGGGGTTGCCGTGGGTGGCAAAACTCTTGATGGCGTTCGAGGAAGGACACGCAACCAGCGATGATTTATCGCTGCTTGAGATGCACACCAAATGGCTAGCGCCAGGGCATACCTTCTGTGGTCTGGCACCGGGAGCGATGGCCCCGCTGCAGTCAGCCCTAAAGTATTTTCGAGAGGACTTCGAGCGACACATTGCCATCGGTGGATGTCCGTGGAGCAAGAAGTCGGCGCAGCAGAGGGTCTTGGTCTAGGCCTATGGCGATCATCATCGTCGATAATAAGTCGTATACCGTGGATGAGAAGCAGAATCTCCTTGCTGCCTGTCTCGGTCATGGGCTGAACGTGCCCTACTTCTGCTGGCACCCGGCGATGGGGTCGGTCGGGGCGTGCAGGCAGTGTGCGGTGAAACAGTTCAAGGACGATCGTGATCAGTCCGGGCGGCTGGTGATGTCCTGCATGACGCCCGCAACCAACGGCACGCGTATCTCGATCGATGACCCTGAGGCCAAGGCCTTTCGGGCATCCGTCATCGAATGGTTGATGGTAAACCATCCCCACGACTGTCCTGTGTGTGATGAAGGAGGGGAGTGCCATTTGCAAGACATGACGGTCATGACCGGACATGTCTACCGACGCTCTCGCTTCCCGAAGCGAACCCATCGCAATCAGGACCTCGGTCCGTTCATTCGTCATGAGATGAACCGGTGTATCCAATGCTACCGCTGCGTACGGTATTACCGGGATTATGCGGGCGGACGAGACCTCAATGTCTTTGGGGCGCACGACGCCCTGTACTTCGGCCGGGAGCAGGACGGCACCTTAGAGAACGAATTCAGCGGGAATCTGGTGGAGGTGTGTCCGACCGGCGTATTCACCGACAAAACCTTCTTTCATCACTATACGAGAAAGTGGGATTTGCAATCAGCCCAATCAATTTGTCCGCATTGCAGTCTTGGTTGTAACACCACCGCCGGTGAACGGTACGGCACGCTGCGTCGAATTACGAATCGGTTTAACAGCCAGGTGAACGGCTACTTTTTGTGCGACCGGGGACGGTTCGGCTACGAGTATGTCAATAGTGACCATCGCATTAAACATCCTCGCGTGAAAGCGGGTTCTGACCGTACGCAGCCGGGAATGCCGGAGAGCGCGCCAAAGACTCTGGAATTCGCAGCGGACCGGTTACGACAGGCCCGCGGGATTGTGGGGATTGGGTCACCTCGTGCGTCGCTCGAGGCCAATGTGGCTCTTCAATCTCTCGTCGGACCGCAGCAATTCTATCAGGGGATTGATGAGCAGGAACGTCAACTGCTGTCTATGATCCTGAACATCTTGAGGACCGGACCGGTTTCATCTGCGTCTATTCATGATGCAGAACAAGCCGACGCGGTCCTTGTCCTCGGGCCTGATCTCTTGAACGAGGCCCCACGCCTGGCCCTGGCGCTCTTGCAGTCCATCCGCCAACAGCCGATGGAACGCGTGGATGAACTCAAGATTTCGCAGTGGGACGAGGCGGCGATACGCAATGCCGTGCAGAACCGGCGCGGCCCCCTCTTCCTCGCAGGGTCTCGACGTACCTGGTTTCATGCCTATGCCACGGAGTCGTATTTAGCCGCGCCGGATGATCTCGCCCGGTTGGGGTTTGCCGTGGCGGGAACCATTGGGCAAGGAGCACCGTCCGTGCCTGATCTCAGTCAGGATGTCAAGGATCTTGCGCAGCGCATTGCCGAGTCTCTGACCCATGCACAACGCCCGCTGATTATTGCCGGAACGGGTAGTGGGTCTCAGGCGACGATTGAAGCGGCTGCCAATGTGGCTTGGGCGCTGCATCAACAAGGGAAACAGCCACGGCTCAGTTTCGTGCTTCCTGAGGCGAATAGCGCGGGGCTCGCCTTGCTCGGTGGCGGAAGCTTGCGTGATGCGTTCGACTCAATCAGTCAAGGGAAGGCCGATACGGTGATCGTGTTGGAGAACGACTTGTATCGCCGGGCGGACCAGGCGACCGTCGATGCTTTTCTTCGCAAGGCCCGCACGGTGATAGTCATCGACTCACTTGAGCATCGCACGGCGGCCCATGCCGACATTCTCCTCCCGGCCGCCACTGGACCGGAATCCGATGGGACCTTTGTGAATAACGAGGGGAGAGCTCAACGGTTTTACCAAGTCTATATTCCGCAAGGGGAGGTCATTGAAAGCTGGCGATGGCTGAAAGACCTTGCCCGTGCACAATCACAGCAGGCGGACGTCGGGACCGGAATCGCCGCTTGGAATAGCTTCGACGATGCAGTGTCTGCCACGGCGACGGCTGCTCCGGAACTGGCACGGGTCGGCGAGGTCGCCCCGTCGGCGAGTTTTCGTCTGGTTGGTCAAAAACTCCCCAGGCAGTCTGAACGATATAGTGGCCGTACGTCGCTACTCTCTCATCTGACCATGCATGAGCCTCCTCCCCCAGTCGACCAGGACTCGCCTCTGGGATTCACGATGGAGGGATACCGAGGACCGCTGCCCTCACCGTTGATTTCTCAGTTCTGGGCTCCTGGCTGGAATTCTATCCAGGCGGTGAATACCTATCAGGATGAAGTCGGTGGGCCGTTACGCGATGAAATGCCGGGGGTGAGACTGATCGAGCCGGTTGCAACGAAAACACCTGCCTGGTTCACCTCCATTCCACGTGCGTTTCAGCCGGCTGATCGGCAATGGTTGCTGCTTCCCCTCTCCGCCGTGTTTGGAAGCGACGAACTCAGCAATCGATCTCCGGCGATTGCGGAACGGATTGTCCGGCCTTTCTTGTCCGTGCACCCATCCGATGGAGCACGGGTGGGGCTTGATGACCACAGCACGATTGATCTGGCGTGGCAGGGGACAACGTACTCTCTTGCTGTTCATTTCGAGTCTTCCACTCCGGTGGGGACGGTCGGTCTCTCGCTG
The DNA here is from genome assembly GCF_047338595.1 of Nitrospira sp. BLG_1. Lineage (NCBI taxonomy): Bacteria > Pseudomonadati > Nitrospirota > Nitrospiria > Nitrospirales > Nitrospiraceae > Nitrospira > Nitrospira sp. BLG_1. The sequence goes on from NZ_JBLFBO010000003.1 coordinate 143,034, forward strand.
GTGCCTGAGGTATGCGGCGTCAGACTACCGGCGTGGATCGATCTGTTTGAGGCGATCAAGAGCGAACGAAAGCGCAGGGCGGCATGATCGATTGGAGCCACACCGCATTGACCATCGCCGTCATTCTAGGCAGCTGCTTGACCTTGGCGGGGATGATGATCTGGCTTGAACGGCGACTGCTCGGGGTCTGGCAGGAACGATACGGCCCAAACCGTCTCGGACCAGGCGGATGCCTGCAATCATTGGCGGATATGATCAAGATTTTCACGAAGGAAGACTGGATCCCGCCCTTCGCCGACAAAGCGGTGTTTGTGATCACCCCGGCCATCGTCGTGATCACCGCCCTCATGTCGTTTGCCGTGGTGCCGGTTGCGCCTGATTTCGTGGTCGCTGACCTCAATGTCGGGGTTCTGTTCTTCTTGGCCATGTCGAGCCTCGCTGCCTACAGTGTCATCATCGGAGGCTGGGCTTCCAATAACAAGTTCGCGTTTCTCGGCAGCCTTCGGGCGATCGCACAGTTGTTGAGTTACGAAGTCTTTATGGGGCTGTCGCTGATGGGCACGGTGCTCTTGGCGGGATCATTCAACCTGAGCGACATTGTCGAGGCCCAACGGCATCAATGGTTCGTGATTCCTCAATTTTTCGGGTTTCTTTGCTTTTTCATGGCAGGACTGGCTGAAGCCCATCGCACCCCGTTCGACATGCCTGAGGCGGAGGCTGAGCTTGTCGCCGGCTACCACTCGGAGTACAGCGGGATGAAGTTCGGGATGTTTTTTGTGGGCGAATATCTCAGCATCCTGTTGCTCTCGGCCATGACCGTCATTCTCTTCTTCGGTGGGTGGCACGGACCCTGGTTGCCGCCGGCTGTCTGGTTTGGCTTGAAGATGTTCGGGTTCATCGTCCTGATCATCCTCATTCGGGCGACGTGGCCACGGTTTCGCTTTGATCAGTTGCTGACGTTCGGCTGGAAGGTTGTGATGCCGCTGGCGTTGATCAATCTCTTGCTGACTGGTGGTGTCGTGTTGTGGAAAACCGGAGCATCGGAACTCTCGATGTTGCCGTGAACCCGGATCGGAATGAGTACGAAGGGGAGTGAGACTGTTAAAGGACCATACGACGTATGATGAGCATATGGCTATATGCCCGTAATCTGATCGTCGGGTTATGGATCGTCTTCAAACGGACCTTTACGAAGCCGGTCACGGTCCAGTATCCGGAGGAGCGCCCCTACTTACCGCCGCGCTGGCGCGGACGAATCGTCCTGACCAGAGATCCTGACGGAGAGGAGCGCTGTGTCGCGTGCTACCTGTGTTCTGCGGCTTGTCCTGTCGATTGCATCGCACTTCAGGCTGCGGACAATCCAGATGCTCATGAACGCCGTTATCCGGAATTCTTCCGGATTAACTTTTCCCGCTGCATCTATTGTGGAATGTGTGAGGAAGCCTGCCCGACCCATGCGATTCAGCTCATTCCAGATTTCGAACAGAGCGAATACGCACGCAGGAATCTCGTCTACGAGAAGGAAGATCTCCTCATCAGCGGGACGGGCAAGTATCACGACTATAATTTTTATCGAGTCGCCGGCGTGAGAACTCTCGACAAGGATAAAGGGCAAGGTGCGAACGAGCTTCCACCGGTGGATGTGCGGAGTTTGATGCCGTAAGGGAGAAGAGCTGATAGCAGGTGGCTGATAGCGAATGGCAAGCGGAACTGGTTGTGCTCTTTCTCTTCCACTATCAGCTATAGGCCATTAGCCATCGGCTCAGTGAGACGATATGGAAGTACTCTTCTACATTGCTGCCGCTGTGACGTTCTTAGCGACGCTGCGCGTCATCACGCATCTACATCCCGTTCACGCGCTGCTCTATCTGGTCGTGGCGCTGATTGCGCTGGCGCTGATTTTCTATCTATTGGGGGCTCAATTTGCCGCCGCGCTGGAGATCATCATTTATGGCGGTGCCATCATGGTGCTCTTCATCTTTGTCGTGATGCTCCTCGGGCCGCTCGCGGTTGAACAGGAACGGGCTTGGCTGACGCCCACCGCATGGGTCGGGCCCAGTATCCTGGCTCTGATACTTCTGGGTGAGGTGGGATACCTCATTGCTGTCGGGGACCATACGGTGAGCGTTGTCGCAGAAACCAGGCAGAAAGGCATCTCCATCGCCCTCTATGGGCCCTATATCATCGGAGTGGAATTGGCGTCCATGCTGTTGCTGCCTGGTTTGATCGGTGCCTATCACTTGGGGCGTCGTCTTTCGAGAGAAGGTCGTTGATGTTGAGCACACCCGCATTGGTGTTGGCTATCATGTTGTTTGGTCTTGGATTGATCGGCTTATTGAGTCGACGGAACATTCTGTACATGTTGCTGTCCCTCGAAATCATGCTGAATGCCGCGGCGCTTGCCTTCATCGCCGGAGGGGCTCGGTGGGGACAAGTCGATGGGGAAATCATGTTTTTGTTCATCCTCACCCTTGCTGCGGCTGAAGTTTCTGTGGCACTGGGGATTGTGCTGCAGCTGTCACATCGGTTTCGCACGTTGGACGCCGATGCATTTTGCGAATTGAAAGGATAGGAGGAGGTAAGGGGTAAGTCGAGCATCCCTGATACTCGTTTTTCCCTCACACCTGACGCCTCACCCCTCGCCATACACATATGCTTAGCTTACTTTGGCTCATTCCTGTCCTTCCGCTTGCCGGCTTTCTGCTGTTGGCTCTGTGCGGCGGGCGATTGAGCCGGCACCAGATCGCGTGGGTCGGGTGCGGTTCAGTGGGGACGGCAGCCGTGACGACCGGACTGGTCGCCGCAGATTTCCTCCGCACCTTTCCTGATCAAGAGGCCTACCGGCAAACGCTATGGAATTGGATCGATACGTCCGGGATGACGGTTGGGATCTCTTGGTGCCTGGATGCGCTCTCGCTCTTGATGGTGGCGGTGATCACCGGCGTCGGCTTCTTGATTCATCTGTACTCCTCCGAATACATGGCGCACGACGATGGGTACGCCAGGTTTTTTGCCTATATGAATCTGTTCGTCTCCGCGATGCTCACGCTGGTGTTGGCGGACAATCTGTTGCTGCTCTACCTAGGGTGGGAAGGGGTGGGGCTCTGCAGCTATCTGTTGATCGGCTTCTGGTATCGGGAACCGGAATACGGCACCGCCGCGCAGAAAGCCTTTATCGTGACACGGATTGGAGATACGGCGTTTGCCATCGGGCTCTTCATCCTGTTCACGCAATTGACGAGCTTGTCGATCCAAGAAGTCCAGAGCCGTGCCGTGGAAGCTTGGCCGGTGGGCTCGAACCTAGCCATGATCGTCGCGGCACTCTTCTTGATCGGTTCGGTTGGAAAGTCGGCGCAATTGCCGCTTCAGGTGTGGCTACCTGACGCCATGGCTGGTCCCACGCCGGTCAGTGCGCTCATCCATGCGGCCACGATGGTCACGGCTGGGGTCTACCTCATTGCCAGGATGCATCATCTGTTTGCCCTTGCACCGATGGTGCAAGAGGTGATCGCGGTGCTTGGCCTGGTGACATTGCTCCTGGCGGCCTCCAGCGCGCTCGTTCAGCGTGACATTAAGCGGGTGCTCGCCTATTCCACGATGAGCCAGATCGGCTATATGTTTCTCGCACTCGGCGTCGGTGCCTGGTCTGCCGCGCTCTTTCATTTTCTGACCCATTCCTGCTTCAAAGCCTTGCTCTTCCTTGCGGCTGGGTCCGTGATCCACAGCCTCCACCACGAACAGGACATTTTCAAGATGGGTGGTCTCCGGAAACAGCTGCCCTGGACCTTTTGGACGTTTCTGATCGGGGCTGCAGCCATGTCCGGTGTCCCCCTCATCACATCGGGGTTTTACAGCAAAGATTGGATCCTCTGGTCGGTCTGGGCTTCACCTCTTAGCCACCAGTGGATCTGGTTCGGCGCAGTGTTCGGGGCCATGCTGACCGGCCTCTACAGCTTCCGACTGATCTTTCGCGTCTTTTTCGGAGAGGTTCGTACGACACCGACGGGTGAATCGGGTTGGGCCATGCGTGGGCCGCTGGTGGTGTTGGCGTTTCTGGCGATCACCATCGGTTTTCTTGAGATGCCCCACACGCTCGGGCATGTCACGCTGTTCAGTGACTACCTGTCACACGCACTGCCGACGACGGACCTGCTGCCAGACATAGACGAGGGGAGTGAGGGGCGCGAGCAACTGGCCGTCACCGTCGCGGCTCTACTCGGAATTGGCCTGGCCGCACTTCTGTTTTTGCCAGGTTCTCTGTTAGCCACACGATGGGCCGATCAATCCACGGAGCATCCTTCCATGACGTTGCTGCAAGGAGGCTGGGGATTCGATCGACTGTATGATCGCTTGTTCGTGCGGCCTTGGTTCACCCTGACTCGACGTCCACACGATATGCTGGATCGTGGCTACGAGTGGCTTGCGGTATGCGCCGAGTCCTGCCATGGCTGGATGAGTCTTACTCAGACGGGGCATGTTCGCTGGTATGCCGCCAGCATTGCAGTTGGAACGCTGATGTTACTTGGATTATTCGCACTATGAGTCTTTGGCTGCTCATACTGATCCCCATCCTCGCCGCGCCCTTCGCCTGGATGGCCCAGGAACAATCTCGCTCGGCTCCTCGTTGGGTCACGATTGTGGCCTTGTCTGTCGACGGTCTCCTCGCGCTGTTCATCGGGATCGGAAATCACGCAGCTCAGGCCTCAGGCCATGGGGCATGGCTCGTAGAGAGTTCCATCAGTTGGATTCCCCGCTGGGGTATTAGTCTGCATCTTGGGCTTGATGGGCTCAGTCTCATCCTGATCGTGCTAACGGTCCTCGTCGGCGTCGTCGCGACGATGGCCTCCTGGAAAGAAATTCAGAACCGCGTCGGACTGTTTCACTGTAATGTCCTGCTCGCCCTGGGCGGCGTAATCGGGGTGTTCTTAGCGATCGATCTGTTTCTGTTTTTCTTTTTTTGGGAACTCATGCTGGTTCCTATGTATCTACTGATCGTGATCTGGGGCCATGCCCAGCGCCGGCACGCCTCATTTAAGTTCTTCTTATTTACCCAGGCTGGGAGCTTGGTATTGTTGGTGGCAATCGTGGCCCTCGCGCTTCTGCATCAGCAGGCTACGGGCCACCCAAGTTTCGACTATGCGGACTTGATGGAACTGACCTTGAGTCCTGAGATGGCCCGATGGTTGATGCTGGCCTTTCTCATCGGGTTTCTTGTGAAGCTCCCGGCTCCTCCTTTTCATACCTGGCTGCCGGACACCTACACTGAGGCACCGACGGGCGCCACGATCATTCTCGCAGGGATCTTGGCGAAAACCGGCGCCTATGGTCTGTTACGGTTCACGATTCCGATGTTTCCCGAGGCGATGCACGAATTCACGCCCATCGCCATGGGACTTGGTGTGGTCGGGATTCTCTATGCCGCGTTGCTGGCCTGTGCCCAAACGGATATCAAGCGGCTGGTGGCCTACAGCAGCATCAGCCACATGGGCTTCATCCTGCTCGGCGCCTTCGCCGGGACGGAGTTGGCTCTGCAGGGAGTCGTCATGCAGATGGTCGCGCACGGGCTGAGTACCGGCGGCCTCTTCCTGGTGGCTGGAGCTCTGGAAGAACGCTATCAGACGAGAGAGATGGGCCACATGGGAGGACTGTGGGCGGTGACGCCACGTCTGGCCACGATGGCGCTCGTTTTTGCCTGTGCGTCATTGGGGTTGCCGGGGATGGCCAATTTCATCGGCGAGTTTCTGATCCTGTTCGGTTCCTATGCGACTCAACCGATCATGATCATCCTGGCTTCGCTAGGGATGGTCATGGCGGCCATTTACTCATTGGGGATGATGCAACGCACCTTCTTTGGGCGGCAGCAAGACACCCGTTCGGTGCAGGACCTGTCGAATGTCGCTTTTGGAACCGTTTTATTGATCGCAGCCCTGCAGATCTGTTTGGGACTGTATCCGAGGGTCGTGTTGAGCACGGCTCAACCGGTTATGAAGCAACTAGTACAAGCTGCAGCGTCGTCACCCACGATGCCTCATCCACTGTCAGAATCCTTGCTGTCATCCCATCTCACGACCTCACAGGGGAGCACCCCATGATTCTCCAAGATTTCATTGTCCTGTCACCTATCCTTACCCTTGGAGCATTTGCCCTTGTGACGATGCTGGCCATTGCCTTTCAGCGACACCATGCCCGCATTGCGACCTTCGCATTTCTCTCATGTCTCTTCACGCTGGCGACATTGCCCTGGGCGGCCTCGGCAGCCCCACGAACCGTGACGACCTTGCTGGTCGTGGATCGACACGCGTTGTTATATATGGGACTGATCTTGACGGCCACGATGGTCATCATTGCCTTGTCGTACCGATATTTGATTGTCCAGTTTCGTGAGGAGGAGGGGGTAGAGGAGTACTATCTGCTCCTTCTGCTGGCTACCTTCGGGGGATTGGTTCTCACCACGGCGACACACTTCGTCTCATTTTTCCTTGGGTTCGAACTCCTTGGTCTGTCCCTCTGTAGTTTGATCGGCTACTTGCGCACGCGACGGCATCCGCTCGAAGCCGCGGTGAAATATCTGTTGCTGTCCATCACGGCCTCAGCGCTCCTCCTGTTCGGTCTTGCGTTGTTGTACTTCGAAAGCGGCGCCATGACCTTTCAGGGGGTGGGAGCCATCCTGAAACAGGCGCATTCCGTGTCTGCCCTGTGGCTGGGAGGATTAGTCCTGGTGCTCGTCGGAATCGCCTTGAAGCTCGGACTCGCCCCGTTTCACATGTGGATTCCCGATGTCTACCAGGGAGCGCCCACGCCCATCACGACCTATATCGCGACCGTCTCCAAGGCCGCGTTGGTGGCGCTGCTCCTACGATTTGCGACTGAGGTGGGTGTGTTAGAACTCCCGGCCGTGGCCCATCTGTTCAGCCTGCTGGCCGTGGTGTCCATGGTCACAGGGAATGTCCTTGCGCTCCTGCAACAGAATGTGAAGCGGCTCCTTGCCTATTCCTCCATCGCTCACTTTGGCTATGTGCTGGTCGCGCTGTTAGCCGGTGGTCCTCCGGCTGCTGAGGCCGTCACCTTTTATGTGATCGTCTACTGTGCCATGTCGTTGGGTGCCTTTGGTGTGGTAACGGTGTATTCGAGCGAGGGAGGGGATAAGAATCGTGTCGAGGACTATCAGGGTTTGTTTTGGACGCGACCCTGGCTCGCCGCCATGTTGGCACTCAGTCTCTTGTCGCTGGCCGGGATTCCGGTGACGGCCGGATTCATCGGAAAGTTTTACGCGATCGCGGCCGGAGTTGACGCCGGCCTCTGGTGGCTGGTCTTGGCGCTAATCGCGAATGGCGTCGTTAGCCTCTACTATTACCTTCGACTGATCGTGACGTTGTTTGGTGAGGCCACCACATCGGCAACGATTCCTGAAGCACAGACAGTACAGAAGCCAGCGTTCATCAGTTGGACGACCGTCTGCTCACTCGGTTTCGTTGCATCGATCATCCTCGTACTAGGCGTCTATCCAGAACCGCTGATCGAACTCATCCGACATTCCGTGAATACCCTGCTCATGGTGGCAGTCCAGAAACCATAAGCCAGTGCTGCCCCAATTGCGGGTGTTGCACTAGCCGAGTAACCGAGTAGAGTTGCACTCATAGCCATCATTTTCCCGTACACATGAAGAGTAGGATTGTAAGACTTGAACTATATAGGATGCTGTCGTCAGTCATGTTGAGAGCGGACCGGAATGCTGGTATGTAAAGCTCAAAGTCTTCGCCTTATTTTCATGGAGCCTCGGAGTTTTGCCATAGGATACTTGTAATGGAAAAAGATTGGTGAAATACCTGATTTACATAGCGGGGGATGTGTTTCTAGCAATCTGTTGTGCTCATATGCTTTTAAATCTCGATACGGAAACAGAACGACTATACAAGTTAGAGTACAAAGATAAGCTTCCGGCATCCGAAGAAACGGTAATCAAGGGAAAAATAAAGGTAGGGCTAAAAATCCTCTACGGGTCAGGTTTGTTGCTCACAGGTATCTTTGCTGCTGTCTATATATGGATTGTTGGCAGAGGCGTCGACACATCACCTTAAATCCGAGAATTAAAACTACATACCTTGCACCTATGAGTTGAGTCCAGATCGCCTTCTTGGTCAATGGGAACCAGCAGATCCTGCAGTTGGGCGATGATTGCGGATCCTGTGTTGTGCAGAAGGCGATATCTACAGATACAGCAGTTGGTTGACCACTTCATCAGCTGTGAACCGATTGAGGAGTGTCATGATGCGGCGGGCGAGTTCGAAGTCCGAGGCGCGACGGTTGGCGACCAAAATACCGGCATGAGATCGCTGTGCCTCGACGGCTTCGGTATGGAGCAGTTCGAAATCAATACGGTTATGGGTGAGCATGGTTCGCTGGTGCTCCACGGCATACTGCAGTTGTGCGGCATCTGAGTTCCCCAGTTGCTTGGCCTCTCGTGTTGTGAGCACGTCAAAGCCGTGCGATCGCAATAGTTCCGCAACGAAGACCGATACGTCCTCATCGAAATAGAGGCGAATGAAGAGCGCAGAGTCGTTCACCGGAGGCGGGGATGGATCTGGTCGTCGGAGACGCGTTGACGCGCAATATCTTCGTCAATAGTGCTGCGTTGGTCTTGGTAATAGCTCAATGCATCGAATACCTGCGCGAGGGTCAGATGGGGGAGGCGGACAAGAATCTCTTCGGGTGCGACGCCAAACTTCCACAACTCCGCAATGGCTCGCACTGGTGTGCGAGTCCCTACCACAATGGGCGTGCCGTGGAGAATGTCGTCAGAGGAGACTATATAGGGATGGCCCGTCGCAGTGGTCATGATGCAAGCCTACTAGAGGGCTGGTGGGAAGTCAATTTGCTCGGATCGGACAACATGCAGTGCGCCCATGATCCGGCGGGAAATCTCAACCAGTTCACCGACCGTAAGAACCACCCGACGACGTTCAAGTACGACGTGCTCGATCACGGGACGAAGGCGATCTATTTCAATGCAACGACCACGTTGGCTGTTAATTCATCGGAATGATCGTCGCGGAAACTTCGTTCGGCAGTAACAGGGTCGCCACCGCGCGATTCTGTTCATCCGGTTGAATCAAGGCGAATAATGGCACTGGCTGAGGGACTTCTCCCGACGGCATCGATAGCATCGCTGGGAAGTCGATCAAGGGCGAGAGCGTCGTCTGGCTCGCGATGCACAAGAGATAATCTAAGGGGATTAGAGCGTTGGTTTCTCTCTGAAGCTTGAGGCTAGGCCGAAATGGTCTGCACAACCAGTGGCAGTTTGCTGAGTGTGAGCTGTTTCAGCTCGACCTTTTGGCTCGCGTTGTCGATGTCGATCCCCACAAGATGTCCCGCGGCATCGTAATCGAGAACGACACCTTCAGTGATCTCTCGACTTTCGGCGCTCGGTTGCTCTGAAAGATCGATATACAGTGAATCGGTATCAGGATAATAATTGAGCTTCATGGCTTGAACCCTCTGTCTGGAAAAGCGTTGTGTATTGTGGTCTTATTTTCGAGGGTGATCACCCTCAATATCCTTCCCTCAAGCTCCTCAATCCTACCCCAGAATCGGTAACGGTTTCCCTCTTGAGGCTCGCTTCGTAGCGCGTTCTCAAGAACTCTCATGCACCACTCCTTCTTCAGGTACGGACGCTTTCGCAGCACTTCATTCTCGAAATACTCGGTAAACTTGTACCGCGTCATCAATCATACAATAGCGCTTTCACTCGGGAATGGCCAGCCTTTGGCCTAACGCCTCCCTGCTAGAGGGAGGCGTCGTTTGGACGAGGGTTTAGGCCTCTCTCGCGACTGAGCATAGAAATGAGGATAGGCAGGTTTCCCAGATGGGCGAAGATCTATGCAACATCCATTGCGCGGCGGCTCTGAGCACACGAGGATGAGCTGCACGGTTTGACAACCGTGGTTTCTAGCTTAGGAGCGTGAACTGAAAAGAGCCTAAGGCGGCTCAATTCATCGGAATGATCGTGGCCGAGACTTCGTTCGGCAGTAACAAGGTGGCTACGGCACGATTCTGTTCGTCCGGTTGAATCAACGCAAACAGCGGTACTGGCTGTGGCACCTCGCCTGGCGGCATCGAAAGCATCGCAGGGAAGTCGATCAACGGCGACAGTGTCGTCTGGCTCGCGATACGGAGTCGAAAGGCCATCAAGACATCACGCAACCGTTGAGCTTTCTCTTCATCAGAGATTGACTCACTGGGTGCAATTCCAATTTCCCAGAGCGGCTTCGTCACCGTGACGGGAAACGTGAGTCCGAGTTTTTGCGCGTCTGTCGACACATCAATTAAAAACCCAGCTTGAATTGCTTGCTGGCGATTGGCAATCAGCTGCTTGGCCGGTACATCGGTGAGTGGTTCAAGTTGATTTTCGGATGTTACCGGCTGTTCAGGCTTCGGCTCCTCTACCGTCGGAACCGTCGCCGGAGACTCCGCTTGAACTTGATTGCTTGGGCTGTTTTCATCCCGTCCGATAATAGGTTCATCCGGAAGAGAAGGAAGCGCGTGGATGAGTCCTTCGTAGACTCGCTTGGCTGCTTCAGACCAAGTGGGATTCAATGGGCGGCCGGCAAACGCTGCGTCTGCAGCCTTTCGCTCATCATGGGTCAGGATTCGTGGGGTGCGTGTTGTATCCATGGTAGGGGAGATAATCCTGGACACCCGCAAGTCAAGGGGCGACTAGGGTGGGCAGTGGACTTTCGTGGGAAAAACATAATGACTCCAAGCAGATAGGTCAGGGAGGCAGCGCTGGTGTCCTTGCAGATCGATCAGCCCTGATTCCAAAATAAGTGCTGCCAATGGCCCACCAATGAGAACAATCGAGAGGTTGCTAGCCCCATTTCCCTGAGTGAACGTAACGAGATGGACCAACCAGACAAACCGTTTCGTTCTTTGTGAGGGTGAAGGGCTCAAAACCCCCGTGCTATAGTCCCGCCATGGCGCGAATTGATTACTATCGGATCCTGGGCGTTTCCCGAGAAGCTTCGGACGAGGACATCAAGAAGGCCTATCGGAAGCTAGTGTTCGAACACCATCCCGATAGGAATCCTGAGAAGGCCGATGCTGAAGAGCGCATCCGGGAAATCAACGTTGCCTACGAGGTAGTCGGTGATGCGGAGAAACGGCGAACCTACGATCGATTATCCTGGGGGAATGAGCCGCGTACCGAAGCCGTTGATCCGGGCATTATTCTTCAGGACCTAGAACTTAAACTATTTGATGAAGGTCGAAAGGAGTTCTTCTCGATCTTCATGAAAGATGTCCCACGAGTGAAGGCGGAGCTTGCGATGGTCCGAGAACGTACGGTGGCTGAGCAGGGCTACGACTCATTTCTGGAGCCGGTCGTGCATTCACGGGCATCCGAAATCATGGATGAGGTTGTGACGGACGACATGAAGCAGCGGAGCCAACGGCTCATCGACGTGGCCGCCGAAATGCTGATGTCTCAAGGAGTTGCCAAACGCAGCGATGACCGGGGGATTCGCTCACTTCGCTCTCGACTGGAGGAGAGTTTTCGCAAGGGTCGGATCCACGGCTATGCGTCGGCATTGGAACTATTCTACGAGAGACGGTAAGGGGTGAGGTGAATAGTGGAAAGTAAGAAGAGGTAGAGAGTGAAACGTGAGAGGTGAAAAGTAAAATGTGAAAGGAAGTACGGGGAGAAGAGGCGAAATATTTTTCGTTTAACATTTCACCTTTCACGCTTTTGCAACGGTCCCGCCACAAACTTGCCGGCTTTCATGACCCCCACAATCTTGTCCCGGTCTCGAAGGATCTCGATTCTTCGAAGTGGATTTCCGTTCACGATCACAAGATCGGCTTCCATTCCCCGCTTCAGAGTCCCGACTGAGTCTTGAATTCCGATTAAGCGCGCTGCCGTGGCTGTTGAGGCGAGAATTGCGTCCATAGGGGACATGCCCAGGGCGACCATCCGCTCCAGTTCCTGTGCATTCTCTCCATGGAAATTAAACGGCGTCCCCGCATCAGTGCCCATCGCAATGAACAGACCGCTCTCATAGGCCTGTTTGAAGGACGCTTTGTGCCGCTTCGTCATCGCTTTGGCTTTTGCCAACGCGCTTTCAGGAATGCCGCATCCAGGTCGGCAAGCTGCTGTTGTGGCCAAAGCTGAAAGGGTAGGGACCATGTAGACGCCATGGCGTTTCATCAGCGACCCTGATTCCTCATCCAATAACGTGGCGTGCTCAATCGAGCGCGCACCAGCTTCAATCGCACGCTTCATTCCTGAGGCCCCGTGGGCATGGGCGGCTACTGGTTTCCCGGCCTGACGCGCGGCATCCACGGCGGCAGCGAGTTCTTCTGCTGTCATTTGTGCATCGTCCGGCGAAGTGCCTGGGGTGAGCACGCCTCCTGAGGCAATGACTTTAATCACTCCTGCACCAGCGGATATCTGTTGATCGACAACCTTTCTGACCTGGTCAACCCCCTCGACCTCCTGCCCGATGAACCGCGCATGGCCCCCGATCATACAGATGGCAAGCCCTGCTCCAACAATCCGTGGCCCGGGAAGGAGGCTGGAGTCGATGGCCTGTTTGAGAGAAAAGATTGAATGGTCACGAGACCCCACGTCGCGGACAGTCGTAAATCCAGCCTCAATCGTTGCCTGAGCATGTCTGGCCGATTTGAGAAGGGTATAGGAGGGTTGTTCAGACTCCAGAGCGCTGACGACATCCGCTTCTCCTCCTAAACAGAGATGGACATGGCAATCGATGAGTCCCGGGATCACGGTCAGGCCACGGCCGTTGATGCGGATCGCGCCTTTCGGGATGCTCACATCGTTGTGTGGACCGACTGCGACAATCTTCGTGCCGCGCACGAGGAGCGTCATGTGGTCTCGTACCGCACCTGTCCCATCGATGAGGCGAATCTGATGAATGGCAATTGTCACGATCTACCGTCCCACGCTATAGGTATGAGCCGCTGCCTGGAGACCTGCACCGGGAGTGGATACCCACCCACTTCGAATCCCGATTTCTTCAAGCGCATTTAAGAGAGTCAGCACGTTCGCTTCTGTCGAGGATTCTCCCATCAGTCCGATTCTCCACACTTTTCCCTTTAAGGGGCCCAGCCCGCCACCGATCTCGATACCGAATCGTCTCAGCAACTCTGCCCGAACCGCTGCCTCATCGATGTGAGTCGGCACGGTGACACAGACTAATGTTGGAAGTTGTCGATCAGGAGGCGGCAGCGGACTGAAGCCGAGTGCCGTCAGCCCTGCGACCAGTGCGCGGCTATTCAATTGGTGGCGAACAAACCTAGCCGGAAGACCTTCTTCTTCAACAAGACGTAACGCCTCCCGTAGGGCATAGATCATCGAGATCGGTGCCGTATGATGATAGGTACGACTCTGCTCTGCCCAGTAGTCAGCGATGAGAGACAAATCAAAATACCAGCTATGACAGGGAGAACGGCGAGTCTTCACAACCGAAAGGGCCCGATTACTGAGGGTTAATGGAGCCAGCCCCGGTGGACAGCTGAGACATTTCTGCGTGGCACTGTAGCAGACGTCGATCCCCCATCGATCGACTTCAACCGGCATTCCCCCAAGCGATGTGACGGCGTCCACGATCAATAACGTATTGTGCTGGCGACACATGGCGCCGATCGGTTCAATCGGCTGCGAGGCCCCCGTGGAGGTTTCAGCCTGGACAAGCACGACTGCTTTCACTGGACTGGATTGTTGGAGCAACGCCGCAACTGAGTCCGGTTCAATCACCTGCCCCCAGAGCACGTCCACGCGAATGGCTTTTCCCCCGCAGCGTTCAATGACCGTGGCGAGTCGAGTCCCGAAGACCCCATTGATCCCCACAATGACTCGGTCGCCTGGTTCAATGACGTTGACGATTGCGGCTTCCATCCCGGCCGATCCAGTTCCCGAGACGGCAATGGTGAAGGGGTTTACGGTTGCAAATACTCGACGGAGGAGCGTTTGGATATCATTCATCACGCCCAAGAACATTGGGTCAAGATGTCCGATGAGCGGGGTCGACATCGCTCGCAGCACCCGAGGGTGTACGGCGCTGGGACCAGGCCCCAACAGCAGTCTGCGTGGGGCAAGGAAGTCTTCCATAGCCAAAGCCTCCTGAATTGTCGCGCGGTTAGTATAGCCAACTTGAGAAGGCATAGCTATGCGAGAAACTCTTGCAGACATGGTTCCTAGTTAGTTTGAGGGGATTTGGGGTGCGAGGAGGCCGTGGTATAGTCGGGCGCCATGAATGACCAGGCACTATCTATCGGGCAGATACCGAGGCTTCCAGAGGCCGATGGATCAACGGTCTCAGAGGTATCTCCGCTCCCATACAGCAGTCGATGGTCGCGTTTCGTGAGTGTGCTCTGTGCCGTTGTCCTACTTGCCTCCCTTGCGGGGATCCTCTGGTTGTCCCTGACTGTTCCCAAACTTCAACGATTCGAGGAGCCGGGGCGCGCGCTGGACTTAATGGTCGGTCGGATGATGGAAGCGCAGGATGGCCTGCACCGTGCACCGAAATGGCAACGATGGGTGGCAGAATGGACGATGGACAATGAGGAGCAAGCCTCTCGCCAGGCCATTCGGTGGTATCAGGAACTGATCGCGACGACAGATGATCCATCGGCGAAGCTTCGGTTGGCGATTCTTCTTGGTGAGTCCGGGCATGAATCCAAGGCGCTTGCTGAAGCCCAAGGATGGCATGATCGCGGAACCTCTGCCGAGTCTTTTCGACGGCTGATTGTTGCAGCATACGATGCGGCGCCGCTTTCACTGGAGCAAGAGGCACAGTTACAGGCTACGCTGGCAGAGACGTTACCGGTCGGATGGTTCTATGACCATCTTGCTGCGAGGCTGGCGCAACGGGCTGGTGATCATGCGCTTCTGACGACGATCAACGTGCAGCGTCAGATGAAAGAGGAACAGGTTCAGCGATGGATTCGTCCTTTAATGATCAGTGAGTTGACCTGTCTGGCTGTTGGTTCGGTGATATTATTGGGAATCGTTCGGTTGAAAGGACGAGGGCTGAATGTACTCCAGCTCCATTCACCGGGCGTGCCGCCGCCGTGGTCCGGCGGGACGGCTGCTGCGGTGATTCTCCGGGGAGGTGCGTTGGGCGCTCTGATGACCGTCGCGTTCTTGTCTACGCCCGTACTGAGCCAGGGCTCGTTGCGTGCGCTGGCTATTCCCCTGGCGAATCTTCCGCTGTTGGTGATCGCCTATGTGTATTTGCTCAAGCCGGCTGGTCTCGATTTCTGGCAGGGATTTGGTCTCCGGCTCAATCATGGCGACCTCGGGAGGCTGGGTTGCATCATTGTTGCCGTGGTTGCAGCTGCACTCTGGGGTGAATGGATCCTGGGCCAAGCCGCAGACTTTCTCAAGCTTGAAAATCATTGGACTGAATGGTTCGATCAAGACTTGGTGTGGGCGACTCCTCCCATGCTTGCCACCAGCTTGCTTGAATATGTGATCCTCGCGCCGATTTTTGAGGAGCTTGCGTTTCGCGGACTGCTCTTTGCGATGTTGCGTCGGCGATTCACCTTTCTCCCCGCTGCATTCCTCAGTGCGACCATCTTTGCACTCGCTCATGGCTACAGCTTGCTGGGATTTATCAGCGTCCTGTGGAGTGGATTCCTCTGGGCCTGGCTCTATGATCGAACAGGGAGTCTCATTCCAGGCATGGTGGCCCATGCCGTGAATAACTTACTGGTCTGTCTTACTGTGATGGCCCTGCTTCGTTGACAGTGACCTCCTCGATTTGTTCAAGCGCCTGGTAGAGGTCGTGGTGGCGCAGACGCACCCCATCTGCCTTCAGGAGCTCGCACAGTCGACGGTTTGCGATCCGTTTTCCCATCGGTTGTGGTTCAGGAGAAACGGAAGATCGAACAGCCCATCGTCGTTCGACGGTCTCACAGATTTCGTCCCAGGTCCTGGGCGTTCCATCGCTGACGTTGTAAATCGTACCCTTCTCACCATGCCTCATGGCCGCGAGGCAAGTCGCCGCAAGATCTTCGACGTGAATCAGGTTGACGAACTTTCGTGAGCGGGCGACCCGTCCGGTTCGGATCCAATCAATGGGATTTCGGTGTGGTCCGTATATTCCTGAAACCATAAGTATGACTGCACCATATGAACTTCTGAGAAATTCTTCACCTTGCACACGAGGTTTATTGAAGTCGATGATGGCTGTTTCATCAACCCAAGATGGTGGGTATTCGGTCGAGAGGTGATCGTTGTAGGCGGAGGTGCTGCCGAGTACGACCAGTCGGCGGGCTTGTAACAATGCGGTCTCAGCAAACTGTTGCACCAACGCGATCGGGACAGCGGGAAAGCACCACAGGAGATCGGTTGAGGGAGGAATCAGCGGCCAGGTCTCAGGCTGTGTGAGATCGAACCGGATTCGTTGTTCCGGTTTCAGGTCTGTCAGGTGTCGATCCGGATCGCGACTGGTCGCAAAGACCTGCGCGTACTGCCGCTGGGCAAGCGGGAGAAGAACCTTGGCGGTGTAGCCTGATCCAAGAATGGTAAGTGCGTGAGGCAAGGCAGAGAATCCTTCCTGTTGGTTGGCAGGCAGTGTGCCAGTGAGCTGTCATCGGAGTCCAACAAAAACGTCATCGCGCATGTTGCATTCCATGACGTGTTCCGAGTGCGCTGTTGTGAGGGATTGAGGGGGAGTGGTATAAACAAAAGTATGTTTCAGGACAGCTCGAAGAACACACCACGGTTGAGACGATCGCACGTCGCCTGGCTCATTCCATGCCTGCTGCTTGTGTCTGGCTGTGGTGATGATGGAGGAGAAGGTGGGTTCGGTGGACTCGGTGGGATCGGAGGAGAGCGTACGACAGGCGCGATTGTCTATGTCACGAATAGTGGATCCAATAGTGTGTCCGGATACACCGTGACCCCAGCGACCGGAGGGCTTGCGGCCATTGCCGGTTCTCCATTCCCGGATGTGCCGACTCCGTCGGCGATCGCCGTGTCCCCGAACGGGTTGTTCGCCTATGTAGCCAACAGTCAGGCAAATAAGGTGACAGCCTTCCGGGTCGGCACCAATGGTTCGTTGTTGTTCGGAGATTCAAGCGCGGGAAATCCCAATCCGGTTTCAGTGGGTACGACTCCGCGAGCCCTCGCGATCTCAAGCAATTCTCAATTTCTGTATGTTGCGAACAGTGGATCCGATGATGTGACCGTCTTCAAGATCGGTACGGCCGGGGGGCTGACGCTTGTTCCACAAGCAGAAGGGCGTTCCAAGCCTGTCGGTGCCGGGGTGTCCTCACCGATCGCCTTGGCGGTTACTCCGAATGGGCGGTTTCTCTATGTCGCTACCAGTACCTCCAGCATGGTGACGGTGTTTCAGGTTGATGCCTCCGGGGTTCTCACGCTCGTCCCGCCGGCCGGGCCCGGCACGAATCCGATTTCATCAGGTGGGACAGGGCTCACGGCGTTGGCGCTGTCGCCGAACGGACAGTTTCTCTATGTGACCAACGGGGCGTCCAACAACGTGACCATGTTTCGGGTCGAAACCTCCGGACTCCTTACCTTGATTCCACCGGCCGGTTCCAACCCGGTTTCGACAGGTGGGACGACTCCAAACGGTCTCGCAGTAGGAGCGGATGGAGCCCATCTGTATATCGCCAATGGAGGTGGGAGCGTCTCGGCATTTGCGATAGGGAGCAGCGGGTTACTGACCCTTGTTCCGGCGGCGGGGGCATCCCCGAATCCTGTACCCGCGCTCACAGGATCCACTCCTGTGGCGCTTGCGGTCTCTCCGGACGGACTGTTCTTGTATGTGGCGAATCGTGCCACCAGTGTTTCCGGAGGTACGATCTCGGCCTACACGATCGTCTCTGGAACAGGTGCTTTGGTGCCCGTCACACAGCTTCTCGGGAATCCCTTTCGTGCGGAGAATACGCCTTCCGCCGTTGCCACGCTCGGACCACCGTCCTGAGCGAGGGGATGCAGCGGGAAGGTCTCGTCCCTCAGCTCGCGAGCCGAGTTCTCAATCGATCCTTGGTGCGGAAGGCCTCCTCAGAAAAACGGTCCCGTAGCAGGTACTGGAGCTGATGCGCGGGCATTGGTTTACTGAACAGATAGCCTTGATAGGCATCGCAGCCTTGTAGACGGAGATAGGCGAGTTGATCGCAGGTTTCCACCCCTTCGGCGACAAGGTGCAGCTTCAGCGCCCGTCCCATTCCCACAATCGCCCGTGTGATCGGAGAATCATCCCTCCCAAGCTTGAGATCCTTAATGAAGGCCTGGTCGATCTTGAGCGTGTCGATCGGGAAATGCTCAAGATAGGCCAGGGAGGAGTAGCCAGTTCCGAAATCGTCGATGGCGAGTCGAAAGCCGGATGCTTTGAGTTCCTGCAACAGAGTGGTTGTCGATGAGGCGTCCCTCATCAGCACGCTTTCGGTCAATTCCAACTCAATATCCTGTGGGTTGCCACCCTCCGCGTAGACCAGCGATTTGACTTGGCTGGCAAGGTTGGGTTGTCGAAAATGTAACCCGGAAAGATTGATTGAAACAGTCGTCGGAGCCAGTCCGTTCTTGTGCCAGATCCGTTGTTGTTGCACGACGCTTTTGATGACCCATTCGCTCATTTGGATGATGAGCTCTTCCTCTTCCGCGACCGGGATGAACTCGGCAGGGGAGACCAATCCGCGGGTCGGATGTTGCCAGCGGATCAGCGCTTCAAACCCAATCACTGTTTCAGAAAGAATATCCACCTGCGGTTGGTAGTGGAGGATAAACTGGTTTTCAGACACGGCGGTGCGTAAGTCTTGTTCAAGATTGACTCGAGCGGCGATCGACACATTCATCGTCTCGGAGTAGAACTGATAGCCATGGGAGCCCTTCCGTGCGGATGACTGCGCGGCCGTCCCGGCGTTGCGCAGGAGCTCTTCCGCGTTGGTCCCGTCGGGACCTGGAATCACGATTCCGACATTGGCCGAAAGAACCAGGCTGGTCGATTCGATCTGAAAGGGATTGCGCAGTGCATCGAGACAAGTCTGGGCGACCCGAGCGGAATCCTCAGTAGCGTCGAGATTGGTCAGGAACAGCGCAAACTGACCATCGCTGAGGCGTGCCAGTAGCGAAGGGTCGCTGCCTGGCGGGCGGGCCTCCGTGATGTCCACCGGGAGCGATTGCTGCAGCCGTGTGACGACCTCTCTGATGAGGTGCTCTCCGCCGCGGGCGCCATGCAAGTCACAGATGCGGTGATATCGATCCAAACTGATGACCAAGAGGGCAGTATGGCTGCCTATGCCGGATGCCAAAACTTGTCCGATGCGATGGAGAAAGAGGGTTCGGTTGGGAAGATGCGTCAGGCTGTCGTAGTTCGCCATGAAGTAGATCTTCGTCTCAGCAGCTCGCGCATCGGTGACATCCTGCACCGTTCCAACGAGGCGGCGAACCTGCGTGCCGCTGTCCGTCATGACTTCTCCCAGAAGATGGACCACGCGGTTCACGCCGTCGTGAGGAATGAGCCGGTGATCCATGTCTACTCCCGTCCCGTCGTTGATCGTCCCCTGGAGAGCGCGGTTCACCGATTCTCGGTCTTCGTCGTGGACACAGGCCAGATATGTGGAGTGTGGGGGGGCGATGGCGCCTGGCTGGATTCCAAGAATCCGGCATGCCGCTTCCGAGAGGTCCATCCGATCGCTGACCGGATCCCATTCCCAGCCACCGAGGCGCGCGATCCGCTGGGCTTGAGCCAATTGAGATTCGCGGGTGCGAAGGGCTTTCATCGCGTGGCTGGCACGCAGCATATAGCGAACTCGCTGGCTGAGCATAAGC
Source organism: Nitrospira sp. BLG_1 (assembly GCF_047338595.1). Taxonomy (NCBI): domain Bacteria; kingdom Pseudomonadati; phylum Nitrospirota; class Nitrospiria; order Nitrospirales; family Nitrospiraceae; genus Nitrospira; species Nitrospira sp. BLG_1. The sequence goes on from NZ_JBLFBO010000003.1 coordinate 162,847, forward strand.
CCATGGCAGGGTTTCACGATAAAGTCGGTTGCGCCCATTTCATAGGCCTGTGCGATGGAGTCGACATCGTCCAAACCCGTCATGATGAGAATCGGCACGAACGTTCCGTGCGGCATCCGACGGATGTGTTCACACACGGCAAATCCATGCATGCCGGGCATTTGCAAGTCCAGGATGATGATGTCGGGCATCGTGGATGAGACGAATTCAATGGCGGCGTCCCCGCTGACGGCTTCCTCGACCTGCAGTTCATCCTGTTCCAGGCTCATCCGTGAGAGCATGCGGAACGTGGCATCATCATCGACGATCAAGGCCAGCGGCAGCGGCGGTTGGGGCGAGGTGGTCATATCGGTCTCCTCTCAAGCTCGGCCTGAAAGATCTGACTGGCGTGGGTGAACGCCTCAGTCAGCGGAGCCACCAAGGATTCGGCTTCCTTGAGCTGTCCCTGGCGACTGAGGTCTTCGAGCTGACGGCACAGTTTGGACAGTGACACGGCTCCGAGCATCGCGCTTCTCGATCGGAGGCTGTGGGCAGCCTGGCTCACGACCTGCGCATTCTCGTCGGCCATGCCCTGGCGAAGCGTGGCTACGACGTCGTGGGAGTCGGCTAAATACAGTGACAAGATTTTCGCCAGTACATCCGGTTTCCCCGGTCGCTGGAGGCCTGTAATCGACTTCCAGGCGTTCTGATCAACGATGAATGCGGAGTCTGAATCTGAGCAGGCGGCCGATGTGCTGGGCAGTGAAGGCCTAAGGCTGGGTTGGCTGGAAGCCGGAGACTCCAGAGTTTCCGTGATGGGACTAGAGGGAAGCCACGCAGTCAGGACGGTATGGAGTTGTCCCATTGAGAACGGCTTCGAAATGTAATCGCTCATCCCCTTGGCCAGGCACTGTTCGCGATCGCCCGGCGTCGCGTGGGCCGTGAGAGCGATAATCGGCAGAGGAGCTCGTGATTCATGCCGCTCCCATTGACGGATGCGCGTGGTGGCCTCGAATCCATCCATTTCCGGCATTTGGCAATCCATTAAAATCACATCGTAATGAGATCGCTGTGCATGCTCGACGACCTCTCGGCCGTTTTGAGCCACGGTCACGGTACAGCCCATGCTTTGGAGCATCAGCAGGGCGATTTCCTGGTTCACCGGGTTATCTTCTCCAAGGAGGATATGACCGGATAAGGTCGGTGCCGACGGAACCGGTTGCGCGTCCTGGATGGCGATCGGTTCATCGGCGATTGCGTGGCGCAACGTGTGATGCAGTGCGTGGAATCGGATTGGTTTGGTCACATAGTGCATGCGAATCGACGGGGTGTCCTGCTCGACCTCTGCCCTCCTGATGAGCGAGACGAGTCGGATGATCTTGACGGACTGCAGGGTTGAATCGGAGAGCAATGTTTGGACGATTTGCATATCGGTCAGACCGTCGAAGTGATCGTCGATCACCGCGACGACCGGCCCTTGCTCGATTGCGAGCCCGGTCATGATGTGCTCGAGGAACTCCCCCTCACTGTCAGCCATGTGCGGGGAAATACCCCAGGAGGAGAAGTACTGGGACAGGACATGACGGGTCGACGTGGAGGTGACGGCTGCGCACAGGCAAAGGTTTGCAAATGCGGCATCACTGTCGACGGGAGCGGTCGATTGAATCGGGAACGGGAGAATGACCCAGAAGGTGCTGCCTTTCCCGATCTCACTGTCGACACCGATGGTTCCTCCCATCAATGCGCTGAGCTGTTTGCAGATACTCAGACCGAGGCCCGTTCCGCCGTGAACGCGAGTTGAGGCTCCGTCCACCTGAGAAAAGGATTGAAAGAGCTTGGCTTGGCCTTCCGGGCTGATACCGGAACCGGTATCGATGACGGCGAGTTTGATTCGGGCCGGCTCACTCATCACTGATGCCGGAGATTCGAGGGTCACGCGTACGCTGACCTCACCGTCTTGGGTGAATTTGATAGCGTTTCCAAGCAGATTCGTGACGATTTGACGAATACGGATGGAATCTCCGCTCACGGCGGTCGGAACGGAGGGACTGTAATCCACCAGAAGGTGGAGCCCTTTCCGTTGGGCACGTTCCGCCAACTGCTCTGCCGTGCGCTCGACGAGATCGCGTAAATCGATCGGTGCCGATTGGATCTCCAGCTTGCCGGCCTCGATCTTCGAAAAATCGAGGATGTCGTTGATCAAGGTCAAGAGGGTGTCGCCGGAGTTGTGGATCGTCTCGACGTAGTGGCGTTGCGTTTCTGAGAGGGGCGTGCGGGCAAGGATCTCCGTCATCCCGATGACGCCGTTCATGGGGGTTCGAATTTCGTGGCTCATGTTTGCCAGGAATTCGGCCTTCGCCTTTGTCGCATCTTCAGCCGCCAGCTTCGCAATGGCCAACGCTTCTTCGGATTCACGGCGCCGAGCCGCCTCAAGAACCAGCGTCATGAAATTGGCCAAGGCTTGGGCGAACTGCTGTTCATCGGATGCCCAGTCTCGAGAAGAACCGATGTGTTCGATCGAGACGACGCCGGCCAACTTTCCCTGTGTGTGAAACGGAGCATCGAGTCTCGCACCGATCTGGTCAGGTGAGAGCATTGCATCGGCCAGTTCCTGGAAGAATGGATCGTGTCGCGCCTGTGCCGCTGCAATAAGCTGTCCCCGGTCAAGGGCTGACAAATAGTGTGGATATTGCCCACGGAGCAGTTTCTGGCCGAACGTATGCCTTGTGGCGAGGCGATCATAGTGATCGAGGCAATAGAGCGATTGGGTCTGTTCGTCATAAATCCACACGCTGACTCGATCGACGAGCAGCGCCTGAGCCGCGATCGTGGTCAACTGCTTCGCCGTGACGGGAAGCGATCCTTCAAACACCGTGCGGTCTTGGACCAGGGCTAAGGTCGCACTCTGTTGGTGGCGTAGCCGTTCCTCCTTCGTGGCCAATGACTCATTGGTCGCTTGGAGGAGAGTGGCCTGTTCTTCTGCCTGCTGTTTTGCATCCACCGCCCCGACCAAGTCCGACTGAGCCTGCAGGCGTGCCTGAATCGCCAGGCTGTTCGCCAAGGCAATGGCTACCTGATCAGCCAATCGGCGAGCGTACGTCACATCGTGAGCAGGAGCAGATTTCCGTTGGCGGTAGGCGAGCGCCAAGACTCCACTCACACGCTCGTTCACGATGATCGGAAAGATGATGACGAGCGAGAGGCCTGGTCGCATCATCAAGGAGAGATAGGAGGGAACTGCGGTCCCCATCGCCACCAGATGATGAGGGTGGGCTGCCATGGCAGCCAGATGTTCCTCGGAGAGTTGACACGAATAGGTCTTCGTCTCGTCCGATTGGTTCTCGTGGCGCTGAATGTAGCGGACGGACAACTCAGTGGGGCCGGTATCTTCAAGATTGAGCAACATCATGCCCACGGCGTCACAGGCGATGCTCTCCGTGATGCGGGACTGCAAGATCTTCACCATGGTGGCCGGCTCATGGCTCGAGAGAATGGCCTGACTAATCGCCGACAACGTCTCCAGCATCTGAAACTGTTGATTCAGCTTGTCCGTCATGCTGTTGAACGAATCGGCTAACTGCTCGAATTCATCGCCGCTCTGAACGGTCACCTGAGTCGAGAAATTCCCAGTCGCAAGACGCGCGGTACCCTCTTGTAACAGTGTCACTGGTTGGAGGCTGCGTCGGATGTGAGCCATGCTGAGCAGAACGACGGCACTCAATGCGCACGCGATAACCAACAGGAAGGTGTGGCGAAATCGTTCGACCGGTGCCAAGGCCGAGGCCCGTGTTTGGCTCAGGACGATAATCCATGGCTCGACCAGAAACGTGTGGCGGAGCGGCATTGACCAGGCCCCGGCGATATATTCTTGGGTGTCCATTTTCCACGTCATCCCATCGCCCATGGGAGCAGCGATATCCGGCCGACGAAAGTCTGGGAGTTCGACCGGCTGAGCGAAGGTCGAGTAGAGAGTATGCCGGTTGCCGTCTTCCACGACGAGATCCGTATCGCCCGGCAACGTCTCCTTCACTTGGGTGCTCCATAGCGAGGTGTCGTCAAGGTAGGCGGAGAGCAGTCCGGCTTCCCAGCGTGCAGGATTGACGAGACGAGTCAGCGTGAGCTGCGGAAGCTGAACGGCAGCGGACGAGACCTCGAGGAGTGATTTGCCCTCTTGGAGATGGGCAGTCTGAGCCTGTGTAAGTTCCCGTCGGTGAGGGCCCGTTGCAGGACTGAGCCGTACGTCGCGGAAGCGATGGGCCAACGCCTTCACTGATTCAGTGATCGCAACCGCTTCAGTTACGGTGCCCTCTTGTGGCAGTTCGGCAGCAATCCGACTGAGGTCTGCCGTAAAGGTGAGGAGATGGTGATAGAGCACCATTCCCTGGGACTTGCTCTCTTGCTTGAGCCTGGCTGCCGATTGGGCAATCAATTCCTGAGTGACTTGGCGGTAGGACATCCATCCAAAGAGAGAGGTCGGGACCAGCGCGCAGAGCACGAACAGTCCGAGAATACGGCGTCCGATGCGACTGTGAAAGAGGGAATGAGACAGCGTTGTCTGCATGGATCAACTACGCTAAAAGTTCCTGGCCAGGCCATAAAATCCGCCGTCACTTGCGCGAATCACGTCATCTTGGCTCTTCGGTGGGGTCAATGGAGCAACTGAATCGAGATTCTTTCCCATACTGTACACGTCGAAGTCCGAGTTAATTGGAACAAGGAAACGGTCTTTTCTGGCTCCACTGACCCCTCCACAGGGCGGACCACCGCCACTGGCTGCTCCTGCACTACCAGCTCCGCTTCCACCGGTTCCGCTAGCACTGCCTGCAGCACTCCCTGTCCCTCCGCTGGTGCCACTGCCTCCAGCTCTACCGCTTCCAGCTCCCCCGGAACTTCCGGCTCCGCCGCTCGTGACAAGATAGGTGTGCGCTTGCTGATCCGAACTATTGCTGTCTGCAAATGCACTGTGCCAGTTATGCTGAGTTGAGAGAGGATAAACGGCAGGAAGCACCCGAGGACTATTCTTCCGACGTAATTTCAGCTTGGCCAGACTGGTGATATCATCAATCGTTCCGCAATTGATGCGGTAGTACTGATAGGGAGTTCCCCAGGGATCCAGCCTGGTACCAACACCGATATCGGTGAGGCTACTTGGATAGGTTACGACAGCCAGGGCAAATCCTTTGATGTCTTTGGCGAGCCCGTGCAGTTCCGATATGGCCCGTGCTACGCGTGCCTTCTCGATAAATTCCATGTAATTGGGGACGGCCAGAGCGGCCAAGACTCCAACGATCGAGACAGCCAGCACAAGTTCAATGAGACTAAATCCATCAGCGTGCTGGAGATGCGATCGGCACAGCCGGGTTGTATAAAACGGGGACATCCCCAGAATAGAGTGAGTCTTGTGTTGCATGGTGCTTGTCTAACCGCTATGCGTTTTGAAGGTATCCAGGGAGGACTTCAGTCCTGATAAATTCTGTTCCATCTGTTTTGCGAGGCTGGCCAAGGCAGGATCCTCTTTCGCCAAAGCCAGTTCCCTGATCCGGGTGGCATCGAGTGCCAGGAGGACTTGCACATGTTTGAGTGCTGTGATCTTCGAGTGCAGCTGAACGGTCATCTGATTGACGAGGTCGACTTCCGGGGTCAAATAGTCTCCTTGGCGCAACGTGGTGCGAACGCACAGGTTGCCGTTGCCGACCTGAGGGAATACCTGTTTGAGCCGAGCGAGGGGGCCGGCCACCCGATGCATCAGTCGTATCGAGTGGATGCAATGGATCAAGACCACGAGGCCGGCGCCGAGCGCCCATGGCCAGAATCGGGCGTGGAGGTTGAGGAGGTCGTTGGCGACGACAGCTCGCTCTTGCCAGGACAGGGCTGGATTATCGAGGGCCTGCATGAGCGGTTTGAACACGGGAATGGCCAACAATACAAAGATGATTGCCGAATAGATGATGACCTGACTCAGCATGCGGATTTGCAGCGGGTGCGCCATGTTGAACCCACGCCTCGTGCGGGAACGATCAGACTGAGGTGCTGCCTCAATCGGATTTGGAGGGACGATGGTCAGCGTGGGAGCCTGGCGTGGAGAATCTTGTGCCGATTGTGGTTCCGCCGGTGAGTCCGGACTTTGTTCCGATGTACTGGCTACGCGAAGTGGTTGTCCCATGATCAGGCAGCCTTCATGACGGTCGGTGAGTCCAGCTGAGAGGTCTCATTGAATTCGAAACGTTGTTGTTCGGACTGGCCCTCTCTCTTCCACTCAACGGTTGTCAGACAGCTCTTGAGTCTGCGGATCTCTTCGTCAAGTGTCTGCAGCGCAGTCGTCAGCTGGCCAGGCGTTTGTGGCTTCATATGGATCGTCACCGAATCATAGGCTTCGCTGACGAGTGCCGAATGGAGGTTGATGGTCTTGATCCGATTCTCAAGGTTATCCAACATTGTGTTGAATGCCTGTGCTTCCCGATGGAGGTAGTCGTGCTTCCGTAACCGTGCCCGTTGATGCAGATCGCCGGTTCCGATCGATCGAAAGAGAGTGGAAAATCGGTAGAGCGGTCCGGCAATGCGGTGCATGAAATATAGGGAGTGGAGGAGTAACACGAGGAAGGTGATGATCAGCCAGGGCCAGATGCGCGAATGGAGCTCAAGGAACTGGGCTGCCACCTGTGCATGCTGTTCCCAAGACAGGGATGGATCGTAGAGCGGCTCGACCATCGGTAGGAAGATCACGGCATACAGCATGATCAACAGACAGGCCACGTAGATCAGCGTGGTCCCAATAAACCAGTATTGGACGGGATGTACGAACAACTGTCTCCGTTGGAAAACACCGATCACGATTCCACCGCTTTTCTCGTCCAGACGAGATGTGCTTGGTTCTTGAAGGTGATGGTGTGATCCTTGGTGTGATAGTAGAACGAGAGGGTCTGCTCATCGCTTCGAGAGTCGCCGTAGACGACCGTGTACAACGTGCGAGGTCCTTCTGTACTCACGTCGATGCGCCGCATGGCTTGCGCATCCAGATGTTCGAAGCCGACGCTGAACGAGACACCTGTCTTGGTAAATACCAGCATGCCATTTTCGTATCCGTTTGCCGCAGTGATCCAGGCGCCGACCAATTCATTTGGGCAAGAAACCGGCGTGTCGCGTACCACGACGCTGTAAATGAGGCCGATCAGCAACAGTCCACCAATCACCAGCAGGACGGTGGTGGATCCATTGGACGACTTCTGACTAGGCGAAGCTGTGGCAGTCCCCATTCGTGTCATAGGTGCCCCGTATTGATTGGGAGGAAACCCCGAAAACCTTGTCATGGCATCGTATCTTGTTCGGCTGATTGGTCAATAACTTGATCATTTCCAGCAGCTTAGAGAAGGCGATTTGGCTTGGTGGGAGGAGTGATGGGCGAGAGAAAATGGAACCGATACCCGGGGCTCTCAAGCAGAAGTCGTTCAGAGAACTAACAGTATGTTGACAACCCCTACGCCCTTCCTCAAACGGGCCGACCCTCACGGAGACTGCCCCGTATCTAGATGCCTCGCAGGCTGTTCAGAAAGGCTGTCCAGCAAGGCCGCAGCGAGCGAAGGGGCAAATCGTACTCCGGCCCGTACGTTGAGTCTCTGAGCGACGTGAGAACGCCGCTGGCGGCCTTTCTCAACAGCCTGCTAAGCGGCGAGGAGGAAGAGTCGGGGGCACAATGAATCAGATCATAGATTCTGCAGCCAGGTCACGACTTCCCGCGTCACTCGGTTCGGCTCGTCTTCATGTACGAAATGGCCTGCATTGGCCATTCGGACTACGGTCAGGTTGCTCGCGAAATGGTTCAATTCATCAAGATTGTGGGGATCAAGAGCATGATCCCGTAGTCCCCACAGAACCAAGGTGGGAACGTCGATGGTGGGATAGCCCAACCTGCGCTGACGCAGCGCCCCTCCGCCACGAAGTGCGGCGCGATAGTAGTTCAGCATGGCGGTGAGGGCGCCCGGTGCGCAGGCCTCTTGCCGATAGAGTTTCACGATTTCATCTGGCATGTGCTCCCGATGAATCGCCATACGCTCAAAGATTCTCCCGATGATGTAGCCCTGACTCGCGGACAAGGCTGCTTCAGGCAGCAGAGGAACCTGAAATATCCCCATGTACCAGGAGCGACGCAATTGTCGCCAGTGCCGGAGTTCTCGTTCAAAGCAGGCCGGGTGGGGGGCGTTCAGGATCACAAGAGCTTTGAGGCGTTCCGGATACCGCAGGGCATAGTACCAGGCGATGATACCACCCCAGTCATGTCCGACGAGGATGACCTGTGACGCTCCGGCGGCAGTCAGCAACCCGCTGATGTCTTCCAGCAATGACTCGATTGCATAGGCCTCAAGACCAACGGGACGTGTCGTTCCACCATAGCCACGGAGATCAGGGGCCCAAACTTGATAGCCGGCTTCTGCCAGTGGGTGAAGCTGATGTCTCCATGAAAGCGCACATTCTGGGAATCCATGCAGGCAGAGTACCAGTCGGTCTCCCGTTCCAGCCATGGCGACTCGAAAGGCCAGCTGATTGGCCCAGACCTGTCGATAGGAATAGGCCGTTGTATTGGGAGGATTCGGGTTGTTTCTACTCATGTGCAAGAATTGTGAAAGTGCTGGTCGGATTGCGACGGCTTGGCTATGCTTACCGGAATGGAACGGCCAAATTGGGTGTTTCGGCAAGATCAGGGGAAATGGCTGGCGCATCCCGAGGGGAATCCGCAGCGGGAAGTTCATGCGGCCTCCTTCGATGAGCTGCAGGTGAAGGTGCAGCAGCAGAGCCAAGAATTCGCAAAAAGTCCTCGCGAACTTCCCCGTGTTGAGCGACCCGTGGTCGAACAACCTCGCCTCGATACACCACGGTATGTCATCTCGCTGGATCAAGACAAGTGGCGAGGTTATCTGCAGGGATACCCGGATCAGTCGGCACAAGGGGATTCCTTCGATGAAGTGGAGTTTAAACTCGGTCTCCTCTGGCGTGATCTCCTCGGTAAAAAGTCTCCCACCCTCCGGAAAGCGGCCTGAGCGGTAGGCTGTTCAAGCTCCACCCGATCAACAGTTGTGGCAATAGTTGTCGTTCGTCGTGTGTGAAGCGTGAAGCATCTTTATCTGGAACGAGATACGCTTCACGTACGACGCGTCACGAAAGTCAAAATTCAAACTGCTTCACGGCGAACCGTCTTGAAGAATATTGGCTAGGCCCCACCTCGGTTTGAATCATCCACAGTCCAGCATCCGGAGAAGGTGGCGCCGGGGGCCAATCGCGTGAGTCCCCATTCCGGATGGTTGAAGGCATCGCTTGCACAGGTCATCGGTTCGATGGCAAGGGCAGCGCGCGGAGCATCCGCGATGGCATCTCCGGTATAGATGACCACTGCCGAAAAGGCTGAGTCCATCGTGATGGTGATGGTTCGGTTGCTTGGGATATGACGAAGAGCGGCCGTGGCAATCCCTTGGGTATTACGCTCCAAGTTCACATAGCAATGGTTGAAACGTTGTCGTGCAATCGGGCGAAACCGCCGATAGTCCCATGGCGTATCCGATACAGGATAGATGGTCCCAGTCGGTACGAGTCGTTCATTGAATTCCAAGAATCCGGTACCGGGGATCTGCGCCTCTGCCTCGTCGATGATGTTGGTGCCGACGGTGAAGTAGGGGTGAAACCCGATGCCAACTGGGGCGGTACGGTCACCTACATTTTCGACCTTGAAGGTACATGACAGCCCGGTGGCATTCAGCTCATAGGTCACCCTGATGTTCAAAGAAAAGGGATACCCGCTAGGCCTGTAGGTCTCGGCATCGAGCGTCACCGACATGACTACTCGATTTGAGCCATGGTCCTGGATGTCCCAGGGCATACTCCGAACGAAGCCATGAATAGCGTTCGGCCCCTCCTTGTCGTTACATTCCAGTTGGAACGTCTGTCCCTCGAATGAATACCGTCCGTTCCCGATCCGGCCGGGAAAGGGAATCAGGACATCACCTTGCCCGCCACGTTTCCCGCTGCCACCAGAATAGCCCCAGACAATATCGATCTCCTGTCCGCTTGTATCAAGGAAGAGGTATCGGCGCAACGAGGCGCCCCAAGGGGAGATGACGGCTCGCTGATTCTGAAATGAGAGCGTAAGTTCAGTGTCTGCTGTCATGGATGCCATCGTCGCGGTCCTCCGTGCCGGTACGGTTTTGCACGGCGGGCTATCGCACGACGCCGTATCGACAGATCTGAGGCTCCGAGGCCAGCAGACCGGTCAGCTGTTGCAGCGTGGTCAATAGATGAGGCGTCACGAAATGCGCCTGTTCGGCCGCAGCGCTGGCCCACCGCTCGACGAACACGAACTCAGTCGCATCGGCATGGTTCTGTAAGAGCTCATAGCTGAGACAGCCGGGTTCTCGGCGAGTCGCATCAACGAGGGTCGTCAGGATTGCGCGCACCTGAGCGATCTGATCGGGCTTGGCCTTGGCGAGGGCAATCACACGGAGAGAATTGTCGACAGTCATGGGCTGCTCCACTGTTGGAATCCGACTGGGTGGACGACTACTTGACAAAAGGGTTGCCGGATGTTTTCCAGTCGTCAAGGTTCATGATGACCGCAGAAGTCTGCGTGAATCCCAGTTCTCCAAGAGTTTGAGCGGCAAGGGTCGCACGTCTCCCGCTTTGACATTGGAGCACGATCGGGCGCTCGAGGTTGGCCTTCTCCGAGGATCCGACATGGTCCCAGATTTGAGAATTGATGACGCCGCGTGGGATGTTGATTGCGCCTGGGACGTGCCCGGCTGCATATTCTTGCGGTTCACGCACATCGATGATCAAGGCTTCCTCAGGATGCTCGACAATTTTGCGATAGTCCTCCATGCCGATGGTTCGGACAGGTTTCTGGGGTGCTTCAATTTTCTGCTTGCCTGCAGGCGGGAGGCCTTGAGCGAGAACGGGAGAAGGTATGGATAGGAATGCGCTGATGAGGACAGCAACGGAGAAGATGGTCAATGGATTCATAATCTTCATGCCAGAACCTCCATACAGATGATTGTGTTGTACCTGGGCTTGTCGGGAAGAACGCGGAAAATGTGTGTGCCCAGAGTCGTGTTGTTCCTCAAGGGCTACATTTCGGAGCGATGTAGAGCGGGTTCTGATTGCTGCATCGAGCAGGGCATTTCTATGATCGCGACTCGAGAGCCGGCTTGGAGCTTCCTGTGGAGCGCTACGGTTAGGCGTCATGTCGGAAAAGTTTATGCCTGGGTGGCTTTCGAAGTGGCATCACCTGAGGAAAGTAGAACGCAAAGAAGACCTTGAATTTTCCTCGTGGAAGAACTGTGTCGGGTGAATAATCATTCTTCAAGCCCATCACAGCCGGTACGGAGCCATTTCCCTTTGATATCGATATGAGCCTTTCCTGATCCTCCCTCGCTTCGTTCTCCGACTGCCACGAAGCTGTCCGTTGTTTTTGTTTCAACCGTGAAATGGGTGGTCGAGCTGGGAGGGCCAGGGCACAGCTGGTCGAGCACAAGTTTGGTCGAGGATTTGGAGAGGACCTTGACCTTGCACTGCACTGCCGTATCCTCATCTTCGTCTTGCATCTCCTTGATGATTCGATCCTGACTCAGATCATCTTTGGTAATGCAGGATTGGGTGGTCATGGTGTGGGGTTTGCCTTCTCGTGACTTGATCATCTGCTCCATCTGAGCTCGTTGGGCCGGCGTCATCTTTGCCGACAGTTCGGGTGATAATTTCATCCCAGAGGTAATAGTGGTCACGGTCATTTCCCATGCCCCTGGTTTGACATTGAAAGATTCGGCCTGTGCCTCCGAGGCCGGTGAAAAAAGAAAAGGATTGAAGGTGAGCATGACCCCAATGAGCGTGATCATGTGAGCAAGCTTCCAACGAGTTCTGTGCATGGGCACCCTCCGGAAAAGCTAGGATGTGGTGAGATGACTGGTGTCTGGACCCATCGCCATTCTATCAATGTCAGTTGGCCCAGTCTATGACCAGAAACTTGAAAGAGATGAACCAGGACAGATTCTATAGCCTCCCAGTGAGAAGCTGGAAGACGGTTTCGGCGATCTCAGTATACCGATAGTCGCTGGTTTTGTGGGTGCAGCCCTACAAGGGAATATGAGAAAAAACAAAGGATGACGACCGTGTACGGCGAACTCCTTACCGGTGATCAGGAGGCTGCGAATGAGCGGACCTCCCGAGAACCGAGTTCGGATGAGAGGGAGGCACCTCCCAACGAGGCCTAACGTTTCCCATAGCTGTGTCGTCTTTTCGATCTATCTTGTGCCCTGTGATGAGGGTAGGTGTTCCCTATTTAATTTTCTTCATCTCCCGGCGGAGTCAGATCAGTTACCGCGTGACCTTCTTCCAGTGATAGGTCCCACCATGTTCGCGTGGTGGAATATTCCTCTGTGTGCCGACTCTGGTATACCACCAGATTCCCTTGGCTTGCGTGCCGTCTTCTGAAAGGAGGACTTCAAATCCTCCCTCTCGATCATTGCCCGGCTGGTGCCAGGTGCCTTGCCACAAGCGATTCGTGATCGTAGTGGTCGTGAAGCGACCGCCATGCTGAGTGTATGGCCCGTTTCCGTTCTTGTCGAACGTCGCTTTATAGCGCTTGTCATCCTCAACTTCGATGATGTCCCATTCTCCAATCAGGTCGATAGCAGATGGGGTTTGGGTATTCTCGCTGGTATGTATTGAGGAACCACTTGATGGTGAGGTGAGCGGGCCGTTCAGCTGAGCAGATCGAAAGGATTCATGCCACGATAATAATTGCCATCGGCCGGCCCGTCGTTCCAGCACGCCGGTTTCCCTCATTGGAAGGACGGTTTGTTTGAGTCCTGACCCGTCGGCCACATAACGAATGTAGTCGAGTTCCATGGCATACCAGGCTAGATCCCCCTTCGTCCATACTTTGAGTTCTTTGATCGGAATCTCAAGTTTCTGAGCATTGAGGAATTCCTCCTTCATGCCCTGCTCAAGCTCAGGCCACCCGATGTATTTCCGACCGGCCACTCCGTAGCTGATGATATCGGCGTCGTGGGCCATCATGTGAGAGAGCGTCGGTAAATCCTTCTCGGCATTGGCACGCACGAGCCGTCGGATAGCAGACTCCGGATCAGTTGGTTCGGAGGCCGGCGCGGTCGTGACGGTGATTATGCATAGCGCCAGACTTATCCAGACCGTACATCGGGAAGCATTCATTGATGACTCCTGTTTCGTGACGGATTATCGATAGCACGGTGGTTGGCTCATAGTCAGTTGTGAGAGGCCAGATGCTCAACTCAGGACCACGGTCGGTATCCCATGAGAAGGGGCGTCGGTGTCAAGTCCTAAGATCATGCAGTGAGGTAGCCGGTGCGCAACGAGGAGTAGATTTGTCGGGAGATCGTCGAAGGGGAGGGCAACCCTGGACTTATTTTGGCCAAGCGGAAGTGACCAATTGCGGACGGACACTCACATCAGCGTTCCCATCGATAGCTGACGAGCAACGGCATGCCGGTCAGGACGGCGAGCACTCCGACCGGCAACATCCCCGCCACAGCATGTTGAAGGGCCATGTACTCATCGATCGTGAGGCCATGAAGCGGAAGGACGACCGCTGACTCCGTGAGAATCATCAAGACGAAGGCCACAAACCCGATGCCGAGCCGTATGCGCGGGAGGGGGGGCAGATGGAAGCGGTCGATCGTCCATTTCGCGCCGATGATCATGGCCAACAGGGTGTTGGGCACTTCGAGTAATCGAGCGATCAGTTCGCTGATGTGGAGGGCGATCACTTCAAGCCGCACGACCTCAAGCACGAATCCGACCCCGAGCGCGACGAGAAAATAGACGCCGCCGGCCCGTACCACCAGAGAGGCGCGGGTCTTGTGCCGGACGTCGGGGATTTTCGCAGGGAGGTTTGCTACGGGAGGGGCAGGGGCGTTGATCTGGTCGGTCGAGGGTTGTTCTTCGTGGTCACGTCTATGGCGTGGTGTGCTCATATGTGCGAGGTCAGTGTAGCGAAAAATCCTGGAGACGGCCAATGTTCTTCAAAGTTGTGCATGAGAGTGGAAGGTTATTTGTTTGTGCTGTTGCTCATCATGCCGGTTGAATAACAAATGCATGTATTGAATCGAACGGCCTTGTACGTTCTTTGCGTAGCGACGGTCGTTCTATCGCGGTCTGGGAATGCGAGTGGAGCGAACGGGGTAGTAGATGACTTTCTTACGTACTCGCGGTAAGCTCAGGCCTCGGAAGGACATCTGCGATCGTGAGAATATTCATCAAGGGGGAGAGGATGCGGAAAGGAATAAGCAGGGCAGTCTGTGCGTGCGCGTTACTCGTCGGACTCGGGATGGCTGGAACATCGGCAGTTGTCGCCGCCGATGAATCAATCATGGATGTGAACAGCCCTGATGCGATGAAATCTCTGCTGGAACAGCAAGTCGGAAAGCGCGTGAAGGTCAAGCTGTGTTCAGGCCAGGACGTCGAAGGCAAGGTCGCCAAGGTCGGTTCGCATGCGGTGCAGCTGACGGAGTTGGTCGGGATGGAGTTGTTCGATGCGACGGTTAAGCTGAATGATGTGGCGGCGGTGATTGTGCGGGCGCGCTCGAAATAGTTAGACCCGACCGGGTAGCGAGTTGGTGATTCGTTTTTGGTAAGCAACGTATGGCGGACATTCTGCGAGAGCGAGGAGAGGTGGCATGAAACACGGCAAAGGTCAGAAACGGGGAGAGGACGGCGATCAAGCCGATGAAGCTCGGAACGGGAGCGACCCGTTTCAACGATTGCTTGGGCTCATGTTCAAGGCACATCCGTGGCATGGCGTGTCGATCGGTCAGGAAGCGCCGGACGTCGTCATGGCCTATATCGAAATCGTTCCAACCGATACGGTTAAGTACGAGGTCGACAAGCGGAGCGGGTTCCTCAAAGTCGATCGGCCACAACGATTTTCGAATTGCTGTCCGGTTTATTACGGCCTCATTCCGCAGACCTACTCGGGAGAACAGGTGGCCGGGATCTTTGCAAAACGAGCTCGTCGGAAGGGCATGGTTGGGGACGGTGACCCGCTGGATATCTGTGTCTTGTCCGAAAAAAACATTCCGCATAGCGATATCTTACTCACGGCACTCCCGATCGGCGGGTTGAGTATGGCCGATGGTGGGGAAGCCGACGACAAGATCATCGCCGTGATGCGGGACGACGCGGTGTACGGCAATTTTACGGACATCTCACAATGCCCGACCTCACTTCTTGAGCGTCTCCAACATTATTTTTTGACCTATAAGAGTGCGCCGGGAACGAATCAGCATAAAGTGGAAATTACCAGTGTCTATGGACGGGAGGAAGCGCTCAAAGTCATTCGTGCGAGCCATGCCGACTACCGGGCCCAATATCCGGAACTCAGCTCCTTGTGGCCGAAGCAGCTGTAGGACGTGCCCTACGCCGCTGTGACTATATTCGTTATTCGTGAAGCGTGAAGCGTGAAGCGTCTGAGTCCGGAACGAAATACGATTCACGTGCGACGTTCACGCTGCCGGTTCTGTCGATTCGCTTTTGCCCACCGCATGATGGTGGTAGGCTATCTATCAGCCTATGCCACGCTCTTCCCTTCACCCGCCGATTGCTGAGACCGCGCAAAGGTCCCTCTTCGATCAACCCATCTCTGACGCGGCTGTGGCGGCCTTGTGGCAAGGTCAAGTCACCGATGCGATCATCTTGGTTCGCAAAGAACAACATGTTGATTTGAAAGAGGCCAAAGCTTCCGTCGATGCCTATCTACGAAGTCAGCCCGCGTTGCAACGTCGAATCGAGCAGGATCAGTCCGATGCTCGAACGGGATTGTTTCGTTGGGCGGTGTTTTTTCTGATAGGAGGCGCCGGCCTGCTGTATTTCCTCACGTAGCGGAGGATCAGTATGGAGACAGTCTACATGCTTCTGGCGCTCACTGGAGCAGCGGCCTCGTTTATCACCTTTTGCCTGATGCGATTCCCTCATATCCGGCGGGCGCGGTTTCAACCGTCCGGTCCGTTTTCCTTTCTGGTGTCATTCTCCACGGCCTTCGTCATTTTCTTCATCTCCGTGTTAGCCGTCTACGCCCAAGCTGTCCGACACTGAACGGATGGATGGGACAGTCGGGACGTCCGATCGCCCTGGATCCGACTGTAACCTGACGATCCAAATACCGGTTGATTCCCTGCAGTTCAGAAGGAGCTATGGAATTTGGACTTTCGACCCGGTATGCTTCGTCGCGTCACATAGCGATGCCGTATGAGTTGATCCTTGATCAAATTCGGAATCATCCGAGAAGCACGTATTGTTGGAGCGGTTGCCGTGGAGTTTGTATCGACGGGGCTTGATGAGGGGCATGGGAACGGCTCGATCACCGAGATTTTGGCGGAAGATCACCGGAGACTTGAGCGATTACTGGACTCGGCGGTTGTTGGAGAGGGGCACGTGGAGCGGGAATCCTACAATCGCTTTCGAGCCGGGCTCTTGCGCCACATCGGGATGGAGGAAAAGATTCTTCTTCCTGCGGCTCAGCGGCGGCGTGGGGGAGAGCCGCTTCCCATCGCGACCAAACTCCGGCTTGATCATGGAGCGATTGCGGCTTTGCTCATGCCGACTCCCACGTCAGGTGTCCTGGCGACACTGCGCATGATCCTTGAACAACATAACCTTCTCGAAGAAGGCTCAGACGGCCTCTACCGGACTTGTGACAGGCTTTTGAGGGACGAGGCTGATCAGCTGATGGCTCAACTTCATGTGGCTCCGGACGTGACGGTCCTGCCATGTTCCGATGCTCCGGCTGTCCTGGGCGCTGTCCGTCGGGCGGTGCAGCGAGCCGGTTTCAAGATTTCCAGCGATTTCCCCGGATGATCAGTCTCCTCTTCCGAGAGCAATGTGATACACTGCCGAGTCAATCATGATGTCTGACACGACTCTCTTGAACGAACTTGCGGCTGCGACCAGGCAACGGCGGACCTTTGCCATTATCAGCCATCCGGATGCCGGAAAAACGACGTTGACCGAAAAACTTCTGCTCTATTCCGGTCTAATCCGTACGGCCGGCATGGTGCGCGGACGCAAGGGTGGAAAGACGACGGCCTCGGATTGGATGGGCATGGAGCAGGAACGAGGAATTTCGATCACCGCGTCCGCGATGCAGTTTCCGTATAAGGGCGCGGTCATCAACTTGCTCGATACGCCGGGTCACCAGGATTTTTCTGAAGATACCTATCGCACCTTGACCGCTGCGGATAGCGCCATTATGGTGATCGACGCGGCGAAAGGTGTGGAAACACAAACCCGAAAACTTTTTGCTGTGTGCCGCATGCGGAGGATTCCGGTCCTGACGTTGATCAATAAAATGGATCTGCCTGGGCGTCCTCCCCTGGATCTCATGACGGAGGTGGAGCAGGCGTTGAATATTCACGCGAGCGCCGTCAACTGGCCGATCGGGTCTGGCAGCGACTTTGTGGGCATTGTGACCAGAGTGGATAGTCAGGTGCAGTTGTTCAGTAAGACCATGCATGGCGGAGCGACCAAGGTGGAGACCGATATGCTGCCGTTCTCGGAGCTTGGCTCACACGGCCGAGTGACGGAAGAGATGTTGGCGCAAGTGCAGCATGATCTGGAGCTCTTGGAGATTGCCGGGAATCCGTTCACGCGCGAACAGTTTCTCAGCGGTGACGTGACTCCGGTGTTTTTCGCCTCCGCGCTCACGAACTTCGGTATTGAGAGTTTTCTGGACGCTTTTGTGGAGTTGGCCCCCAGCCCCGGTGCGCGGTCGGCTGACGGGGAGGATGGAGCTGAACTCACGGTCGACCCGATTGATATGCCGTTCAGCGCCTATGTGTTTAAGCTCCAGGCGAATATGAATCCAAAACATCGTGACAGTACCGCATTTCTTCGCGTCTGCTCAGGACGTTTCGAGCGAGATATGGTCGTGAAACATCATCGGCTGGGTCGCGACATTCGTTTGGCACGACCGCACAGCCTCGTGGCACAGGAGCGGAGTACGGTCGAGGAGGCGTATCCGGGCGACATCATCGGGATTATCAACCCCGGCGTCTTTGCCATCGGCGATACGGTCTCGGTGACCGGCGGCTTCAACTTCAAGCCGTTGCCGCAGTTCCAGCCTGAAATCTTCGCGCGTCTTCGACCGACGGATGTCGGGAAGCGAAAAGCCTTCGACAAGGGTGTCTCCCAGATGGCTCAGGAAGGAACCGTCCAGATCATGCGCAGTTTTCATGATCAGGAGATCTTGATTGCCGCCGTCGGTCGACTGCAGTTCGATGTGTTACAGTACCGGCTGCGCAATGAGTATCGCGTGGAAACGATCCTCGATGCGTTGCCCTTCAGCTGTAGCGCTTGGCTGGAGGGGGAGCCGTCCACCTTTAAATCACCGTCGGCTTCGATGATGGTGAAAGACCAACGGGATCGTGTTGTCGTCCTCTTTGGCGATCAGCTGATGAAGACCATCGCGCGGGATCGAAACCCCGATCATGTGCTGCGGGACATGGGCTAGCAGCTGCAGGCGTGCAGTAATCGACTAGTAACTGTCTTTTCTTTATTTTTCGATCGCACAAGGTCAGCCTCCGCCGAATGTCACGGAGTACAGTGGCGGGCCGTCGATCACTGTGTGAAGTCACAGAGTTGCCCGGCCCGCCATATGAATCTGTCGGCACGGGCTATTGAAAGACATAGACAGCGCCGCTGTCGGTGGCGCTATTGTCCGTCTGAATGCCGTTGATGCCGGTGGCATGGCTGTCTTCTAAGTAGGCTCCACTCACAATCGTGCCGTTGTTTGCGGCAATCGCACTGCCAAATGAGTCTCCCGCCTCTCTATTGGAAGCTTTGACGTAGTCGCGTTGAGTCCACGTCGTGCCGCTGCGTGTGAAGACATAGAGGGCGCCGCTGTCGGACGCACTGTTGTTTGTGCCGTCACCATTGATGCCGGTAGCGGCACTATCTTCTCCAGATGCACCGACGGCGAGAGTGTCTCCATGGACCGCTACGCTGATGCCAAATTGATCGCCATTTTCCGTATTGGCTCCCTGCAGCAGGGCCTCTTGGGTCCAGAGCCCTCCGCTACGGGTAAAGATATAGGCAGTGCTGGCGTTATCAGTGCCAACTGCCAGGGTATTGTTGTCGAGAGAGAGGCTTCCACCAAAGCTTGAATTCGCTGCTGAGTTAGAAGCCTTCACATAGGCCTGTTGGGACCAGGTATTACCGCTGCGGGTAAAAACATAGACCGCTCCGCTGCCGCTGGCACTATTGTCCCCCTGGTTCCCACCGATACCAGTGGCGGCACTATCTTCTCCAACGGCCCCGACCGCGAGGGTGTCATGACTCAGCGCGACACTGTTCCCAAATTGATCCCCGCCCTGGGAATTCGAGGACTTGATATAGGCCTGTTGTGACCAGGTCGTCCCACTTCTGGTAAAGACATAGACGGCTCCGCTCGATGGGGCACCGGTGCCGACTTCGGATCCATTGATCCCGGTCGAGGCGCTGTCTTCACCCTCCGCGCCGATGGCGATGGTGTCTCCGTCAATCGCGACAGTATTGCCGAAATTGTTGAACCCAGCAGTGGAGGGTTTCAGATAGGCTTGTTGGGTCCAGGTGGTGCCGTTTCGGACGAAAACATAGGCGGCACCGGCCTGAGCAACGCTGTTGTCCGACTGGTTTCCAGTGACCCCAGTGGCATTGCTGTCTTCTCCCTGTGCTCCCACGACGATGGTGTTGCCGCTGATCGCCACACTGGTGCCGAAGGTATCTAGATCGTCAGGATTGGAGGCCTTCAAATAGGCCTGTTGTGTCCAGATGCCTCCGCTGCGCACAAAGACATAGACCGCACCGATGTCATTCCCGCTATTATTGGATTGATTGCCGTTGATACCGGACGATCCACTGTCCTCCTCCTGCGCACCGACGACCAGGGTATCTCCGTCTATCGCGACGGCGGACCCAAATTTGTCGTTGGGATCTGTATTTGACGCTTTGAGATAGGCCTGCTGGGCGAGGGAGGATTCTGGAAGCGGGCTGCTGTTCCCGCAGCCAGCCATGCCGAGAGATGCATTGATGATACATGCCAACGCTGCGCTCTGCCAAAGGCGGTGGGGGTGTGGCTGCAAGTGAGGTCCGAACGTCATGTCTGCCTCCGGTCATGTGGACGTTGTGGGATGCAGTGGATTACAACACTGGCGTCGTCCCCGAAAGATACCAATGACCTGTGTGCGTTCAAAGCAATAGGTGGAAATTCGCAGGCACGCAGGAGGAGAGGGAATGAGCAGGAAGGCTTGCGTCTCTCGTGAGAGACTGCCGTATTCAGGTCAGCGGGGAGCCGAGGATTTCATCAGGCTGTCGGCCTGCGGCGGTAGGAAGCCGAGGTAGCCTCGGTGCCGTTCCGCCAACTCCAAGACCGTGAAGGGTTGACCGTCGACCATCTCAGGGGAAGAAAAGATCTGCCGGAGATGGCCGCCAGGCTCTCCGACGATGTTGCCGGCAAAGACCACACCGTTTTGTTTCAACCGGGCGACCGCCTGTTCGATGTCCTCGACTCGTACGGCGACATGGTGAAAGACTTTGTCGCCGTACTTGTTCACCCAGCCGGGAATAATGCTGGTCTTGCCTCGCTCGTCCGGGTAGGCCTGATCGACGAAGAGGCCGGGATAGCCAGGTTTACGATAGACCTTTGCGTACCAGTCGTCATACTGCAACGTCTCATCGTACCCATAGCCTAGCGCCACAAACGGTTCTGCGCCCCGGTCGATGTCGTGCGTCCTGATGGTGACATGATCGATGACCGGCCAGAAGCCCACGCCGGTTTCGTCCAACATCGCCTTCAGGACGCCGGCAGCTTGGTTGCGCGCGACATACTCGGCGACCATGCGTTCCATGAGCGTGTCCAAGGCTGTGGCCTGATCGTTCATAGCGGCTCCTTTCCGAAGAAGAGTCAGGAGTCATTGGTCAAAGGTCATGCGAATGAAGCCATCGTTCTTTTTGCGCGTGACGAATGACCATTGACTGCCGACCGTTTTCATCCTCCAAACTTAATGCCTTGGGCTAGAGGCAAATCCGTTCCCCAATTAACCGTGTTGGTTTGGCGGCGCATATAGGCCTTCCAGGAGTCCGAGCCTGCCTCGCGGCCGCCGCCGGTTTCTTTTTCTCCGCCGAACGCGCCACCGATTTCCGCACCGGATGTGCCGATATTGACATTGGCGATCCCGCAGTCGCTGCCCGAGGCCGAAAGAAAGCGCTCGCTCCGACGCACATCGTTCGAGAAGAGGGCGGAGGATAACCCCTGCCGGACGTCGTTCTGCATCGCGATCGCCTCGTCGATCGTCGTGAACGTCATCACATAGAGAATGGGGGCGAAGGTTTCACGTTGCACGACGGGCCAATGGTTTTGTGCTCGCACGATCGTCGGTTCGACGAAGTATCCAGGGCGGGTCAGCACGCGCCCTCCGTGGAGGATCTCTCCACCTTCTTTCTTGATCTCATCGAGAGCGGCACGATAGCCCTCCACCGCCACCTGGTCGATAAGCGGTCCCATGAGCACCTCTTTTTCCAACGGATTACCGATCTGGACTTGTGCATAGGCCTTCACAAGTCTGCCGACGAGCTCCTCGCACCGCGATTCATGGACAATCAGACGTCTGGTCGTCGTGCAGCGTTGGCCCGCAGTCCCGACGGCCCCGAACACAATTGCGCGCACAGCCATATCCAGGTCGGCGGTCTCATCGACAATGACGGCGTTGTTGCCGCTTAGTTCGAGCAAGGTTCGGCCGAGTCGTTGTCCGACCAATGACGCGACTCTTCGACCGACCGGCACCGAACCGGTAAAGGAGATGAGCGGGAGGCGCTCGTCCTGGACCATCTGTTCGACCAGCGCCGGTTGCTCGGCGATGAAGAGCGAAAAAATACCGGCATAGCCCTGTTGCTGCATCACACGATTGCAAATCTGTTGGACGGCCACCGCGCAGAGCGGGGCCTTCGGCGACGGTTTCCAGATGACGGTATCGCCGGCGATCGCGGCCAGGAAAGCATTCCAGGCCCAGACCGCCACGGGAAAATTGAACGCCGTGATGACGCCAACCGGACCGAGCGGATGCCACTGTTCGCTCATGCGGTGCGCCGGCCGTTCGGACTGCATCGTGGCTCCGTAGAGCATGCGTGATTGGCCGACGACGAAATCGGCCATGTCGATCATCTCTTGCACCTCTCCGTCACCCTCAGCTTTGATCTTTCCGACTTCCAGAGACACCAACGTGCCCAACTGATCCTTCTTCTCTCTGAGGGCCTGGCCGATCAGTCGGACGACCTCGCCTCGTTTCGGCGCCGGGACCATACGCCAGACCTGAAACGCCTCAAGCGATTCTTTCGTGATGCGCTGATAGTCTTCTAACGAACAGGGATAGACCCCGGCGATCTGCTCTCCCGTTGTTGGGTTGATCGAGGGGAGCAACGTTCCATCATTGCGACCCGACCACCACCCAGTGCCGGTACTGCCACCGGAGTTGACGGCTTGAATGCCAAGGTCTCTCAATGCGGAGTGACTCGTGCTCATCGAAAGCAACCTCCCAATTCGTTGTCCAAGAAGTTTCGCAATAAGATGGATTCCTGAGTGATGAATCCATGGTACTGCTCAGGATGACTCAAGACAAGGTCCATGACGCAGCAGACACTGGATGCGGTTGTCATTTGGATGGCCGACCAGAGCCTGCCTTTGATGCATTGCGGGTACACTTTTTTGACGTAATTCTCTTCGAAGAAACCATCTTTGTTTGTGCCCGTGACCGAGGCATAGATCAAGACGACATCTTGTAAGGTCTGCGGCACGGCCCGTTCGAGGACGCGTTTCAAGGTGTCCCGGTCTTCATTGAGCTTGAGGTCCTTCATTAAAAGATGGATTTTTTCACAGTGGCCCGGGTAGCGGAGGGTCTTGTAATTCATCGTGCGGACTTTGCCGGCATAACTATCGGCCAACGTGCCGAGTCCGCCCGACGTATTGAACGCCTCATAGAGCAGGCCGTCCAGCTCGATCGTTTCGTAGCCTTCGAGCGGCTGAAGCGGGACTTTCTCGCCTTCCTCAATCCCATAGCAGACGTTGCCGTATTCGTTGATCAGTCCATCGGTCGACCATGTCAGCGAATACTTCAGGGCATTGCTGGGATGGACCGGCAGCGCACCGACACGCATCTTGACCGTGTCCAACGTATCAAAATGTGTCATGAGCTCGTGCGCCACGATACTGATGAACCCCGGTGCCAGACCGCATTGCGGCATAAAGGCATGGGTGGCTCCTGCGCTGAGCACTTTGATCTGGTTGGTGACCTCGACGTCTTCCGTGAGATCGAAATAATGCAACTGATGGGTCAAGGCCAGGCCGGCGACCGTGGGGTTACAAAAATAGGGGAGACTCGAGAGAATAGCATCAAATCGATGGGCGGAGAGATACGTGCTGACTGCGTCCGGATGTCGAACATCCAGGAGGCACGGCGTCACTCGTTCCAACTTGAGCTGGTTGACGAGATGGGTCGGCGCCTCCAGGGTCATGTCGCCGAGATGAACGTCGTACCGACCGGACTGGTTCAGAAGGCAAGCGATGAGGGAGCCGATCTTTCCAGCCCCAAGCACGAGCACACGATTCATGATGGTGCATTATACTCCACTATCATGTTCCGGCCACGTGCTTTGCACATTAGCGCAACGTTCGGTCGTCAACTCGATTCACGAGAGTCGATGACATATTGTGGAGGGACGGTCGGTTCGGTTGTGACATGAGTATATCGGCAGGGGGGGATATCTGCTTGGAGCCTTCGTAAGAGAGTCGTCATCTTCATCGTACCGGGCACTTCGCAGATCCAGACGTGCATGCCGGATTCCAATTCATCGAAGTGACGTTGTACACGAAAGCTCGGCTGTTCCATGAAGTAAGCGGAGAGAAAACCGTTGATGGCCGTCACCACCCAGGAATGGTCTTTGATGTAGCGGTAGGTGAGCCGGAGTTCTGTCACTGTGATCTGTTCATCGGATTCCATGGCTGCACTCTATCAAGTCTGACCCCGAGACTACCACTGTAGAAACAGGACAGCTTATCACCTCACGGGACGAGGAGATGGCTGGCGTGCTTGCGGAAGGTTGATCACCTTGACGAGGGAGTATTGAAGGTGAAACCGGATGGAGCCCCCCTTGCTCTGTGTACCACTTGAGAGTAGGGTAATACTGTCACGTCGCAACCGCCTCATTCAGGAGGTGGTGATCATGGTCCTCCGTGGAGCACAGTCCTTACGGTTCGGACCTGCCGGGTGTGCATCCCTCACTAGACGGGCCCTTTCCTCGCACCAGACCAGATTCAGACAGGAACAGTTCGATGTCATCCATCCGCCGCAAGAAGGTCGGATGACGAGCGGGCATGGGAATGGACTCCACAGAAGAGATTTGTACTGGCAATCTCACAAAGGACTCGCATCGCATGGTGCGAGCAGGTGATGTATGTCATGGGGATATTGGGGAATCGTCATCGGGCTCACAGCCATGGTGATCATGGTGATTGCGTGTATCCGCTTACTGTCTTTGGATGACGACAAGGAGGGACAGAAATCGAGGTTAAATGCCGGCGGATCGGGTGATCGCACACCGGAACCATCAGCCATCAGCAGGCGAGCCGCATGACGGTACGGTGTTGACTCGATCCTTGTGGGTATGAGCGTGGGGGAATGTTCGGGTAAGACGATGGGATTGGGGACGATGGGTGTGTTCATACACCAATCGCTAACGAGGGGAGGGAGCAATGGGGCCGATGAAGACAATCACCAAAGGAAACGCTCTTTACGAGGTAATGGGGGGCAAGTTGATCAAAGACGGGTTCACCAACCAGCAGGACCTGGAAGACTACGTGAATCATCATTATCTTGTCCTGCCGGTCGTTGATAAACAAGGGCGGCCATGGCTGCTCGATGGAAAGCCGATCTATTGCCTTCGCGGAACTCAATACGAAACAGTGAGTGATGAGCGAGTTCATCTTGCCCGCTGTCCAGATTGTGGTGGCATGGGGATTCGAACCGATGAATTCGTTGTCGAATCGGATTGTATCCACTGCACAGTCTGTGGACATGAATTTGATGCCAGGCTGGAGATGATGGAGACGTAGATCGGCGTGCCTCCAGCACACGGGAAGAAGCGACAGGTTAATAATACAGTCCGAGTCGCCTGAAGGGGATGGCTGCCCCCTAGCCATGCACCCGATTAGTTTTTCTGGTGAGTACGTCTGGTCTGGCTGCGGAACCGTGCGGGCGGGACGCCGAACTCCCGTTTGAACGCACGATTAAAAGAAGGCTCCGACTCATATCCCACCTCGCCCGCTACTTCCGCCACGCTCTTGGATGTGGACGTCAGCACTTGAGCGGCGAGCTGCAATCGCCAGCGAGTCAGGTATCCCATCGGGGTATCTGAGAGATAATGCCGAAATCGCTCGGCCAAGACTGAACGTGAGAGACCGACTGCTTCGGCCAGTGAGGCAATCGTCCAGGGGTGGGACGGTTGCTTATGCAACAGCGCCAGCGCTTTCCCCACATCCGGATCCCTTACTCCGGCAAGCCAGCCGGTTTGCGAAGCCGGCAGCTTCTCGATGTACCGCCGTAGCGTATCGGCGAACAACGCCTCGGATAATTTAGCCACGACGGCGGTGGCGCCTGGGCCCGAGGCATCTGCCTGTTCAACCGAATAGCGAAGCGTCTCTTCAAGCCATTTTCCCGACGGGCTATCCCTCATGTTGATCTTGAGCAGGGGAGGTAACCCCGCCAGGAACATCCGGCAGAGCTGCGAATCGCAGGCCATGTAGCCGCAGATCAATCTGGTCAGTTCGCCTCCCCCGCCAAATTGGGAAACCATTTTCCCCTCCGCAAGAACGTGCTGCAGTTGCTCGGTGCTGTCGACCGGCGTGACGGGATGACCGTTACCCATAAGGTGGGCATCGCCGTGCGGGAACATGACGACGTCACCGGGTGAGAGGGTGACCGGTCGTCCATGCTCCTCGATGCGAGCGTAGCCGTGCCCCTCAGTAAGGAGATGAAAAATAATGACATGGCTGGAAGCGGAAGAAAGATATGACGCCATGGCGCACCCATCCGGCTGGCGCACGCACCATGGAGCAGAGAACTCACCGTGAAAGAACACCGCGCCGTCCAGCTTCACGGTCTTTAGCATTTCAGACAAGACATCCATAGGATCCCGTTCGGTAGCAGAGCGTGACGGCTAAAGAAGTCGGACGCTCGGCTAAGTGATCGCGTAGCTTAGCATTCTCCTGATAAGAGAACTAGACGGTCTGCTAAGACGCTGCAGCGCCTGTCCTGTACAGTACACACAGGGACAGCGTGGCACAGTGGGCCGCGCCATCGAATCAATACGGTGACGAAGGGAGGAGAAGATCATGACGAATGCCACGATGGGAGAAATGGAGGGCCTCAAGGCTCAGCTCAAGAAGATTTGGACAGCCGGGGACTATGATCGTTTTTCCCGATTTATGGAAAGTAGCGCCCGCGAGTTTTATGAGCGACTCACCATCGCGCCGGGTAGCCAATTGCTCGATGTGGGTTGTGGCTCCGGTCAACTCGCGCTGATGGCGGCGAAAGACGGCATCAAAGTCACCGGTGTGGATATCGCCGGGAACTTGGTGCAGCGGGCACAGGTTCGCGCCCAGGCGGAAGGGCTGATGGCTCAGTTCCAGGAGGCCGATGCCGAATTGCTTCCGTTCGGCGACGCGAGTTTCGATGTCGTCGTTAGTCTCATCGGCGCCATGTTCGCCCCACGACCTGAACTGGTTGCCCGTGAGCTGCTTCGGGTGTGCGTCCCAGGTGGCACCATCGCCATGGCCAATTGGACGCCGCAAGGGTTTGTCGGGCGGATGTTCAAGGCTGTGTCGAAGTTCATCGCACCGTCCGGGATGCCGGCTCCGGTGTTATGGGGCGATGAGCCGACGGTTCGTGAGCGACTTGGCCACGGGCTGTCACATCTCAATCTGGCGAGGCGGGAGTACCTCTTCAGTTATCCCTTCCCACCGTCGGAGGTCGTGGAATTCTTTCGGTTGTATTACGGACCGATGAATCGGGCCTTCGCACCACTTGACGATGAAGGACAGGCTCGGTTGCGGCAAGAGCTGGAAAGTCTCTGGGGCGCGCATAACCAGGCCGGACCAGACTGCACGGCGGTTTACGCGGAATATCTGGAAGTCATTGGGATCCGGGGAGAGTGGTAAGTATCCATAGAGAACAGAAGGCAGTTGAATATACGGTCATAGAAAGAACGTGACGACGATTATGCTTGATATGGGAACAGTCGTGATCTGGTTTTGCTTGATCAATGTGGGAATGATCCTGACGATACTGATACCTCGAATACGATAGCTCAAACACAGTACCATACATTCGATGACCAAGAAGGAGGACTGTTATGAAGTTTGATCATATTATTGGATTCACGGCGGCGGTTTTGCTGGGCTGTACGCTGTCCAGTACCGCCACAGAGCCATCAGAGACTGACGTACCTCACACGAACCATGCTGACACGGTTCCTCTTTATAACGATCTTGGCTCCCATCACAAACGTATCTCCACAAAAAGTTCTGCGGCCCAGCAGTACTTTGACCAGGGATTACGATTCGCTTACGGATTTAATCATACGGAAGCCATCCGTTCATTCACACACGCCGTAGGGCTCGATCCCAGCTGTGCGCTGTGCTACTGGGGGATCGCACTCGCTTATGGTCCTCACGTCAACGCTCCTATGGACAGGGCGAGCGGGGTTGCAGCGTATGAAGCCGTGCAGAAAGCGTTGTCGCTCAAGTCCCACGCCTCGGCCCATGAGCGTGCCTACATTGACGCACTCGCACAGCGTTATGAGGCAGACCCACCGACCGATCGAGCCAGGCTGGATACGTCGTACTCGCAGGCGATGGAAAAAGTCGCGAAAACCTATCCCAAGGATCTCGATGCTGCGACGCTGTATGCCGAATCACTAATGGACCTTCGCCCGTGGAATTACTGGAAACCGGATGGGAGGCCCTATCCTGGCACAACTGAAATCGTACATCAGCTTGAACGTGTGCTCGCACGCAATCCCAATCATCCCGGTGCCTGTCATTACTATATTCATGCCGTCGAAGCGGTGAATCCAAAGGCCGCGGTGCCGTGTGCCGAACGGCTCGCACGACTCATGCCCGGCGAAGGACATATGGTTCATATGCCTGCGCACATCTACATCCGTGTCGGACGCTGGAACGACGCCATACAGGCCAATCAACATGCGATCCATTCCGACGAGGTGTTTATCGAAGGGCAGCATCCGATGGGCGTCTATCCG
The DNA here is from genome assembly GCF_047338595.1 of Nitrospira sp. BLG_1. NCBI lineage: Bacteria > Pseudomonadati > Nitrospirota > Nitrospiria > Nitrospirales > Nitrospiraceae > Nitrospira > Nitrospira sp. BLG_1. The sequence continues at coordinate 191,179 of NZ_JBLFBO010000003.1, forward strand.
CTCGCCTACTACCCGCACAATATCCACTTTCTTGCCTTCGCTTCCACTATGGCCGGGCGCAGTGCGCAGGCGATCGAAGCGGCTGATACGCTGACGTCCAAGGTGAACCTTGATGCCGCGCGCCAGGTTGGAATGCTTCAAGAAATGCTGCCGTATCATGTCCTCACGCTCACGACGTTCGGGAAATGGGATGAGGTCCTGGCTGCGCCGCTTCCACCTGAAGACATCCGCTTCTCCTACGCCATGGCACAGTACGCCCGGGGTGTGGCTCATGCTGCCAAAGCAGAATGGGCCGACGCGCGAGCCGCGCTCGACAACGTGACGGCGAGTGATGCTGCAACGCCGCAAGGGGCGGAAGGGAAGACAGCGCTCTCCATCGCCGTGCAGGCGCTGTCCGGTGAGATTGCCGTTCGCCGAGGTGAAGTTGATGCGGCTATCACTCATTTCCAGGAAGCGGTCAAGATTGAAGATGCAGGGCTCTATTTCGAGCCGCCCAAGTGGTACTACCCCGTTCGACATTCGCTCGGCGCCGCGCTGCTGAAAGCCGGCCGGTCTGCGGAGGCTGAGATGGTGTATCGCGAAGACCTCCGGCGGTTTCCGGAGAACGGATGGTCTCTGTTCGGCCTTGCACAGGCGCTCCGAGCGCAGGGCAAGAAGGATGACGCGACTGCAACCGACGCGCGTTTTCGCAAAGCCTGGCCTGACGCTGATGTGACTCTCACGGCATCACGGTTCTGAAGTTCTACGGGAAGAGACAAGGGAAGGTTGGGGGAGGTCTTGCGTCTGATCAGCATAAGGCTTCCTGATCCGTTGAATCACCCCTGCCGGTTCACGGAACAATAGGAAGGCCGTCTGTCTCGTGTTTCTGTCTTGGGATTGAGGAGTGGAGTCGAATCAATTTGTTGCGGTGTATAGAGGGCAAACACACGTCATCAATTCTTCCGTTGAGACCACCATTGGGAACTGTGTATGGTACGAGCATCCACCGGAGATGCTGCCATGTCATTGACTACCTATAACAACGTCACGATTCCTTCCTTCATGTACGGGACGGCCTGGAAGAAAGAGGCCACCACCGGGCTGGTGCTTCAGGCGGTGGAAGCTGGGTTTACCGCTATTGATACTGCCAATCAACTCGTGCATTACGATGAGGCACGGGTGGGAGAGGCGCTGCTGCAATTGGCGACGCAGGGCATCACCCGCGACAAGTTGTTTCTGCAAACGAAGTTCACACCCGTCAACGGTCAGGACCATCGTCTTCCGTACGACGCACGCGCGAGTATCACGACACAGGTGCAGCAATCATTTGCCAGTTCCCTCGATCATCTCCATACGGACTATCTCGACTCGTACGTGTTGCATGGACCCTATTCACGGCGTGGTCTCGGGACTGAAGATTGGGAAGTCTGGGCGGCTATCGAGTCGCTGTATGATTCCGGCAAAACCAAAATGATCGGGATCAGCAATGTCTCGGCGGAGCAGCTGAGTCTGCTCTGTACGAAAGCCAGGCACAAACCGATGGTCGTGCAGAATCGCTGCTACGCGGCCTTCCGGTGGGATCAAGGCGTGCGTGAGATATGCCGGTCGAACAACATAATTTATGAAGGGTTTTCACTGTTGACGGCGAACACGGGTATCTTTGCCGAACCGGCCATCCGGACGATGGCGGCCAAGTATCAGGCCGGCCTCGCACAAGTTGTCTTCCGCTTTGCCCAGCAAGTCGGCATGCTGCCGTTGACCGGCACGACGAATCTTCAGCATATGAAAGATGATTTGCAATCTGATCGATTCACGTTACTTCCTGAGGAAATCAATCAGATCGGAACTATCGGCATGTAGTCCAATGGGGAAGATCCTGGTCAAACGTGTCTATGAATCAGCGGCTGAGTCTGATGGCTTTCGGGTACTCGTCGATCGAGTCTGGCCTCGCGGAGTTTCTAAGGCTGAGGCAAAGCTTGATCTCTGGCTCAGAGAGATCAGTCCATCGACGGCTTTGCGAACATGGTTCAATCACGAACCGGCTCGGTGGGAGGAGTTTCAACGTCGATATCGTGCTGAACTCAAAGCGAAGGAAGCGCTGCTTTCCGTGATTACAGAACAGGCAAAGGCCAGCCCGGTCACGCTGCTCTATTCGGCCAAAGATGAACAGCATAATCAGGCCGTCGCACTGCAGAATGTTTTGTTAAGGGAAAACTGTGCTGCTGACTGATCCTGAGAGCACTGCGAGTGTGTACCGTCTTTGATCTCTTTCCACCCGGTAGTCTCTTTTCCCAAGATACGGCAATCTGAACGTAGAGTCGTACAGGCTTCTTAGAGCGCGTAACAAAATGACGGGTGAGGGGCGGATGATGTTTCGGGACGTGATGCCGCATACTGGCAATTATGGAGGAACGAATGCCAGGAACCGTCTCGAAATGGCTCCCCGACGACCTCTGGGAGCGAGTCCACCCCCTGCTCCCTAAGCCGCGCCGGCGGCGAAGCCGGTATCCGGGCCGCAAGCCCCTGCACGACCGCGCCGTTCTCACCGGCATTATCTTCGTGCTGCGTACCGGCATCCGTGGCGCGAGATGCCGGCTGAGCTGGGGTGCGGCTCCGGAATGACCTGTCTGCGTCGGCTCAAGCGGTGGCACCGGAACGGTGTGTTTCAGAAGCTCTACGAGGTGCTCTTGGCTGAGCTCCACGGAGCCGACAAGCTGGACTGGTCTCGCGCGCTGGTTGATAGTGCGACCACGAAGGCACCGAGCGGCGGTGAGCAAACAGGCCCCAATCCCACCGATCGCCGCAAGCTGGGCTCGAAGGTACACGTGCTGGTCGATGCTAAGGGCATTCCGCTGGCAATCCAGGTGAGCGGCGCTAATACCCACGATGTCACCCAGGTGATCTCGCTGGTGGATGGGGTGCCGAAGGTTCGGGGGAAAAAAAGGCAGGCCACGACAAAGACCGGACAGGCTGCAAGGGGATCGAGGCTATGACTCCGAGCCGCTCCGCGATCAGCTTCGACGCCGTGGGATCGAGCCACAACTCGCGAAACGGCGGACCGAGCATGGCGCTGGGCTCGGCAAGACACGCTGGTATGTCGAGCGAACCCTGGCCTGGTTCAAGCGCTATGGGAAGATTAGGATCCGCACCGAGAGGCGGGCCGAGAACTACGAAGCGCTGGTCAAGCTAACAGCCTGCCTCATCTGCCATCGAAATCTCTGAGATCATTTTGTTACGCGCTCTAAGTAGTTGTCATTCGAGTAGGAGCGATAGGGTCCACGAAATTATGGTGAAGGTGTACTATTATGAGACAGATATGAGTCGAAGAGTCTGTCTGGAATATGAACTCTATCCAATTGATACCACGACAGTTTCCATCAATGTCCTATCTAAATAGGGGCGTTTAGCTCCGTCTATTTACGCAACATGGCGTAATTCCACAGAGGCTATTGCTGCAGTAGTCAGGACCGGTCGTGCCATTTTGGTAACCATCTGAAGATCAACATGATTATCTTCCTGCACTGACGAATATGACGAGAAGCGCTCTCTTGCAGTTTCTCTGGATGGCGGCAGGCATTCGCGCCGGTGATGTTACAACACTGAGATAACCAGCAGACTTGCTTTGTTCTATCCACACCATTGTGAATCCTAACAGCATAAGTATTTAATTAGCCTGACTGTTTACGGTCTGGCTCATGAATTGCTCTCTCCATTCTCGAACCGGTGATATGGGCAGTGCGAGATGATCAGTGTCGTTCTAGGGACAGAGTCGAACACGGCAGACGTCAAACTATTGAGCAGGGGAATGTGGATATAAAGATGTGGAAGGGAGGTGACGTGCCGCCGTGATAGCAGCGTGAGTGTGATTGGGAAGTCTTTCATCAACCCATTAACTGTGAGGAGGATGCAATGAAGAACGTGATGATCACGACGGCAGTGGTAGCAGTGGCTTTGGGCCTTGCTCCATTCGCAGGAGCTCAAACGGTCGACAACGGCAGTTCCGTGGCGTCTGACCACTCAAAGGCTATCACCAAGACAAAGAATGTTGATAGCCACGATCAGTATTCGAAGACTATTACCAAGAACGATAATGATACGAAGACCGTGACGAAGGACAGCAATAACGAGTATACGAAGACCATCACAAAAAACGATAACGACACGAAGACGATCACGAAGAATGATAACGATACCTATACGAAGACCAAGACAGCTACGGATAGTTACAACACCGTGAAGGACAGCAATAACGACAACAGCAAAACCGTGACGAAGACTGATAACGACACGAAGACTGTGACAAAAGACAGCCATAACGAGAAGACGGTCTGGGATGGGAAAGCCAAAAACTCCGGCGCGTTCGGAGCTGCAGCCAACAACCATTCAACGGCTCATACCGCCTTGGATGTGAATCTGACCAACGCATTCAATAAGACCCACATCGTCAATGCCACCAAGCTCGATGGGTATGTGTCGCACAATACCGTCCATGGAATCGGGAATTATGGTGGCGATGCTCAAAATAATGGGAATTATGGAGGGTATGGCGGAGATGGCTATGCCAAGGCCAAAGCCCATTCCGGTGAGGCCTACAGTGGCAACGGCGGGGATGGTGGTAAAGCTAAGAGCTACAACGGCGATGCCTACACTGGTGATGGCGGTAAGGCCAAGACCGGCGACGGTGGCTATGCCGATGGCGGGAATGGCGGCAAGGCCAAGGCTGGTGATGGAGGGTACAGCTCTGCCCAGCGTAACGGCAATGGCGGTAATGGTGGTAATGGTAGCGTTGGTCTTGGCGCCGGCGCTGGTGGCCGCGGTGGAGATGCGAATGGCGACGCAACCGCTGGCGGAGGTGGTGGAGGTGGCCAAGCACAAGGTGGGAACGGTGCTGCGGCGACCGGTGGAAACAGTGGTGCAGCAACCGGTGGAAACTCTGGGAACGCAACCGCTGGCAATGGTGGTTCAGCAACGGGTGGGAATGGCGGAAACACCGGCAACGCGGAGAGCGGCTATGCGGCTGCACAGAACCAGGACAGTGGAAACGGCGGGAAAGGTGGTCGAGGAGGGGATGCGCATGGTGGAAGCGCCGGAACCTTCAATGCATCGAACACGCTGTCTGGTTTCACCGGTGCGGCGGGTGTGACCGTGGCCATTCAGAATACGGGGATCGCAGCCTTGCAACAGGTTGGGGTTACCACAATGGCGAATGTGACGGTCGGGCACTAAGCAGAAACTGGCTGGAGGAGCGGTCGCTCCTCCAGCCTTCCTGCCGCATTCACGACCAGAGAGGGGACCATGCGTACCTATTTATCAACAGTGGTGAGTATTCTTGGGTTCTGCGTAGGAATGGCTCATGCCGGTCCGCCGGAGAATCCTGAAATGAAATCCTGGGGCAAACCGCTTCCCGTGGCTCAATTGGAATCTCAACGAGGGGGGACGGATACCGGCCCGGTGACGATCAATGCAAACATGCTGAACGCGAAGCTGTTCAACAATAAAGCGACCGATAACGTAACCGGAACCAATACGATCGCTGGCGGGGCATTTGCGGGGGCGAGCGGTCTGCCGATCGTTATCCAAAACTCAGGGAACAACGTGATCATTCAGAGCGGGACTGTTCTGAACCTCACGATGAAATAGGGATCGATGTCAATGAAACTCGCCATCTGGTGTGTGATCATCTTGCTGTCAACCGTGGGCGGAGCGACGGCGGCGACGGTCGAAGTCTCGCCGGGAGTCGGGGGCAGAATGCTGCTTCAGGTCTGGAGCATGCGCGAGCTCAAGGTCCGGTCCGTGGTCTTGCAGAAATACGACTACAGTTGTGGTTCGGCCGCCATCGCCACGCTTCTCACCTACCACTATGATACTCCGACCACGGAGGAAGTGGCGTTTCAAACCATGTTCGACCACGGCAACCAGGGAAAAATCCAGAAAGAAGGGTTTTCATTCCTGGACATGAAACGATTCTTAGAGGCGCAGGGGTATCCAGCCGACGGATTTGAGGTCTCGTTGGACGACCTCTCGAAAGCCGGCATTCCGGCGATCGTCCTCATGGTGGACAACGGCTATCACCATTTTGTGGTGGTCAAAGGCCTGCGTGGGAATAAGGTCCTGCTCGGCGATCCGGCAGTGGGCTTACGGGTGGTGCCGCGCGAGCAGTTCGAAGCTTCCTGGCCCAGTCGGGTGGTCTTTGTCATTCATGACTCACCGGCACGGGGGGAATTCAACACAGCCCGTGATTGGAGCGTCCGTCCGACCTCGCCGCTGGGACGACCGCTCAGCGCCGACACATTGAACAATATTGTTCTGTTTCGCCCAGGAGGGGGGGATTTCTAATGACTCTCTTATTACAGCCGATCCGTCGGATGCTGCAGCTTGTCATGCTGACTCTTCTAGGCATATCGATCATGACTCCAGTCATGGCGTCCGTGAGAGATACGGACTTTACGTGTGGAACGCCGGTGAGTGACGCAGTCTTGGACAGCATGCGGGGAGGATTTCAGATGGACTCGAAAGGTCCCGTGATATCGTTCGGAATTGAACGAAACGTGTTTCTCAATGAGAAGCTCTTTAGCTCGACGATGCTGAATATTCCGGACATGAAACGACTGTTAGAGCATTCAGAAATAAAAGCATTTGGAAACCGGTCAGAGATAAAGCGGGACATGCACCAAGCGGTCATGCATCGTCCGGACATGAAGGTGCCTGATCGTCAGCCGGATGAGACCTTCACGTTCATTCAAAGCGGACCCGGCAATTCGATCGCTCATGATACACCGTCGCTTCCGCCCCATATGACCGTCATACAGAACTCGCTTGACAATAGAACCATTCAGACCGATACCGTCATCAATGCAACCGTGGAAGCCCTTACGTGGGCTCGATCACTTCACCTCGGTAACGAGCTGTCACAGGCCAATATCAGCGCGATCCATCATTAAGCAAAGTCTTGATCCTGGAAGGATAGGTTACCGACGTGGAGCGAATGATCCGGAACACTCGAGCGGTCGTGTGGTGCGTGCTATCCCTGGGGCTCATCGTGAACCCGATGGTCGAGGAGGTGAGTGCCGCTCAACAGGGATTTCTTGCCAAGCGGATGAGCCGTGTTCTGACACCCAAGGGGGTGAACACTCCAGAAAGCCAGGCGCAGTCTTGCCCAGATCCCTCCGCCTATCTTCTTGTAGATCAACAGGTCGCCCAGACTGTCCACCCGCAGCAGTCTGAACAGGAGGAGCATAGCGGCCAAGGGCTTCCTGCGGAAGCGAAACCTTCAGGCCCAGTGGGAGTCGCTCCGGAGCACAAGAAAGAGGTTCTTCCGTCCTGGATGGTTCGGACGTTTGATTTGCCTGGAGCCGGAGTGCTCACACCTAAGGGTACACTCATTGTCGAACCATCTTTGCAGTTCGCCCATCTGAGCAGCAATCGGGTGACCTTGACCGGGTTCACTATTGTTCCAGCCATTACTATCGGACTCATTAACATCCAAGGCGTCAGCCGGGATATTTATACCGCGTCACTGGTCGGGCGGTATGGCATCACGAACCGGTTGGAGGTCGAAGTGCGGGTGCCCTATCTCTATCGAGAGGACTCCATTACCCAGCGACCCGTCGCCACACCGTCTCAGGCTGATACCCTGTCGACCTTCAACGGTTCAGGTCTCGGAGATGTTGAAACGACCGGACGGTACCAAATCAACCAAGGTGGGCCCGATAAACCGTATTTTATTGCGTTCACACGATTTAAGAGTACCAGTGGGACGGGGCCGTTCGAAGTGCCGCAAGATCCGGTTACCGGTGTTCAAACCGAGTTGCCGACGGGGTCCGGCTTTTACATTGTCCAACCGGGCCTTACGGTGCTCTTTCCCAGTGATCCTGTCGTATTCTTCGGCGGTGCGAGCTTCATCTATAATATTCCACGTGATGTGGGGAGCGGAATCGGGCGCGTCGATCCGGGAAGTGGGGGCAATGCCAATATCGGCCTAGGCCTCTCCCTCAATGAAAAGCTCTCGGTGACGTTAGGGTACGACCACACGATCTTTTCGAAGCCGACGTCCGCGTCGAACCTGCTGCTGACTACCGCCCCGCAAGCCACACATATCGGAGTCTTGTTGATCGGAGGGTCCTATCGATGGAGTGACCGCAGCTTTGTCAACTTCGTCGTCGGGGTCGGTGCCACACGAGAAGCCCCGGATCTCCAAGTGACGCTCAGAATTCCGACGGCCTTTTCTCTGTGGAAGTAGTTGAGTCGCTATAGCCCAGCGAAGGGTAGCTGTACGTTCTGGTGCACCACGATGCCGGAGGCTTCGCACTCTTGAAGGCTCTGATTGATTCCCACTCCCAGAGATCAATCCATCCACACCATGACAAACATGGTTTATCAGTTTCTACATTCAGTTCATGACGAACGACATAGCAGGTTCTAGGATTCCAAAGTCATTGCCGTACTCGGCTTGCCTAAACGACGCAGCCATGGGTATTGTAGTTCAATGGATGACACGGTCTGGATGATGCTGGTCGGAGTCGGTGGGGTGGTGCTGTGGTTGCTGAGTTTTCAACGCTACCGCCGCTGGAAAGCCGGCAAACTCGCCGATCAACTCTTACAGGACGTGATAAAAGGCAAGGATGCCTTTCGACGATAATGTCCGGCGTTCTCTGTCCTTACATGCCGAACTGATCTTGTACGGAAGCCGCTGATTTCTTATGATGAGGAGCAACCGGGAAAGTATGGAGGAATTCTCTTTCCCGATTGAGTGATTTTAGGACCTCTCCTTCTATGATTCTGCTCTATCCATCCGACAGGTTTGAAGAGGCACAGATCTTCACGTTTGGGGAACAGTTCAGAGCATCCATCGAGTTGGTAATGGTGGGCGCGGAGTTTGCCCCTTTACGGTCGGAATGGTCTTTCATCGACCTCCGGAGCTCAAGGGGGGAATCGCACCAGAGACAAGAAATGAGGCCCGTAGTTAGCAGGATTCTGCTGATGGTATATGAACAGACACGATTTGAAGGCGAAGAGTAACAGGCTCTGGAAGTAGGCTGTGTTGAGGATGGATTCTGTCAGGGACCATGTTGCTGACACAGCGTGAAACCGCTGAACGCTTGCCGTTCTCGCTCTTCCTTCCTAGAATCACTGCGGCGTCATTGAGCGGCTGATCAACGCGTCTGGGTCGGCGCGGGCACGCGGTATCGATAATGAGCAGCACCCGTGCCTGTGAGCGGAGTGCGTAGTGTTTTAAGGGATGTCCAATTACAACCGAGCAGCCGACGACGTCCGGTTATCGCTTCGCGCCGCGCGGGCGCTGTGTTGTGTGCTTGGCCTTTCGCTTTGGATCTGGCTCGTTCACGCATGGGCCGCTGATCCGTCGACAATTCCCGCAGCCTATTCCAACTGGTCTGAGTGCCAACTCGTGTCGTTAGTCTACCCAGCGCATGATTGTGCGACGCATGGCATCGACAAGGAGCATGGCGCGCAATTATTAGCCTCGATGTCATGGGGTGGGAAAGACGCTCGCCAGCTGCTGGTCATGATCGAAACCTATGAGCAAGAAGGCGGTCAGCGTCCGACCTATGGCGTGACCGAATACAGTGTAGATCTGGTGTTGTTTGACGATGTGAAGGGGACACCGGTGGTGCGAGCCGTGGCCAAAGCCCTATTGGCTCACGGGGGGCACGGCACGTTGGCCTTCGACCATGCTGTGTATAGTCTTAATGATCTCGAACGTGCCGTCGCTATCCGTCATCCGGTGATGCATCAAGGGTTGATGACAAGTCACCTCTATCTCGTTCGTCAGGAGCAGAGCAGCTTCAGGATGGTCTTCAATCGTTCGATGGAACGAGGCTTTGACATGCGAGAATCAGCCGCTTCAGGAGAGCCGGCCTTGGTCCAATCGATCCTTCAGGTGATGCCTCGCCCCACGAGTATGAACGATTTTAAAATCGTGACGCGTCACTTTGGGTGGAATGCGGACGACAGCGTGGATCGTCTGAACGTTCTGCGCAGAACCACGGAGTTGTGGAGGTGGGATGACTCCGGCGGCGTGTACAGGGTACTGCAGGATTGACTGGGGGGCTGCCTACTCAAGCCGGAATTGTTCTGACGGGAAGGCCGGCATCGCTATAGTCATGTCTGTTCTTGCTGGGTGTTCATTTCTAGAGGTTTAGGTTACCGTTGCAATAGGTTTGTCCTGGTTGCATCCTTTTCGAGCCTCCTCCGCCTATAGAGATGAGTGCGGAATCATCCGCAGCTCTCTCTTAAGGAGGTGTCCTATGCCTCCCCCTATTTCAGTGGATGTGCGGGATGTGTCTAAGCCCGTGGCGTTCTACGAAAAGGTGTTCAGCGTGAAGCCGCAGAAGCAGGTGGCCGACTATGCCAAGTTCGACTTGAAAGCTCCGGCCCTGAATTTTTCGCTCGTGTCGTCCAAACAGCTGGGTATCTCACTTTCCGGCATCAAATCCCGCGTGCAACGGGGGCGCAAACAGCTCAAGCGGATGCTTGATGACTATTGCTTAATTGAATTTAATGAGAGTGGTGGCGTGATCGACTATCGCACTCGCTCGACGAACTACGATGGCTGCGCCCCAAACGGATCCTGTGCAGCGGACAAATCATGAGCAGGGAGTTACGACCGAGGGGTACCCGCGCTTAGCAGATACCCCTCGCTGTTGTGAGGAGGGGGAATAACCTATTGGAGCGGAGGAACCACGCCTGCAAACTTCAAGAGATCCGTGATCTCGAAGTCATCGGGAGTGGCTGAGGGCAAGGTCGGCTTCCAGTTCTTGTTGACGGTGAGGTAGGAGTCTTTATCGGCTTTTAAGAGGCCGATAAAGACTTCGCCGACGATTCGGCTTCCCACCGGGCCCATCCGAAGACCGTTCTCGAATACCTCTGCTTCCTTGAGGATGTAGTACCAGAGAGGGGTGCTCTTATCCATGTTGAAGGGAGCCAGTTCCGCGAGCTGCGCAGGCGTCAAGACTCGGACGCCCATGACCCGCGCGATGGCTTGTCCGGATGGAATCCCAAAATTCACATGCCGCATGAGATTCCGAGAGGCCAATGATTGGACGCCGTCATTCGGCAAGCCTGGCGCCGGCACAGGTGAACCTGGGAGCAACATCAAGGGCGTCGACAGCTTGCTGTCGATCTTCTTATTGGGACGAAAGTTGACATCGTCGAACTTGAAGAAGGTCTGCCAGTCGACGAATCGGCGTGGTGCGCGCTTCCCCCCGCGAAGATCATTAGGGTCGTCACCCTCCTGAGCGGCTGACTCGGTGAAGATGAAGGCGAAGAACTCGTTTCCATCAGCTGCCCCGAAATTCACCCGATAACTCGGACGAATCTGGGAATGGCCGAACCGATAGGCCGCTACCGCGAACTCGACGGGAATCAACGGCTCACGGCGTGGTGAGCGAAAGACCGAGTCCTGCGTCCGGTCGGTTACCCTGTAGAAGCGTGGACCGTTCCGCAAGATCTCATCCACTCGATCTTGTCCGATCGTCAGCGGCAGGAATTCATTGAGTACGATCCATTGATAGTGCCACCGTACTTGTTGCTGAGCCTCCTTGAACACGTCTTGAGCAGAACGGGTGACATTGGCTGGATCGGCACGTAACCGATCAACCACGGCATTGTGAAACTTCAGCATGGCCAGGTGAAATTGGCTGAGGAGGAGGTTTTCATCATTTCGGCTGTCTGCGATGATCGCATTATTGTTACTCGGATCGCGGGGTAGGTCGAATCGTTGAGCTCCATTCCGAGACAATGCTTCTGAGCCGAGAATAGCTTCCACCTTGAATTTGATGTCTCCGGAACTGGTATCGTACAGTTCAGGCGATCCTGTAGGACCATTCCCGTACACACTGTCGAGGTCAAACTCGGCGGTTCGGAAATTGGTGGTTCGCCTGGGTTCGGTTCGCTCAAGCAGCGGCGCTTTTAATGCGAGGGTGAGATCATGGTCGAGGAACTGACCGAAGAAAGTGACTCCGGCGGTCATGTTCGGATTGTTGGGATTGTTCGGACTAAAGGTTGGCTCTGTAATCGACAGCTTTGGATCGCTCAGATTGTCCTCTGCGTCAAGGATGCTGCCTTTGACGCCAAGCTGCTTGGCTTGCTCTCGAGTTTCATCGGTCTGTGGCGCAAAGGGCGGGAGCCCTGGGAACATGCGGCTAAACACATCGTCTGGGAAACGGGGACGGGTCGGTCTCGTAACGGTGAGATTATTCTTTTCCGAGAGATCTTCTGCGGCAAGTACTTCCTCTACGGTGCCGGACAATACTCCGGCAAGGCCAAGAATGAGACACCCTGTCGCTCGAATGTGCATGCGAATTCCTCCTACATTGGAATGATGAACAATAGACCGTTCCTATGACGATCTCATGAAAAGCGTTTCTTGCTGCGATGGCCATCGCTGATCGATCGTGCATTTGAGCAAGAGTTGGGCCGCCATGCACGATCTAGGAATTTGGTAAAATCCCACACGAATGGATCGGATGGGTGAACACAGCCTGTATTGCTGTAGTCGAGTGCCAACGAATGAATGTTCCTAGCATCAAGACCTGATTTCCTATGAATACAGGTAATACAGTGTACGGATGATGACTGAAGTCGCAGGTGTGAATAGTCTCGAAATCGTGAGGGGGGGCGAGCAGTGGGATCGGTTATCATCATCGGAGGCGGACCGGCCGGCCTTATGGCGGCAGAAGCAGCCATAGCGGCAGGCGTCACGGTGGATGTCTATGACTCGATGCCGTCTGTAGGGCGAAAGTTTCTGCTGGCGGGAAAAGGCGGTCTGAATCTTACACATTCGGAGCCGATGGAATCTTTTCTCTCTCGCTATGGTGCGAGTCGGGCGTTGATCGAACCGGCGATCCGATCATTTCCTCCGTCGGCTCTGCAGGTATGGGCTCATGAACTGGGCGTGGGGACGTTTGTCGGGACGTCAGGACGGATCTTTCCGGTCGATCTGAAAGCGGCGCCGCTCTTGCGCCTATGGCTTCGCCGGCTCAGACTGAATGGTGTTCGGTTTCATGTTCGACATCGATGGTGCGGCTGGGATGAGCAGGGGAGGCTACGTCTTCTCACAGCAGAAGGAATATCTCTTGCGCAGGCGGATGCGACGGTATTGGCGCTGGGCGGAGGCAGCTGGCCTCAACTTGGTTCAGATGCTGGATGGGTGAAACTTCTGTCCGAACGGCAGGTGCCGATCATACCGTTACAACCAGCCAATTGTGGTTTTAATATTCGGTGGAGCGAGCACTTTCGTGCGAAGTTTGCCGGACATCCCGTCAAGACAGTCGCACTTGTAGTAACGGGCAGGGATGGAACGACAATCCGTCGCATGGGAGAGTTTGTCATTACCGTGAACGGTGTGGAAGGTGGCATCGTATATATGGTTTCAGCGTCTGTGCGAGATACGATTGCCGTTGATGGTAGGGCGACTGTCTGGCTCGATCTCGCTCCTGATCAAACAGTGAAGCAGCTTGAGCACGATCTTTCTCGGCCACGCGGTAAACGGACCGTGGCCACGCACCTCAAACGGTGCGCCGGTATCACAGGAGTGAAAGCTGGTCTTCTGCGTGAGGTTGCCCCGAACGATGTGTTCGCCGATCCTGCTCGCTTGGCGGCTGCGATAAAATCCCTTCCGCTCATACTCGCGGCTCCTCGGCCTATCGAGGAAGCCATCAGTACGGCTGGCGGCCTCTCATTCGAGGCGCTTGATGACAACTTGATGGTGCGTTCCCTGCCAGGCGTGTTTTGTGCGGGAGAAATGTTGGATTGGGAGGCACCCACGGGAGGCTATCTGCTCACGGCTTGTCTTGCAACCGGCCGTCTTGCCGGAGGCAAGGCTGCACAATGGAGCAAGACTCCCGCGATGGGATAAACGTACGGATACCGGTCTCAAGAACGTGCAGGGGATTGTCTTAGGTGAAGAGCCAGTTCCAGAATGTGGTGAGCCAGCTCAGGATCATGCCGATCCATGAGGTGTCTATCTCAGGGGGGTCCGCATTTATCGACGGTGCCGGTACCGATGGTGTGGAAGACGACAAACTCGGTGAGGAAGGCGTTGGTTCCGTGAGCTGAGCCATGACTGGTTCCAGGGTCGGCGACGCTGATGGAGTAAATGGTTCAGCTGTCATGGCCGAGGTGGTGCCGGGCTCGTCCTCATCCACGGTCATCGGCAGAGGAGTCTGGGCATCTTCCCTCTCCTGTCTATACGTCGCGGCCGCGTTTTGCAACGATGCACTCTCATGACGAAGGTCTGCGATCTTACGTGCAAGGCTCCAACTTTGGTTCATCAACGCCGCAACTTGTCCCTTGAGCGATGTGAGCATCGCCTCTGCTCGTTGTCTCATGGCCGGCAACTGCTCTTCTTCACGCTGGACGGCCGCGCGTAATTCAGCGGTCGTCGCGTCTTCACGCCGATTCGCGGCCTGCAGCCCGGCGATTTCCTGGTCAAGCTCCTTCACCTCGTCTCGAACCGATTCAAGTGCTCGCGTGTGTTCTTGTGTTTCGGCCTTGACTCGTTCGTAGGCGCTCCGACTCACGCAGCCAATCTCCGTGAAGAGGGCTCCCGCCAGCACGCACGCAGTGATCCGTTGAAGTACTGCTGAGACTGTGACGGTAGGGGGTGTCATAGGCCTTGCCTCATGGGTGAGTCTGACCAGAAGCACTCGTGCCGGGTTGTGTGGTTGGGTCGATGTGGAGCTGGGCGTCGTGTCGCAAAAAGCGATGGATTTTTCACGATGCTAAGGATGTACATAGATTGGGGGTGCATGTCAACCCACTCGGTACTGGACAAAATGGCTGCTTGGACAACCTGGGTCCGTTTTGCGTACCATGTGGCCATCATGGAATTTGAGCAGCCTCTATCCGTCAGACTCCCAGCGGAGTGTGAAGGTCCCTTACTCGAACGGTTCCTCAAGGCGGAGGCGATGGCCCTGTGGACGGTGCGATCCGCCCGACAGCAGAACGTACCGGCAAACGTCTACAGCTTTCTCAGAAAACATGAAGAAGATGAGCAAAAACATCTGGCCCAGTTTGAGTCGTTGATCGGTCGTCAACCTCGTGAACGTGATCGTCTTCCCTCTGTCCCGGGACAATGGCCAGCGTTAGCGGTTCAGATCTACGGGTATGAGTCGTTGGGGTTGGAATTCGCTCGTCTCCTGTTGATGCTGCGACCGGATCTCGCGTCAATTCTTGAAGACGAGGTGGTGCATGTTGGTTTTTTCGAACGGGAGGTTCGACGCATTCTCTGTGGGGATTCCCATGCTGCTGAACAGGCCTGCGCGTCGGCACGGGCCTGGTGGCGGAGACTGCCGAGAACCGTCGGCCGCTACTTGGAAGCGGACGTGCTTGATCCCTTTCGGGAACACCTGACGGTGCATATTCTGGTGGCGATCGAACGGAGATTTGTGGAGACGGGGTTGTTGAAAATGGAGCTGCGCTGATGGGGATGATTACGTCTGTTCGACAAGGAGGCCGGTCACAGCTCCCATGCGACGATATTTCTGCTCTCGTTGCGCGACGAGTTGATCGACCGGCAGGTCAAGCAGCTCAAATAGTTGGTTGGTGAGGGTCTTCCCGACGAGATCGTAGATCGCCACGGGCTCGCGGTGCGCACCTCCCAGGGGTTCGGGCACGATCGTGTCGATCACGCCAAGGTCCAGCAGGTCCTGCGCAGTCATTTTCAGTGCTGAGGCGGCTGTCTGAACTTTTTCCGGGCTGTCCCATAGAATGGCGGCACATCCCTCCGGGGAAATCACGGAATAGACCGAATGTTCCAGCATCAGGACACGGTCTGCAACGCCGAGCGCCAAGGCTCCTCCGCTTCCACCTTCACCGATGACGACCGAAATGATCGGGACGGTCAACCGAGACATGACGAACAAGTTCCGCGCAATGGCTTCAGCTTGTCCACGCTCTTCGGCACCGATTCCAGGGTAGGCCCCCGGCGTGTCGATAAAGGTCAGAATCGGGCGATTGAACTTTTCCGCGAGTTTCATGAGCCGGAGGGCTTTCCGGTATCCTTCAGGATTGGGCATCCCGAAATTTCGTTGCATGCGTTCTTTAAGGGTCTTGCCTTTTTGATGGCCGATTATCATCACCGGTCGGTCATTAAATCGGGCAAACCCGCCGACGATAGCCCGGTCATCTCCGTAGACTCGGTCGCCATGAAGCTCAAGAAAGTCTCGCGTCAGCTCACGAATATAGTCGAGTGTGCTGGGTCGTTGAGGATGACGAGCGAGCTGTGTTCTCTGCCAGGGACTCAGGTTCTTATACAGCTCGTGTTCGGCCTGCGCCAGCTTGGCCCGAAGCTTTCGGATATCGTTTTGGGAGCTGGCTTTCCCCCCGGTTGCCGCAGCAGAGAGCTTCTCGATTTTCTCTTCAATTTCGCGGAGCGGCTTTTCAAATTCGAGGTAGTCTCGCATGGACGTCGATCAATTCCTTGCAGCGATTGTGGACCGATCGTGGTTGAGTCCCACTAGTATTGGTTCCTACGATAGCAAAGAAAGGGCCCCTTTGCCTAGTACTTCCTCGACATCCGACATGAAATGGTCGCTAGGGCAGACGGTCAGGTTGGGGAGGGGATTGGTCTCCGCTTCCAAAAGTGCCTCTGTTCGAAACAGCATGGAGACGGTGGTGCTGCCAGGATGCCGGCGGAAGATATCGGCCAAGCGAGGCAATTGCTCCCGCACATCCGGGTGATCCGTGAGCCGAATGCGGATCCGTTTGATGGATTGAGTTTGAACGTCAGCTAATGGTTCAATTTTGCTTCCACGAAGCTTGGTTCCCTTATCGCCACGATCAATCGTTCCAGTAATACGTACGATGTGTTCCGGTGTCATCATCTCACCGGCCGTCTTGAACAAATCCGGGAACACGATGACTTCCGTAGTTCCTTGCAGATCTTCGATCGTGAGATAGGCCATACGATCGCCTTTCTTCGTCAGCATGGATTTGACGGTGGCGATGACCCCGCAGATCTTGACCTCACTCCCATCGGCACAATCTTTCAATCCCGTCGTCGTCGTAGTGGACAAGGCGCCCAGCATTGCTTCGTACCGCGTCAATGGGTGGGCGGAAATATAGAAACCGGTGAGTTCGCGTTCGTATTTTAATCGTTGAGCTTGATCCCATTCTGCGACCGACGGCAACGGCGGGATCGGTAAAGGAGCGGACATCCCGTGCCCAGTCATCTCCTCGCCGAAGATACTGATCTGACCACATTCACGCTCGCGCTGAGCCGCGGCTCCTTCCTCCACCGCATGGTCCAGTACGGCCATGAGTTGTGACCGCCTGGCGCCGGTGGAATCAAAGGCACCGGCTTTGATCAGGCCCTCCAACATCCGCTTGTTGACTTTGTGGAGATCAACTCGTCGGCAGAAGTCGAAGAAGGAGCTGAAGGATCCCGTCTGAGTCCGCACGTCCAGGACGGATTCCACGGCGCCTTCACCGACATTCTTAATGGCGGCCAACCCGAATCGAATGGCTCCCTCGGCGACGGCAAAATGCTTTTGGCTGGCATTGACATCGGGGCCCAATACTTTGATCCCCAAATCTCGACATTCTGTAAAATAGCCGACCAATTTGTCTTGATTGCCCATATCGGTCGTCATGAGGGCCGCCATGAATTCGGTTGGGTAGTGCGTTTTGAGATACGCCGTCTGGTAACATACGACGGCATAGGCCGCCGCATGCGATTTATTGAACCCGTAGCCGGCGAATTTTTGAATCAATTCGTACAGCTTCTCGGCTTTTTTCTCGGGGATCTTGTTCTCTTTCGCGCCGTCGAGGAATTTGACGCGCAATTTTTCCATTTCCTCGGGCTTCTTCTTCCCCATCGCCCGGCGCAGGATATCGGCTTGTCCCAATGAAAAGCCGGCAACCTTGTTGGCGATCGCCATCACTTGCTCTTGATAGACGATCACCCCATAGGTGTCCTTGAGGATCGGTTCCAATTCCGGAACCTCGTAGGTAATCGTCACCTTCCCCTGTTTTCGCTTGATGAAGTCGGGAATAAGATCCATGGGCCCCGGTCGATAGAGCGCGATAATGGCGATGATGTCTTCAAACCGGTCGGGCTTCAGTCCCGTGAGCAAATCCCGCATCCCGGAGCTTTCCAGCTGGAACAAGCCGGTGGTTTTCCCCGAACTCAACAGCGCAAACGTGGACGGGTCATCAAACGAGACCTGATCAATGACAAGTGGTGGTGCGTCGGGATGAGTGTCATTGATCAGGGTTTCGGCCCGCCGGATCATCGTGAGGGTTTTGAGTCCAAGGAAATCGAATTTCACGAGCCCGATTTTCTCGACATCTCCCATTGAATACTGAGTCACCACTTCGTCGTTGGCCCCCTTATAGAGCGGCACGTGGTCGGTGAGGGGGCCTTCGGAGATGACAATGCCGGCCGCATGTGTCGAGGCGTGACGCGCAAGGCCTTCGAGTGACTGCGCATTGGCCATCAGTTCCTTGATCTTGAGGTCCGTGTCGACCAACTCACGTAAGCGAGGTTCGATCTCCAGGGCTTGCTGGAGAGAGATGTTCAACTGGTTGGGAATGAGCTTGGCGACCTTGTCCGCGTCTGCGTACGACATCTCCAGCACACGTCCGACATCGCGGATAGCGGCTTTAGCTCCGAGCGTCCCGAAGGTAATGATCTGAGCCACATGGTCGGTGCCGTACTTGTCTACCACATAATTGATGACTTCCCCGCGACGATCCATGCAGAAGTCCATATCGATATCAGGCAGCGAGACACGCTCGGGATTCAAGAAACGTTCGAATAAGAGGGTGTACACCAATGGATCAAGATCCGTAATCCGAAGCGCATACGCCGCGAGACTTCCGGCTGCAGAACCCCGCCCTGGTCCTACCGGAATGCCGCGTGATCGGGCAAATCGAATGATATCCCACACAATGAGGAAATAGCCGGCAAACCCCATCGAACAGATGACCATGAGTTCTTCACGAAGGCGCTGGTCGTAGACCGCCGAGGCAATGTGACTGGGGCGTTCCTTGAGCCGTGCTTGGAGGCCCGTCAGCGCGAGATGCTCGAGATAGGACTCGCGGTCCTTGAATCCGTCCGGAATTCGGTATTGCGGGAGGTAGGTTTTGTTTAAGGGAAGGTCGAGCGCACAATGATCCGCGATGCGGCAGGTATTCATCACCGCGTCTGGAAATTCCGCGAATGCCGGAGCGATTTCATCGGTGGATTTCACATACAGCTGGTCCGTGTCAAACTTCATCCGGTGTGGATCGCTGACCGTTTTCCCTGTTTGCAGGCAGAGCATGAGCTCATGGGGACGCGCGTCTTCCTTGTTCAGGTAATGACAATCGTTGGTCCCGGCCATCGGGATCCCGAGTTTCTTATGGATTTCCACGAGGCCGGCATTTGCGATGCGCTGATGGTCGAGTCCGTTCGCCTGTACTTCCAGGTAGAAATGGTCCTTCCCGAAGATCTCCTGAAATTCTCCCGCTACCGCCATGGCGCCATCCATATCGCTCTGGCCGATGAGATAGGGAATTTCACCGCTCAAGCAACCAGAGAGGGCGATGATGCCATCGTGATGGAGCTTTAATAATTCCTTGTCGATTCGTGGCTTATAATAGAACCCCTCAAGATATCCTTTACTGACCAGCTTGATAAGATTCTGATATCCGGTCAGATTTCTTGCCAGCAGAATCAGATGATAATAGTCGTTATGTGCAAGCCCACTATCCTTTTTGGCATGTCGGCTGCCTAACGCCATATAGGCTTCGCAGCCGATAATCGGCTTGACCCCCACCTCTTTTGCTTTGCGATAAAACTCAACAGCCCCGAACATGTTGCCATGGTCGGTCATCGCGACGGCCGGCTGGTTGAACGACTTGATTTGGCGCACCAGTGGATCAATCTGATTGGCGCCGTCGAGCAGGCTGAATTGTGTGTGAAGATGAAGGTGAACGAAAGAAGATGCCACGAACGGTAAACCTCGTTACGCGATTGTAGTCAGGGTGAACTGAGGAGTCAATGGCGGTTCGTGGTTGTGAGGCGGAGCCCACACTGCTCACGAGGGCTTCGCGAACAGCCGCCGATACGCGACGACGGTATTTGTTATTCGTTCCTTCGATCCTGAGTTTCAGCGTTCAGGTACAAAGTCTCGTATTGTGCAGACACCAAGAATCTGAAACCTAAAAGATGAAACATGGAACCGTTGGCCGGAAGGCTTTATAAAGTGTATCGTCCAAGCGTGTATGTTAGAGCCGTTCTTTGTACTTGTCGTAATGTTGTTTCTTGGCTCCTGCGATCCAATTTTCCCGTTTAATCCGTTCGGGATCGGTCGCGAGTTTCTTGGCTATTTTCTCTACATCCTCAGGCTTCCATCTGGCGATTTGGACAAACGTCCTGGTACCGAGTTTTTGCAGGGTCTCGGCAAAGACTGGGCCGATACCTTGGATTTTTTTGAGGTCATCGCTCTGCCTGGGTTTGCTGGCTTTGGAAGGACTGCCGGGACCGGGAGTCTCGGTCCCATTGGGGCGGAGCTGGGGAGTGGGCGCCGTTGTCGGAGCAGGTGGCGTCGTGCGCAAGGTCGCACGCAATTCGCGCAGGCGTTTTTGGAGGCGCTCGATCTGCTCGTCTTTTTCTGGAATGGTCTGAACCTCATTCTGGAGAGCCTGGCGTTCGGTGCGGAGGCTCTGTAGCTCATGCTGGAGAGTGGCAAGCTGTTCGTCTCGTTCCTGTACCCGTTGTTCATCGAGCTGATGTTGGGCTTGCAGGTCTTTGTGGATCTGGTTCTGTTCGAGGAGTTTCGCAGTCTCGCGTTCAAGGGTCTGGACAGTCTGTGCGTGAGTGCGTTCCCATTCACGCAATGTGGCCTCTCTCTCCCGCAGGAGGTGGGTCACCGGCACCAGTTCGTTGATGCGTCGGTCGCGTTCGGTCAGGGCCCCTTCCAGCTGCTGGATGGTGCCACGATGGGCGGCTTCGCGATCACTCAGTTCAACTTCCAGTTGGTGGATGCGGTCTTGAGCCGCTTCCAATTTCTTCACTTGGGCGCGGAGCCGATCCCGATCGGCCAAGCCCTCGTTGAGCTGGGCGATCTCTTCACGGAGGATACGGATTTCTTCTTTCAAAACTTCGCGGGCCTGTTCAGCGCTTTGAGAGGATTGGTGGGCAGCTCGAAGGCTCTCGGCTTGGGTTTCCGCATGAGCATCGAACTCACTGATCCGCTGGTCGCGGTCGGCGAGGGTCTGTTCGAGTTGCTGGATGGTGTTGCGATGGGCGGCTTCGCGATCACTCAGTTCAACTTCCAGTTGGTGGACACGGTCTTGTAGCGTCTCAAACTGCTTCACCTGAGTACGGAGCCGATCCCGATCAGCCAAGCCCTCATTGAGTTTGGCGATATGGTCTCGGAGGACCCGGATCTCTTCCTTTAAGACCTCGCGAGCCTGCTCGGCAGCCTGACGGGACTGTTGCGCACTGCGGAGTTCATCTATCTGTGCGGCGACGCTTGCATCAAACTCACCGATCCGCCGGTCGCGGTCGGCGAGGGTCTGTTCGAGTTGCTGGATGGTGCCGCGATGAGCGGCTTCGCGATCACTGAGCTCGATTTCCAGTTGGTGGATGCGGTCTTGAGCCGCTTCCAACTTCTTTACTTGAGTGCGGAGCCGATCTCGATCGGCCAAGCCCTCGTTGAGTTGGGCGATATGGTCTCTCAGGGCACTCACTTCCCGTTCCATCACTTCGCGGGCCTGCTCGGCGGTCTGGCAGGTTTGCTGGGCAGCTCGAAGGTCTTCGGCTTGAGTCTGACCCTGGGTATCGAACTCGCTGATCCGTCGGTCACGGTCGGCGAGGGTCTGTTCGAGTTGCTGGATGGTGCTGCGATGAGCGGCTTCGCGATCACTGAGCTCGATTTCCAGTTGGTGGATGCGATCTTGGGCCGTTTCAAGTTGCTTCACCTGGGTGCGGAGCCGATCCCGATCAGCCAGGCCCTCGTTGAGTTGGGCGATATGCTCGCGCAGGACTCCCACTTCACGTTCCATGACGTCCCGGGCTTGTTCGGCGTTTCGACAGGTCTGTTGAGCCTCTCTGAGTTCATGAGTCTGCGTTGCAAGAATCGCTTCTATTTCGCTGACGCGTCGGCGAGCCGCAGCCCCCTCTCCTTCCGAGGCCGTCAGTTGTTTTGATCGGGTTGTGAGTTCTACCTCAAGGGCCTTGAGCCGCTCATTGCGTGCGATCAGCTCACGTTGAACGGAGGAATGCAGTGTCTCGGACGACATGACCTTCTGTTCAAGAATCTGCACGGCCGAAGTTTTGACCTTTAAATCGTGCGCCATGGCCTCCATGGCCTGCTCTTTGGTCCGTAACAGACCTGCGGCGTCATGAGAGGGCTTCTCTGGCGAGCGTGTAGGAATTTGCCGCAACCACCAGCCGACTCCGAACCCGAGTCCGGCCGCAATGAGCAGACATCCGATCATCTGGCTAATCAGTGTCATCATAGGTCACGTGGTCCTTATCATGAGCAACTCGATCCGCTGATTCTGCGGGAGCCCAGGTTGATATTTTCTATTTGAGAGAGGACGCGTTGATCCGTAGCCGATCGTGGTAAACGGGTTGGTGAGTCCATGGTCGGTCAAGTATTGCTTGACGGCGTCAGCGCGCTGTCGGCTCAACCGTAAGTTATGCTCGGCTGCACCACCGATATCGGTATGGCTTGCGATCTCAATCGGTGCAGTCGGCACTTTTCGAAGGAGTCCGACAATGTGATCCAGGACCGCCTGACCTTTGGTCGTGATCGTGGCGCTGTCTGGTTCGAACTCGATCGAAGATTTTGCAAGGACTTGATTCAGTGACAACTGGAGGGCGGTGAGTGAAACGGACGCAGGTGATGAGGCGGTGGCCTGTGCCACCATGACGCGGTCTTCGATTCGTAATCCCGCTCGTACCGCCGGAGCCATCACCTGGAGGATGTCGGCTTTTTCGCGAGGACTCGCGACCTGACCGGTCACAACCAAGGAGTGTCCATCAATGATGATGGAGCCACGTTCGACCATCCATCCCAGGATCGGCAGGAGTTGTGGAATAGTGTCGACCCATGCTGCCGTACCGACGTGTGTGTCGACGGTGAATTGGTCAGTCACACGAATTCCTTTTTTTGCATACAGGGTTTGAGCTTGCTCAAGAATCGCAATCTTACTCCGCTGACTGGGTAATGAGCCGCGAAGGATCAAGGTGTTTTGTTCGAAACTGACATACAGTGAAGCCGGCGTGAGCGCGACGGCCCGTGGTTGTGAAGAGAGATGCCGGGGGATACACACCATAGCGAGCAGCATCAGGGCCGCGATACCGCCGGCAAGAATTCTTCCACGCCTCATGAACTCGGCGCGCTGTAGATGGGTCGGGTCACTGATGTGCGGGTCCTGACGATACCACATGTCACGACTATGTACTAGGTGAGCGGTGTTCAGTCAAGCAGGTCAACGACAGGGGGACCGGTGCCATGTGCAATTCAGGTTCCAGCCCGTCTCTGTGGAGATGCAGGCATGGACGTGATTAAAGCCGAGTCCGAGGTCAACCCCCAAATCTTAATTGGATATTCGGTAAGCTAATTACATGGGCGTATGACTGGGCTAGGAGACGAACCGTTCGGAGTCGTTGCCGACCAATTTTATCGGCAACGAGGGTTACAGCCGTTCCTTGTACTTTTCGTAGTGCTGCTTTTTTGCTCCCGCGACCCAGTTCTCACGCTTGATCCGCTCGGGATCAGTCTCAAGCTTCTTGGCGATCTTTTCGATGTCCTCCGGTTTCCATCGCGCAATTTGGATAAATGTCCGGGTGCCCAGTTTCTGGAGCTGGTTGGCATGGGCCGTCCCGATCCCGTCGATTTTTTTTAGATCGTCCGCATGGACGGGCTTACCGGCTCTAGGTTGTTGTCCGACGGGGGTATTTTGCCCGGTTGCATTCTGGCGCGGTGAGGCGACGGGCTTGCTGACTTTGGGTTGTGGGGAGTTTGGCCCAGCTCCCTTCTGGTGATGCGGCTGCGATGAAGCGGCGACTGATGAGGGGGTTGCTTTCAGTGCTGCACGCAGTTCTTTGAGTTTCTTTTGCAGGCGATCGATCTGTTCAGCTTGTTCCGGAATACTCTGCACTTCCTTGCGGAGCGCTTGTCGTTCCGCTTGCAGGCCCTTCAGCTCTCGCTGGAGGTCGGCGATCTGGGCGTCACGTTCTTGCAGGTGTTGTTCATCGAGTTGATGCTGCGCCTGGAGTTGGTCCTGAGCAGCACAGGATTCGTGGAGCTTGGCGGCCTCAGCTTCAAGGTCCTGCATCGCACGCGCGTGCGTCCGCTCCCATTCTTTGATCGTGGCCTCTTTCTCGTGAAGGAGGTGAGCGGCCGGCACCAGTTCGTCGATGCGGTGGTCGCGGTCGGCCAGGGCCCGTTCCAGTTGCTGGATGGTGCCGCGATGGGCGGCTTCCCGGTCACTCAGTTCCACCTCGAGTTGATGCACGCGCTCTTGGGTTGTATCCAGTGTTTTCAGTCTCGCTCGGAGTCGTTCCCGGTGGGCCAGGCCCTCGTTGAGTTGGGTGATCTGTTCGCGGAGGATGCGGATTTCCTCCTTCATGACCTCCCTGGCCTGCTCGGCAGTCCGACAGGCCTCCAAGGCATCCCGGACTTCGTCTCCCTGCGCGGCCGCCAGCGAGTCAAACTCACTGATCCGACGGTCTCGCTCCGCGAGGGCCTGTTCGAGTTGCTGGATGGTGCCGCGATGAGCGGCTTCCCGATCGCTCAGTTCCACTTCGAGCTGATGCACGCGGTCTTGTGCCGATTCCAATTTCTCCATGCGGACTCGGAGTTGATCCCGGTCGGCCAACCCCTCATTGAGCTGGGTAATCTGTTCACGGAGGATGCGAATCTCTTCGTTGAGTACTTCCCGGGCCTGCTCAGCCGTCTGACAGGCTTGTTGCGCACCGCGGAGTTCATCCATCTGGACGGCGGTGCTCGCATCAAATGCACTAATTCGGTGATCTCGCGCTGTGAGGGCCTGTTCGAGTTGTTGGATGATGCCGCGATGAGCGGCTTCGCGATCGCTCAGTTCCACTTCGAGCTGATGCACGCGGTCTTGGGTTGCCTCGAGTTTCTTGACCTGGGCGCGCAGGCGGTCTTGGTGAGCCAGGCCTTCATTCAGTTGAGCGATCTGTTCACGGAGGACGCGGATTTCCTCCTTCAGGACATCCCGGGCTTGTTCGGAGGTCCGACAGGCCTCTAAGGCATCCCGGACTTCGTCCCCCTGCGCGGCCGCCAGCGAATCAAATTCACTGATCCGACGATCTCGTTCGGCGAGGGCCTGTTCGAGTTGTTGGATGGTGCCGCGATGAGCGGCTTCCCGATCGCTCAGTTCCACTTCGAGCTGATGCACGCGGTCTTGGGTTGCCTCGAGTTTCTTGACCTGGGCGCGCAGGCGGTCTTGGTGAGCCAGGCCTTCATTCAGTTGAGCGATCTGTTCACGGAGGACGCGGATTTCCTCCTTCAGGACGTCGCGAGTCTGCTCGGCGGTCTGAGAGACCTGTTTGGCAGTGTGGAGTTCTCCTAGGTGGGCTACAGTAAGGGCATCGAGTTCTCCGATACGACGGTCTCGTTCGGCGAGAGCCTGTTCGAGTTGCTGGATGGTGCCGCGATGAGCGGCTTCGCGATCGCTCAGTTCCACTTCGAGCTGATGCACGCGGTCTTGGGTTGCCTCGAGTTTCTTGACCTGGGCGCGCAGGCGGTCTTGGTGAGCCAGGCCTTCATTCAGTTGAGCGATCTGTTCACGGAGGACGCGGATTTCCTCCTTCAGGACGTCGCGAGTCTGCTCTGCTGTTCGGCAGGTCTCCAGGGCATCCCGAACTTCGTCCGCCTGCGCAGCCGTAAGCGTATCGAATTCTCCGATGCGACGATCGCGTTCGGCGAGGGCCTGTTCAAGTTGCTGGATGGTGCCGCGATGGGCGGCTTCCCGATCGCTCAGTTCGACCTCCAACTGGTGGACACGACCGCGCATCGATTCCAGCTCTTTGACTTGGGCACGAAGGCGCTCTCTGGCCGGGAGCCCTTCGTTGAGTTGGGTGATTTGGTCACGGAGGATGCGGATTTCCTCCTTCAGGACGTCGCGAGCCTGCTCGGCCGTCTGGCGGGCTTGCTGTGCACCACGGAGTTCATCCGCGTGGGCAGCGGCGCCGACATCAAACGCCCCAATCCGCTCATCTCGTTCCGCGAGAAGTTGTTCGAGCTGTTGAATTCTGCGGCGATGAGCGGCTTCCCGATCACTCAGTTCAACCTCCAGCAGATGGACGCGATCTTGTGCCGATTCCAGCTTCTCCATACGGACTCGAACTTGATCACGGTCTGCCAGGCCCTCGTTGAGCTGGGCAACATGTTCGCGCAGGACACGAATCTCTTCCTTCAGGACATCACGAGCTTGCTGGGCCCCGCGGAGTTCGTCCGTTTGGGCGGCAATGACTGATCTCAGCTCCGTTACTTGTTGTTGTGCTGCGATGCCATCAGTCTCTATATCCGCCACTCGCCTCGATCGGAGGGCTAATTCTGTTTCGAGCGCCTTGATCTGCTCGCCGCGAGAGATGAGCTCTCGTTGTGCTGAGTTGAACTGCGTTTCCGATGACATGATTTTCTGTTCAAGAATCTGCATCGCCGCAGTCTTCACTTTCAGATCATGGGACGTCGTCTCCAATGCCCGTTCCTTAGTCCGTAGCAGATTGACAAGCTCTTGGTATTGTTGCTCCAAAGAACCCTTTGGAGGAGGCTGCAACCATCTGCCCAGTGTACTCATAGTGAATCAGTCCTTACAGCAGTTCTGTGATGATGCGGTTAACGATGGTTTGTGGGCTCCTGCGTCATATGAAGCGGGAGATCGTATCGAACTCTTTCGGGAGAGGTTTGCAAGCAAAGGGGCCGTCTGTCGCAGGTGAAGAGGAACGGTCGTAGGGGGAAGTATGGACGCCATGCTGCAGGTGAGAGTTTCCGCATGCTTCATGAGGTCATAATCCCACTGTGGATGATGTGATGTCCAAGGTTCAACGTGCGACCGTACCATAATTGCTAAGGCAGGTACTAGGGTGAAAATTGACCACTGGATAGCCCTCGGTGAGGGGGCAGGAGGGGCTCAGTTTGCTGAGCGGTCTGGATTCTCCCAGGAAGAGCGGGAGGCTTGCCATGCCCACACTTGGTTGCGAGGACGTATGGATCGTTCCGAAATGGGTAGGTGAGTTGATAGCGGTCTCTCCAGACGCTGTCGGTGCAAGTGACACGATCGCTTCTTGCCGAGGTGCCTGAAGCGGCAGGCTCACTCCTTTGCCGTGAGCCCGCCAGTGAGATCGCTCCTGTGATGTCCTTTGGCACAGGCCTATGCGTGGGCGGCCTGGTGATCGTCCCGGCGGCGGCGAAGGTTTGTGCCGATACGGGCCCGTTCCTGTTCATATCCCATGGCGGTGAAATACAACGCGCGATCGAAGAACTGCGCGAGAATATGCATCAGCTCCAGCTCTCCCTGCAACTGCATGGGAGTATCAGAAAACCCTTCGCGTTGGACAAAGGCTGTCATGTGCTCTCTCGTTGCCGTAATGGCCCAGAGGAAATGGCTATAGGCCACGCCCTGAGCGGCTCGCCGGGCACCGAGTTCCGTGTAGCGGCGCTCGATTTCGGTCTCGGTCATGTCCATCAGCCAGTTATTCAAGTTTTGGTAGATTTCGCGGGTGCGGGCCTGAAGCTCGTCGGGTGGGACTTTCCGTAAATCGCTACAGCGTGGAGAATTCCATACTTTCTCGCTCAGCTCTCGAGCAAGTTTTTCGGAGTTCTTCTCGATCAGCCTCACCAATCGGCCAGCCAGCATAGCGCACCTCCCTAGTGAGTGGTTGAGGTAGAGGAATGCACGTCGAGCATGTATGCAATAATGTATCCAATAAATGCACATTACTTGAATGACGGTATCCGCGTCAATGACACGTTTGTTGGGCGAGCCGGCACGCATCAGACCACGATAGCTGGTGTGAGGAAAGGACAGAACCCATGGTCTCCCTGACCCGTCATGGATTGACTCAAAGCAATTTCATTGCACATGTGGTGATGAGTCCCTGTTGCCTTGAACTTACCCCACTCATTTGCTATTCTTCGCCACCCTTTCACAGCCGACGGGTCTTTTCCTAATTTGCACACGATTTGTTAAGGAGTATTGATATGGCCGGCATTAAGCGGGCGTTGATTAGTGTTTCAGATAAGACCGGAGTCATCGAGATGGCCAAGGGGCTGGAAGCGCTCGGGGCGCAAATTTTGTCGACCGGAGGAACATCGAAGGCGCTTCGCGATGCCGGGGTGAACGTCACGGATGTGGCGGCCTATACTGGCTCTCCGGAGATTCTTGATGGTCGGGTCAAAACATTACATCCCAAGATCCATGGAGGCCTACTGGGTCGGCGTTCCCTTCCGGCACATGTCGAACAGATGAGTCAACATAGAATCGGTCCGATCGATGTTGTGATCGTGAATCTCTACCCCTTTGAAGCCACCATTGCTAAGCCTGATTGTCGTTTCGAGGACGCCATTGAAAACATCGACATCGGTGGTCCGTCCATGTTGCGCTCAGCCGCCAAGAATCATGACGACGTGCTCGTTGTCGTCGACCCAGCCGATTACTCCCGGGTGCTGGATGCACTGAAGACCGAGACCGCGACACCGGCGCTTCGTCGTGAACTAGCGATGAAAGTCTTTCAGCATACCGCGCGCTACGATGGATTGATCGCCGGCTACTTGGAAAAACACACCAAGGGTGGAGAGGTCAAGTTCCCCAAGGTCTTGTCGCTTCAGTTTGAGTTGAGCGAAACGCTTCGCTACGGAGAAAACCCCCATCAGCAGGGTGCGTTCTATCGGGAACTCAACAGCCATGAACCATCGGTATCGCGAGGGAAGATTCTGCATGGGAAGGCGATGTCCTACAATAACTTCCTGGATGCCAACTCTGCCTTGGAACTGGTGAAAGAATATCACGACACTGCCGTCGCAATCATTAAACACAACAATCCATGCGGCGTGGCGCTGGCGGCCACACCAGTGGAAGCCTATGTAAAGGCCAGGGAGACCGATCCGGTCTCGGCGTTTGGAGGCGTGCTGGCATTTAACCGTGTCGTGGATCTGGCGACTGCCAAGGAAATTACGTCCACATTTGTTGAGGTCGTCATCGCTCCGGGGTTTGCCGACGATGCTCTCGTTGAGTTGAAGCGCAAGAAAGATCTTCGGTTGTTGGATATCGGCCCCTTGACGAAGGTCAAGCAGGAGGGGTTTGATCTGAAGAAGCTTGTCGGTGGGTTGATCGTGCAGGATCGCGATCTTGGAGTCTTGACGGATCTTCGTGCACTGACGGTGCCGACGATCCGCAAGCCGACGGACGAGGAGTATGCCGCCTGCGCGTTTGCATGGACCGTCTGCAAACACGTGAAATCGAACGCCATCATTTACGCGAAGCCTGGCCAGACGGTGGGGATTGGAGCCGGGCAGATGAGCCGTGTCGACTCCGTGAAGTTGGCCGCGATGAAAGCGCAAATGCCGGTGAAGGGATGCGTGATGGCGTCGGATGCGTTCTTTCCTTTCCGCGATGGTCTCGATGCCGCTGCTGAAGTGGGGATTACCGCCGTCATTCAACCCGGTGGATCAATTCGCGACGCAGAAGTCGTCAAGGCAGCGGATGAGCATGGGATGGCGATGATTCTGACCGGTATGCGTCACTTCCGCCATTGATTGGATATTGAATCGGCTGCCAGCGGAATTCCCCGCCTTGCCGAATCAGTTTGCGAGGCCAGTCGCATCGCTCGGGGCCTCAACGGACCAACAAGCTGGACGCCTTGGCACTTCGCTTGCTCTGGTCTTGCCGGGACTCGTTTTGAATATCCTCAATCTCATGTATTCATTTCTTAAGACAACATTATGAAGATTCTTGTTGTTGGTAGTGGAGGGCGCGAGCACACGATGGTGTGGAAGCTTGCGCAGAGCCCACGGAAGCCGATCCTGTATTGTGCCCCAGGTAATGCAGGAATTGCTTCATTGGCAACTTGTGTGTCGATCAAGGCGGACGATATTTCCAAGCTCAAAGAGTTTGTCATCCAGGAACAGATCGACGTGACGGTCGTAGGACCTGAAGCGCCACTGGCGTTGGGCATCGTCGACGAATTTCGGAAAGCGCGGCTTCGTGTTTTTGGACCGACTCGGAATGCGGCTCGCGTGGAGACGAGTAAGACCTTTTCAAAAGAGGTCATGGCGCAGGCCAAGATTCGCACTGCACAGGCGAGGAGTTTTAACAAGGCAGCAGAGGCGTTGGCGTATCTTGAGCAGCACGGAGTGCCGGTCGTCATCAAGGCGGATGGGCTCGCTCAGGGCAAAGGCGTCATCATTGCCACGACTAGTGAGCAGGCTACGCAAGCGATTCAAGATTGCATGGAAAAAGCGGTCTTTGGGCCAGCTGGTCAGCAGATCTTAATCGAAGAGTTCCTGGATGGTGAAGAACTGACGATCATGGCCTTTACTGATGGCACGACCATCGTGCCGATGCCGCCGGCTCAAGATCACAAGCGAGTCGGGGATCGAGACACTGGATTAAATACGGGTGGGATGGGGGCCTACTGTCCAGCGCCGCTTGGGACAAATGCACTCAGAGATCAAGTAGTCCGTGAAGTCTTACAGCCAATGGTTGATGCGATGGCTCGTATTGGCTCACCGTTTCAGGGCGTGCTCTACGCTGGCCTGATGATTGTCAACGGGATCCCCTATGTGCTTGAGTTTAATGCTCGGATGGGAGATCCTGAAACACAGGTCGTACTGCCGTTGCTGAAGACGGATTTACTCGATGTCATCGAAGCGGTGATCGACCATCGGCTCGAGCAACTACCAGTTGAATGGTCTGGAGAAGCAGCCGTGTGCGTGGTGATGACCTCCGGAGGCTATCCTGGTGCGTATCAGCAGGGAAAGGTAATTACTGGTCTTCCTACGACTAGTACAGGGTCATCGTCTTCCGTTGTCTTTCACGCTGGCACTGCGCAGCGCGACAAGGAGATTGTCACAGCAGGGGGTCGTGTGCTCGGTGTGCTGGGCCTGGGCTCGACACTTTCAGATGCTCGACGTGAAGCTTATCAAGTCGCGAACACAATTTCATTCGAAGGGTGCCACTTCCGGACCGATATCGCCCACCGCGCATTAAGAATGTAGTGTGCGCTCGCTCCAATTCCCTACCAGTATCTCTCGTGCAACCTTTTCCAATCCGGCATGATGGTCCAAGATTTTCTGGGAGGTCCGCTTGGTTTCTCCTAGGTCCGAATAGCCAGGGTCAATCACCTTCGGTTGTCATGTGCCCAATCTGTTAGAATCCCATCTCCTTACCCGTGCGGACGCATTTACTTGCTGTATGGAGATACGGTACGTAGAGCCGTGATCGACAGGCACACATGATGAAAGGGGAGACCACAATGATTCAGCACCCGCGGCGGTTCGTCGGTGCAGTTGTCTGTGTGGGAGTAGCGGTGAGTCTGCTGGGTTGTGACTACTGGCCGCCGGCGCTGCAGGATGAGATCGAACAATTACGTGCCGAAACTCAGACGCTGACGATGGAAAAAGCGCAACTTCAGGCTCAAGTCGTCGACTTGGCCAGAGTCAAGCAGGAACTCCAGGGACAGATCGAAGATCTGAGTCGGACAAACCGAGAGAAAGGCGTCATCATCAGCGGGCTGCAGAGCCAGTTGGAAACATTGCGTATCAAAGCCGTCAAGGCGATGAGTCCTAAGGCATCGACTCACAAAGGTCCATCCAGATCACCTTCAACCTCGGCTTCCAAGGGAGCGACAAAGTCTCCAGGAAGTAAGCACGCGACTCCACGATCCATGGGAGTGCGGTAGCCTGATTTCGATGGTCATGAAGAGGGCGTGGTTGTTGAGGAGCCGGTGGAGCTTGACGCCGGTGTCGGTGAGGAGGAGGGTGTGGTTGTCGTCGTTGTTGCCGGCGAGGACGACTCTTTCTTTTCCGATGATTTGGTCGAGGTCGTTTCACCTCCGCCACTAGACGGGGGTTTTAGCTTGTCCGAATAGTCGGTCACGTACCACCCGCTTCCCTTAAACATGATTCCTGGCGACGAGATGAGGCGTCTGACGGCTTTCCCGCAGCGTTCGCATGCGGAGAGGGGGTCATCCTTGATGCTTTGCTTCACCTCAAAGCGATGCTGACAGCTATCACATTGGTATTCATACGTCGGCATGGGTACGTCCTTCCTCCATCATGTTTCGATTCTTGGTCTCATTCAACAGGCTGTTTGAGGCTTATACCAGCTTGGCAAAGGCTTGTCCAAGCCGTTCAAGTCCCCTGGTGATGTTCGTCATACTGGTGGCGTACGACAATCGGAGATGGTCGTGACTGCCGAAGGGCTCGCCCGGGACGACCGCAATGTGTGCATCATTCAAGAGGTAATTGGCCATCTCGTTTGGTGTCTTGAGCATACCTGAAGGCCCTCGTTTTCCCAACAATCCCCTGATATTAGGGAATGCATAGAAGGCGCCACGTGGCATCGAACAGGTTACACCTGGGATGTTGTTCAACCCCTCGACGATCGTCTTCCGCCGGCGTGAAAACTCTTCGACCATCTTGAGCGTGAACGGTTCTCCAAGACGCAACGCGGCGACGGCCGCCTTTTGTGCGATCGAACACGGATTGGAGGTGCTCTGACTTTGAATATTGGCCATGGCTGTGATGAGCTCTTTCGGACCTGCCGCATAGCCGATACGCCACCCCGTCATGGCGTAGGCTTTTGAGACTCCGTTAATGATCACGGTTCGTGCAGCAATCTCAGCCCCTAACGAGGCGATGCTCACGTGACTGGCTCCATCGTAGAGGACTTTTTCATAGATCTCATCGGAAATCACGATGAGATCATGACGAATCGCTACCGCCGCGATTTGTTCCAAGGTGCCGCGATCATAGGTGGCCCCGGTTGGATTGCACGGGCTGTTGACCAGAATGGCTTTTGTTTTCGGCGTAATGAGCCGTTCAAGGTCAGCAGGCCGAACAGCATACCCCTCGTCTTCTCTGGTGGGCATGAGGATCGGGGTCGCATCGTTCAAGAGGGCTTGATCCGAGTAGGAGACCCAATACGGCGTGGGAATGATGATCTCATCCCCTGCTTCGAGTAACGCTTCCGCCAGATTATACAGCGAATGTTTGGCGCCGCACGACACCAGGACTTGAGACTTTTCATACCGGACTCCAAGTTCAGCTGATAATTTCTCGACGATGGCGCCACGCAACTCGTCAATGCCTGAGGATGGAGTATATTTGGTAAATCCCGCACGAATTGCAGCCTCAGCTGCGGCCTTGACCGGTTCCGGTGTATCGAAATCCGGTTCTCCGGTTGAAAAGTCGACGATGTCTAACCCCTGTGCCGCCATGGCCTTGGCTGTCGCCGCCATGGCGAGTGTGGGGGAGGGCGCGATGCGGCTGACACGGGCAGCAAGTTTCATGATTTGAGACTCCTGATACGATCGTTCAGACGGCGTGCGACCTCAGGATGGAGAAACTCAGTCAGTGCACCTCCATGTCGTGCCACCTCCTTGATGATGGTCGACGAAAGGTATGAGTACTCCTCGCTGGGCATGAGGAACACGGTCTCCACGGTTTTGGCTAATTTGCGATTGATCAGCGCCATCTGAAATTCGTGCTCAAAGTCTGAAATCGCGCGTAAGCCACGAATAATGGCGTGGGCACCAGACCGCTCGACATAGTCGACCAACAAACCTTCGAATTGCGTGACTTCGATTTGGGGTAGGTCCTTCATGACGAGTTTCACCATCTCGACGCGTTCAGTGACAGTGAACAGCGGATGCTTCGAGGGATTCAGAGCCACGGCCACCACCACTCGATCAAACATCCGAAGGCTACGAGTGATGATGTCAGTGTGCCCGTGGGTGATGGGGTCAAATGTGCCGGGGTAAATGCCAGTTTTCATGTTTCGTGGTGATGTGGACGAGAGTAGCGCGAGAGGGTCGTGTCGCCATAGCGATACTGCCGGTGCAGGGTGGTCGGACCGAGCGCCGCAGGAGCTGCAGATTTTTCTCCATGTTCGACGATGAGCCAGGTATCCATGGCACAGAGCGTCTCGATCATTGATTCACTCAATACTGAAAAAAGTCTTGCCGTTTCCGCATAGGGTGGATCGGCAAAGACAATATCATAAGGGCCATGCCACTGGTCTGGGCGCTGAAGGAACTGTTCAACCGTATGGGCCTGTATGGTCAGTTCTGCGCCAATCTCACAGAGGCGTTTATTTCGTTGGAGAAGGTTCACGGCGTCCCTGTTCCACTCAACGGCGGTGACATGGTCCGCGCCACGGCTGAGAGCTTCGATTCCGACCGCGCCGGTTCCAGCATAGAGGTCTAAGAAACGACTGTGTGGCAACCGATTCCCAAGAATAGAAAACAACGCTTCTCGAACTCGATCAGAGGTTGGACGCAGGGTCTGCGTTTGTGGCCCATAGAGACGCCTTCCACGGTAGGTTCCTGCTATCACACGCATTCCACACAGAGCCCCACCATAATATGATGAGGTGAACTCTAACATAGCGTTTTTACAGGGGTCAAGAAACTGTGGGATGAGAAGGGACAGTGTTGACGGCGAACGTGACGAATCCCGACAATTGATCGTGAAGTCTGAGGGGAGATATACCGGTAGCTTTGACCGTCTTTTATGGGAAGACTATAATGATCCTGCCTGTGCGCGATGTCCGAGAACTTCCGTGATCTGCTCGGACTGTCGCACAGACTCTACGGGCTTGGAATTCGAGCCTGAATGGTCGAATGGGTTTAGCGCGTCCCAACGGTCTGAGAATCGCGGGCAGCCAAACTCTTTCGGCGATTATTGGAAATGGTGCGGTCGATAATGGCGCCGCAGTTGATGCATTTCCATGCATAGAATACGAGAAAGAAGTCCGAGAACCGCTCCAACATCATCATTCCCTTGCATTTCGGACATTCCATTGAACCCTCCCAGGGTGGTTACGTTCACAGCTGACGGCGAATTTAAGCAAAAGCTGCACCAAATTGTCATTCTGTTTGTTTTCAATGACTTACGGTTTACGTAGTTGACTGGAATCAGCTATTTCCAGGAAATTGACAGTACAAAAGAGTCCGGCTCGTCAATTTTTTGTCCATCACGAGGGTTGTCATGGCAGGCAGAGATCGCGGAAATGGCATTGCGCACTGGCCCCAAACGGAGCGACCGCGTGAGCGTCTGCTGGCCAAAGGGCCGGAAGCCCTGTCCGACGCCAATCTATTGGCTATTCTGCTGAGAACCGGCCGTCGCGATGCCTCAGCCGTCCAGGTCGCACTGGAACTTCTTGATCGGATGGGTGGGCTGGGGGGGCTTGCTGCCTGCGGGACCGACGAACTCTGCACCATCCCTGGAATTGGTCCGGCCAAAGCAGCTCAGCTCAAGGCTGCCCTGGCACTGGGGAGACGATCACTCGCTGCGCCACTCTCAACCGGAACGCGTATTTCATCGAGTGCTGATCTCTACAAGCACTTTCACCCGCTCTTGCGTGAGGTGAAGCACGAACTGTTTAAGGTGGTCCTGCTGGATGCTAAGAATGTCGTCATCAGAGAGGTGACGGTGTCTGAGGGCAGCCTGACGCTCAGCATTGTACATCCGCGTGAGGTCTTTGCCCTGGCCGTCCGTGAATCGGCAGCTGCCGTGATTCTGCTTCATAATCATCCCAGTGGAGATCCCACACCGAGTGGAGAAGATCGGCAGTTGACGAGTCGACTGGTTGAAGCCGGCCGATTGTTGGGGATTCGTGTGGTAGACCATGTCATCCTCGGCGATGGTCGCTATGTGAGTTTTGCGGACGAGGGGTGGCTGACCGAGCAGTAGGCGATGGCTGACACCATGGGAACGCTCGTCAACCTGAGTACGGTAATAACACAGTGAGGCTTACAATGTCGTAAGACACTATTGCTGCACAAGGAGGGCCGAACATGGAAACAATCTGTGTAGAGTCCGTCAGGAATGTGGCCATCATATCCAGTGCCGGTGCAGGGAAGACCTCTCTCTGTGAGGCCTTGTTGTACACGGGTGGAGCTCTCCCTGTACTTGGCTCCGTCACGCAGGGCACGACCGTTTCTGATTTTGAGCCTGAAGCGCTCCGTCATCGTACGTCGACCAGTACCAGCCTGCTCCAGTTTTTCTGGAATCATACCCAATTTACCCTTCTCGATACGCCGGGCGCACTCGCGTTACTCGGTGAGTCGATGGCCGCGCTTCGTGCCATCGATGCGGTCGTGCTCGTGATGACCGAACAGATCGGCGTGCGCACCGAACTGGCTCGCCTATGGGCAAGGATCAAAGAGTTGGAAGTTCCCTGTATGGTGTTCCTGAACGGGCTTGATAAGGGTGGTGTCGCCTATGAGAACGCGCTTGAACAGTGTCGTCAACAACTTGGCTGTCTGCTGATTCCCATGACGGTGCCGGTCCGTTCAGGTGGAACGTTGGATGGTGTGATTGACGTGCGGCTCAAACAGCTTGTGCGATCCGGACCGAGTTCCGTGAAAGCCGAGTTTCTCCCGATGGCAGCGCATCTGGAGGAGAGTCTGAGCCGAGCACGAACCCAGCTATTGGAGGCCGTGGCAGAGAGTGGAGAGGCACTGCTGGAGACCTATCTCGCAGAGGGCGACTTGAGTGAGGACGCTCTGCGTGAAGGCCTGCGTCGGGGGATGGTGACCAGGCAATTGCTTCCCGTCTATGCCGGATCAGCCACGCAGAACGTGGGCGTGTGGTCGCTACTTGACGCCATAGTGAGTCTTCTCCCATCACCGGCTGAGCGCGGCGTGGCTCATCCGTGGTACGGTGTCCAGCCTGAGACACAGGACACGTGCGAGCGGAAGGGGACTATCGACGAACCTTTTTCCGCGTATGTCTTTAAGACGATCATTGACCCATTTGTCGGTCGTTTGTCCTACTGTCGCGTCGTGTCAGGGAGCATCCATGCTGATTCGACGGTGCTCAATGCATCAAAGCACGTACGAGAGAAACTTGGCCATTTCTACCGAGTCTTGGGGAAGCGGCATGTGGCGGTTGATTCCGCCAAGGCTGGAGACATTGTGGCGATGGCAAAACTCAAAGACACGCACACCGGTGACACGTTGGCCCATGAGGGGAGTCCCATTTGCTATCCGGGACTTGGTCTACCGAAACCAATTCTGTCGTATGCGATCGAGGCCAAGTCGAAGGCGGATGTCGACAAGGTCAGTCTCGGCCTGCACAAACTCATCGAAGAAGACCCGACGCTGGAATTCTCCCGAAACGAGGAGACCAAAGAAATGGTCCTCAGTGGGATGGGGCAATTCCATATCGATCTTGCGCTCGAAAAGCTCCACCGAAAGTTTGGAGTTGATGTCATTCTCCATACTCCGAAAATCCCTTATCGAGAAACCATCAAGACACTCTCTCAGGCGCAG
This sequence comes from Nitrospira sp. BLG_1, assembly GCF_047338595.1. Taxonomy (NCBI): domain Bacteria; kingdom Pseudomonadati; phylum Nitrospirota; class Nitrospiria; order Nitrospirales; family Nitrospiraceae; genus Nitrospira; species Nitrospira sp. BLG_1. Next base: position 228,647 of record NZ_JBLFBO010000003.1, read on the forward strand.
GGGAAGTACAAAAAACAGACGGGTGGGCACGGACAATACGGCGACTGTTGGCTTGAGGTGGTACCGTTAGCCCGGGGACAGGGCTTTGCCTTCGAGAATCGAGTGGTCGGAGGGGCCATTCCTCGGAATTTTATACCGGCGGTTGAGAAGGGCGTGCATGAAGCGATGCATGAAGGTCCACTGAGCGGCTGTCCGGTGGTCGATGTTCAGGTCGCTGTATATGATGGGTCCTACCATGTAGTTGATTCTTCAGAGATATCATTCAAGATCGCAGGTTCGATGGCCTTTAGAAAAGCGATAGAGAGTGCCCATCCGGTACTGTTGGAGCCGATCATGACGATCGAAATCGACACACCGACCGAGACGGTTGGGGCCGTGATGGGAGATTTGAATGCCCGTCGAGGACGTATCCTCTCCGTGAATGCCCAGGATCATGTGGAGCAGATTACGGCGTTGGTGCCGCTGGCGGAATTACTTCGGTACGCCACTGCGTTGCATGCCATGACTGCCGGTCGAGGAAGTTATGCCATGGAGTTTGCGCAGTACGACGAAGTGCCACGAGATCTCGTGGGAAAGATTCTGGAGAAGCGGAAAGCTGAAGGACAGGCTGTTGCGTCCATGCAGCACACTAGCCCGCATTCGTAATGGGTGAACTGTGAAGCGTCTCGACCAAGGGTTTCACGTTTCATCTTTCAGGTTTGAGGTTGTGGTCTCTGCACAACGTGAAACCTGAAACTCATGATCAAAGGAACATATGACGATTCGTGGAGTACGTTGTCTGGGAAGGCTGTCTGAACAAAGCGGACTAGTCTGAGGTTTTCAAGACGACATAGAATGCGCGTGTTTCACGGAGTACACGGAGCAAGATCGTGTCGCCACGTCGTGATCGAGAAATGGCTGCACTATAGTCGGCGAGCGTAGCGGTTTCCGTACGGTTGACTTCTTTGATCAAGTCACCCTCGCGCAGTCCTTCCGCGTGAGCCAAGCTGTTTGACTCGACTCGCACAATCATGACGCCTTTCGTTTCTCGAAGCTTGAATTTTTCAGCAAGACTTGGTGTTAACTCCTGAACCTCCACTCCAAGTTTTACTTCGGCTCGCGCGTGAGGAGCCGTGGGTACGGCTGCCGCGTCGCGGCGTTCCGTGAGGAGAATGGTGAGCGTCACGTGTTTGAGATCTCGGATCACATCAATCTTGGCCTGCGCTCCAGGAGTCAGTGTTCCGATCAGTCGAGAAAGCTTGTTCGGTGAATCAACGATCGCGCCATCGATCCGGACGATGACATCACCAGGTCGTATTCCGGCCACGGCGGCAGGATCATTTTCAAACACTTCGTTGACCAAGACCCCTTCACCATCGGAGACGCCGAATTTCTTGGCGAGCTCGGTCGTCAGAGGTTGAATGCCGACCCCAAGCCATCCGCGAATGACTTTTCCTTTGGCCAGCAGTTGTTCAATGACGTGTTTGGCCATGTTCGAGGGAATGGCAAACCCGATGCCTTGAGCAAAATTGATGATCGCCGTATTGATTCCAATCACTTCACCTCGAAGGTTGAACAACGGTCCACCTGAGTTTCCAGGATTGATCGATGCATCGGTCTGAATAAAGTTTTCGTACCGGGAGAGATTCATGTTTTCACGACCGATGCCGCTGACGACGCCGAGGGTCACCGTACGGTCCAAGCCAAAGGGGTTTCCGACAGCCAGGACCCATTGGCCCACTTTGACCATGGAAGAGTCACCGAAATGCGCGCTAGGAAGTGGTCGATCGGCTGTTACTTTGAGCAGTGCCAAATCCGTATCCGGGTCCTTCCCGATCACTTGTGCAATGAGCTTGGTCTTGTCTGAGAAACGAACTTCAATCTCCGTGGCATCGCCGATGACGTGATTGTTGGTCACGATGTGTCCGTCACGATCCACGATGAGGCCTGAACCGGAGCCCGATGTATTCGGCGTCCGGTCTCCGGAGGTGTCGCGCAGCCTTCCTGCCGTGGTGATGGGGAAGAGGTTTACGACGGATGGCTTGGTCTGTTCAGCGAGTTCAGTAATGACGGTTTGAATTTCTTCGAGCACCCGAAGGCCCGGCGAGTCGGCGGAGACGGCTTCGACCGTCGGCACGAAGGAGGTTGATACCAGGAGGACGAGGAGGAACAGGGGGCCACCAGATAGAAGACGCGCTGTACGGAACGGCAGCAATCTCATGTCCGAAGATTGTAACTGATCTTAGGTCGGTGTGCCTACTACCTGCGGCGAACGTGTCAGCGCGGGGGTGAGGGGGCGCTGACCGGTCAACCAGTGCGTGAGTTGATCGAGTTCACCTTGAGGACCGATTGCGATCACGATATCGCCCGGGCGGAGGACGAGGTCACTCGTTGGCGCCAAGAGGAAGGGACCTCGCAGAACGGTCGCCACATAACGTACGAGTGGTTGAGGAATGGCACTCATGGGTTGTCCGGCTGCCTCGGCTTCACGCATGACGGTGAGCCGCTCAATCCCGGCCGATCGGACGGTCAAGTCGTGGTGCAGTAAGAGCAAATCTTGATGAATCGTTTCAAGTTTGAGTTCGCGGATTTGTGCGTCGACTTGCAGGAGGGAGCGCTTGAGTTCATGCACGCGGGCTCTGGCATCAGTCAAGGCCTCATCAACCGCGTACACAATTGAATCCGACTGAAGTCTGGAGTGGAGTCGATCGGATACCTGCACGGCAATGAGTCGTCCAACTCGAGCGGTCACATCGTCGATGCGTTGGAGCAAGGAGGACGCTTGCCAATGCAGTCGGATAATTTCAACCTTGCGGTTGACGACTTCAGAAATCGACAAGATGCCTTCATAAAAGGCATGTCCGGTAATCGAAAGTTCTTTGTGGACCCGGTCTAGCAGTTCAAATGCCATGTTCTGATAACGTATATTATGTCAACTTATAGATTATTCCGTCCACCTGTAAGTATCTATCGAGTTCCTACTCCAGGGCTCCAGGAACTGGAGTTACGTAGACGCTAATCGGACTATAGCACATTACTTCGCAAGAGCGGTGCGCGATCCTATCACCACGTCCCTTTGCATCAACAGCCGACCAATGCCGTTATTGAGCTATCAAAAATTCAAAGTTCTGTCATGAAGCAGCTGCGCCGTGCACCTTGCTGAAAAAGTTCATGCTATTGTTTGAGATATTGAGGCTGGGTGGTCCACTCGTCTCATTCTTGAGCCGGTGGAAATTAATTCGCTACTAAAGAATGGGGTGAAGGAATTCTCTGCCGAGTTTCGGGTTCCTACTCCCCCTTCAGCGGGACAACCTTATTTGCAATCGGTCGGCTTCGTCCGTATGATCAGGCCAATGAACTGCACGAAATGTAAGACTAAAGCCGTGCTGAAATTGCCGCGTCACAACGCGGCGTTCTGTAAGATCTGCTTTAACTCTTTCACGCAAGATCAAGTGGTACGGGCGATCAAGTCGCAAGAGATGTTTAGGAAGGATGACCGCATTCTTGTGGCTGTATCAGGAGGAAAGGATAGTCTGGCCTTGTGGGATATTCTCATGAAGCTCGGCTATAAGGCCGACGCGCTCTATGTGAATCTCGGTATCCCGGACTATTCGGATCGCTCGAAAGACAAAGTTCAGCGCTATGCCGAAACGGTCGCCGTACCCTATGGCGCTACACTGCACCTCCACACGGTTGAGCAAACCGAAGGCGCCGGGATCAAAGAATTGGCGCAGCTTGTGCGTCGCCCGACCTGTAGTACCTGCGGCACCATCAAACGCTATCAATTTAATCGCGTTGCGATCGAACAGGATTACGACGTGATGGCGACCGGCCACAATCTCGATGATGAGGCTGCTCGGCTGCTCGGCAACGTGCTCCATTGGCAAGAAGAGTATCTTGATAAACAGAGCCCTAACCTTCCTGCCTCAATCGAAGGCTTTGCCAAAAAGGTGAAGCCCCTCTATCGATTGACGGAGCGGGAACTCGCCGCCTACTGCGTGCTCAACGGCATTGATTACATCGTGGATGAATGTCCGATGGCGCAGGGCGCGCGCACCCTCCTCTATAAGGAGGTGCTCAACCGGCTGGAGACGGAATCCCCCGGAACGAAACAATACTTCTATTGGGGGTTTTTGGAGAAGCAGCGCAAGAAGGCACCGACCAACGCGACCATGACGGAGAAAGACCAAGCCTCGCTCCATCCCTGCCCCACTTGCGGGCAACCCACCACTGGCGAAACCTGCTCCTATTGTAAACTGATGGCGCGGGCCAAGGCCGCACCGGCACGCTGACCCATTCGGCTCTTGCAAACCTTGTGCGCACTCCGTAAGCTGACTAGCAACGACAGCTTTTTGAATTCTCCACTAACGGACATTGTATGGGGACGGCTCCGCAAGATTACTATCAGACACTCGGTGTTTCCCGCACGGCTTCAGCTGACGAGATCAAGAAAGCGTTTCGTCGGCTCGCCCGCCAATACCATCCCGACCTTCATTCTGGTTCGAAGAAGGCCGAGATGGAAAAGAAATTTAAAGAGTTGAATGAAGCGCAGGAGGTCCTCACCGATCCTGAAAAGCGAAAGAAGTACGATCAGTATGGGAGTGAGTGGGATCAAGCTCAAGCATTTGAAAAGGCGCGTCAGCAAGCTTGGACCAGGGGTGCGAGCAGTCCGTGGGATGTTGACCAAGACCCCAACAGTCGTGGTGGTTCGGGGGAGCACTTCTCAGATTTCTTTGAGAGTCTCTTTGGCAATCGCAAACAGGGGACGGGAGGGCGCGGTGAGAGCGGACGAGCTGGGCAGGATTTAGAGACGGAAGTGCAGTTAACCTTACGTGAAGTCCTGACCGGTGTCGTGAAGCGGGTGAATCTTCGGGAACCTCAAACCTGTTCCCCTTGTCAAGGGCATGGCACCGTTCGAGGGCGACCGTGCGGAGCCTGCCAGGGAACCGGGCGAACGATCGGTCACAAGACGATTGAAGTGCGAATCCCCGCTGGTGTGCAGGACGGAACTCGTGTCCGAGTCGCGGGGAAAGGTCAGCTGGGGAGCGATGGTGGCAAGCGTGGCGATCTCTATCTGCTGGTGAGTATGGCCACTGATCCGATTTTTCGTCGGCAGGGTTCGGATCTCCATGTCACCCTCCCCATCTATCCGTGGGAAGCGATTCTCGGCGCGGATGTGACGGCCCCCACCTTGACGGAGCCGGTGAAAGTCAAAGTGCCGCCTGGAAGCAAGGCTGATGCAAAACTTCGACTCAAGGGGAAAGGACTTCCCTCGGCTACCGGTGGAGCAGGAGATCTCTTCCTGGCATTGCAGATTGTGATGCCGACGATGGCCACGGAAGAAGAACGAATCCTCTACGAACGGTTGAGCAAACAACGGCATCCGGATCCCCGCGCAGAACTCCTCCATCAGGCACAACGCTATTAGCCGCATTCGCGTGAAGTGTATCTCGTGAAGCGTCATACGTTTCTTTAATTCCAAGTTTCAGGTTTCACGTTCAATGTTTCACCTTGTACGGAGACCTGAAACCTCAAACATGAAACGTGAAACCGTTGACCGAGGCGCTTCACGTTTCACGAACACCAGCTAGTGTTCTGGATGTGAAGCGACGGCCATCGAGGTCAAGAGGCGTGTCCCGCATCCTGTGAGAGACACGACAGGGCCACCACTTCGACACGCATGATGAAGTCGAATCGGTCGCTTGCGTTGGAGCGCGTGCTGTGGCAAGCTTCGGGCGAGGGGCTTCCAAACCAAGGAGGAAATGCATGAGGTCAGTTATGAAGACGGCAACGGTTACGGTTCTGTCGGCCTGTCTGTTGGTGTTGGGTGTACCCAGTCTGTGGGCGAATGATCCAAGCTATGGCCATGCAGGCGGTGGGCATGGTGCCGGTGGCAGTCATGGGTACGGGAAAGGGATGATGCATTCCGGGACCGGCCATTTGATACGACATTTGTTGAAGCATGAGAAAGATATTGGACTCAGTGCGGATCAGGTTACAAAGCTCAAAGAGCTGCAGTTGAACCTTGACCGTGTCCGGATCAAGACAGAAGCGGATATTCAGATTGCTGAACGCGAGGTCAAAGCGCTGACTGATGAGGAGAAGTCGGATTTGGGAGCGATCGAGGCCAAACTGAGACAGAGCGAAGACCTTCAAATCGGATTACGCATGGCGGCCATTAAGGCTCGCCGCGACGTGATGGCGGTCTTGACCCCGGAACAGCGTGCAAAGGAAAAGTCCGAGCATGAGAAAGTGATGGACCAACATAAAGGCTCAGGGATGCATCATGGCGGGGCCATGTCCTATGGGAGCAATCCCCACGGTGCGAGCCCTCATGGTGCCAATCCCCATGGGAGCAACCCTCACGGGAAGAATCCGCATGAGGTAGCACCTCCGACATCGCCGAACAACATGTCTGTGCAGTAAGAGGACCTCAACGACCGATGAAAAAACAAGTGAAGCTTCAGAGTCATGATCTCTTGGTGGGGCCCGGACGTGCCCCGGCTCGAGCAATGTTGAAAGCCGTCGGCTTTACGGACGACGACTTGACAAAACCAATTGTAGGCGTCGCTAACACGTGGATTGAGGTCATGCCCTGCAATTTCCATCTGCGCCGGCTGTCAGAACGAGTGAAAGCCGGTATCCGAGCTGCCGGTGGGACTCCAATTGAGTACAATACCATCGCCGTGTCCGATGGAATTTCCATGGGGACCGAGGGGATGAAAGCCTCACTCATCAGCCGTGAGGTCATCGCTGATTCAATTGAACTCGTTGCACGTGGGCATTTGTTTGATGCGGTCGTGGCACTGTCCGGCTGCGATAAGACGATCCCCGGCACGGTCATGGCCCTCGCCCGGTTGAACGTGCCGTCGCTCATGCTGTATGGCGGGTCGATTATGCCGGGGCAGTTTCAGGGGCATGATGTGACCATTCAAGATGTCTTTGAAGCCGTCGGCAAGCATGCCTCAGGAAAAATGACCGATGTCGAACTCAAAGATTTGGAGGACCACGCTTGTCCGGGGCCTGGAGCCTGTGGCGGCCAGTTTACGGCGAATACCATGGCCATTGCCTTCGAGTTTCTTGGGATTTCGCCCATGGGCCGCAATGGAGTACCCGCCATGGATGGGCGGAAGGATGACGTGGCGTTTGAGTGCGGCAAGATGGTGATGGAGCTGGTGAAGCAGGACCTTCGTCCTCGCCAGCTGATTACTCGCAAGTCACTGGAGAACGCCATTGCCGCGGTCGCCACGACCGGTGGCTCTACGAATGCCGTGCTGCATCTTCTCGCGATCGCTCGGGAAGCCGGAATCAAGCTGAGCATCGACGACTTCGACAGGATCAACCGCAAGGTTCCCCTCTTAGCTGATCTGAAACCTGGCGGTCGGTTCGCCGCGGCGGATCTCTATGCGGCTGGGGGTACGACCTTAGTTGCCAAGCGATTACTCGATGCCGGGTTACTCCACGGGAATCAGCCGACTGTCACCGGTCGGACGATCGGTGAAGAGGCGTCGCAGGCTCGTGAAGCCTCCGGGCAGCAAGTGTTGCGTCCCCTCACCCATCCGATCAAGCCAACCGGCGGCCTTGTCATCTTGAAAGGAAACTTGGCGCCGGAGGGCTGTGTGGTCAAAGTGGCCGGCCATTCGATGACGAAGTTTCAAGGACCGGCGAAGGTCTACGATCAGGAAGAAGACGCCTTTGTGGCGGTCAATGCCGGGCAAATCAAGGCCGGTGACGTCGTCGTCATTCGGTACGAAGGCCCCTCAGGTGGTCCCGGGATGCGCGAGATGCTCGGTGTGACGGCGGCGATCGTCGGCGCAGGGCTCGGTGATTCTGTTGCCTTACTCACCGATGGCCGTTTTTCCGGTGCCACGCACGGACTCATGGCCGGTCATGTAGCGCCTGAGGCGGTGAAGGGCGGACCTATTGCGGCAGTCAAGAACGGCGACATCATCACCTTTGATATTCCCAAACGCCGCCTTGATGTGAAGCTCTCGCAAAGGGAGATCACGGCTCGATTGAAGAAGGTCAAACGACCGACTCCTCGATACACGTCCGGAGTCATGGGAAAGTATGCCAGACACGTCTCTTCTGCTTCGGAAGGTGCCGTGACGAGTTGAGCACCGGGGAAGGCTCAAACTTGTGGTTTTTTGAGCCAGAGTGTGATGACACTGGTTACGGCATCCTCATATGTATATCGCTGTAGGTATGGAAGTGAAGGAAGCGCTTCGGCAATAACATGGCTCACCGTGGATTCTTGGTGTTCAATCACGAATCCCGCCCCGGTAAACAGTCTGATCCAGTCTGATTTTCTTAGCCTATTGGTGTAAGAGCTGCGGTTCGACTTCATCAGATTCCAGAGCCACTCAGGATAACGGAGGCAATCGAATAGCTTCAGTGGTTGTGGGGGGTGCAACCCGTAGTACGAATGGTCGCCGAGATCAATCAGAGCAACGAGGTGCCCACCGGTGCGTAGTACCCGAAAGCATTCTGTGACAGTCATAGCTGGGTGGCGCACATGCTCAAGAGCGGTATGGGACCAGATACAATCGAATCGACAAGAATCGAATGGGAGCCGCCGGCCATCATAGATGATATAACGAATCCGTTTTCTCTTCGCCAGCATCTCAGGAACGTACCTCAACACATCCACAGCCGTAGAATTGGCCGCTCCTGCCGTGAGTGCTTTTTCCAAGACATCCAAGGTCTGTCCGGGCCCAATCTCCAATACCTCCTTTCCAAGAGGCGGATCAAATCGGCTGTATATCTTAAACACTTCATCTACCTTTCCTGAATCGGAGTTGATTCCTGTCAGGTGGTATCGCTGAATCAAGTGAGAAATTGGCTTCAATCCAAGAAGCAGATTATGAAGGATCTCAAATGGGACAAACGTCATGATTCAATGGCGTCGAGGCGTGACGTGCGTGAGGAGGTCCATTTAAGTTGGTGTTCGCTGAATTATGCTCAGGCGGCTAGCCTGTGAGTCATTCCATCATGATCGGGATTCAGTAAACGATCATATAATTGTTCGTATTGCAGAACCGTTTCACTGATGTGAAACTCGCGTGGGAGCAAAGAGGGGTCTGCTCGACGAGATTCCGATGGTTTCACTGGAGATGACAATATGCGGATGAGGGTATTGGCCAATCCGGTAATGTCGCCTGCTTGACAGAGCTCTCCGATCGCCGGCCCCACCACAACCTCATCGGCCCCTCCGACGTTTGTGGCGACGATGGGTAGACCTACGACACGTGCTTCAAGTAATACTCGAGGTAGTCCTTCCCAATGAGATGTTGAGAGGAATACATCGAACGCGTGCATCACCGCCGGAATGTCACGTCTCCACCCGGTTAAGTGCACACAATCGTGAAGGTGATGCCGTACGATTATCGATTCGATCGTTGCGCGCAATTCTCCGTCTCCGACGAGGACGAACCGGATATTTGGTAGTGATTGGGTGACCAGCTTTGCCACCTCGATAAAATCCTCCGGAGCTTTTTGTGGTTTGAGACATGCTACGGTTCCAATGAGACGTGTTCCTGGCTCTGCGCCAAGTTCCCTCCTCAGCCGTTCACGGTCTGTGCTTACCAGCCCTTCCTGAAATGGTCTAGGATCAATACCCGGTCGTACCAACAAGACGTTGTTCCTGAACAGACGCCAGGCCCGTCCTTTCTCGATATCTGCCTGTGAGACGGCAATCCACTGGGTCGTGATCCATCCCGTGATTCGTTCCACCATGAGCAAGAGATGTCTCAACCAGCGAGGCTGTACAGGCGTGATGCCATATCCGTGAATCGTGTGAACGATGACCGGAACGTCGGCGAACCATGCGGCCCATCGGCCAAGAATGCCTGCTTTTGAACTATGCGTATGGACGATGGATGGGCGAACCCGGCGAAGGAGTTTGGTTAACTGAATGAAAGCGACGAGATCTGCGAACGGATGAATTGTCCTGCCTAATGCAGGAACAATAGTGACCTCGACGTGAGGTAACCGCTGGGCTTCCTCTGTGAGCAGTCCCCCTGGTCCGCTGATCAAAACTGCCCGATATCTCGTCGGATCGAGATGTGACACGACATGGAGTGCTACTTCCTGTGCCCCTCCGAGTTCAAGCTTGGTGATGATATGGCAAATCGTGTCCACGACACCTGCGACTATGCAGAAAGGGCGTGATCTTGTTCCAATCGGAGTCGTTCCGCCAGTTGCTTTCCCTGCCCGATGGCATCTTCCATTGAGGTATGTTCCCAACGGCCATACCGCCCGATGGAATAGATGCCACGCCGCTCGAGCTCGGAGAGAATGGCGGGAATGGCGGTCGCGCGATGGCGATCGAAGTAGACATAGGCGTAGTGCAAATCCTTCACATCTGAGACGACGATCTCGTCACTGCGCTGTAGGATACCAGCCTGCTCTAATCCGGCCCTGGCCTGGGCGGCAAGCTGGTCAGCCGATTGATGCTCCATCGGTCGGTGCGAGATCTCAACATACATCGAGCTACAGCCAGGTTGTCCCAACGACGGGGAAAAATTCATAGGAAATCCGACGCGATAAAAAGGAAATTCGGGTTCGGGGAAATAGAGCCAATGTTTGTCCGACACCTGCTCCCGTGCCACGGCCATGTTGAGGTTATACACCGACACCCACCGCAGTTCCTCAGCGGCTTCCTTGAGATACAGGGGCATATCGAGGCACCTGCGCACAAGTTCAGGAACCGGAATCGTCGAGACGAGCGCCTCGTAGTGTTCCGTTCGCGTCGTGCCGCTGAGCCGATCGTGGAATCGCGCGAGCCGACGTTTCGTATCGACCTCAAGGAGTTCAATATTGGCTGTGACATTGGTAATGCCAGGCAGGAAGGACTCCGGTAGGATGCTGATCCCGCTGGATGCAGGATAGAGGAACGATGGATTGTAGCCGAATGCCTTGTCCTTGATACCCAACGCCCCATTGATCACGTCCTTCAGCTCGGGCTTCGGCACCAGCCATGACACCCAATCGGATGTGAGCTCGTCCAGTGACACTTTCCACAGCTTTTCGTTGAATGGAACCATGAAATGCTTGGCCATTCCTTCTCCGAGGTTCTGCAAGATCCACTGTTTGAAGCCAAGATCTTTGGGGTCACGCGCAGGGGCTGGTTGCAGTAGTGTGGTGATGAACCCCATCACGCATTCCCGCACGACTTCAGGCGGAAGACCGTGGATGTTCACCTGAAAGGGGTATTCGGTATAGGTTCGATGTGAGTAAATAAACGACTTACGATGGTGTTTCTGGAGTTTGTCTGTGAGCAATTGCTCCACGAGTGCCTTGATCTGCGGCTGGCGGAAATGCAACAAGTGTCCCGTGTAGTCGAAGGTAAATCCGTCCTTGCGATAGGATCGGCACAGTCCACCGACCTCCGATTCACGCTCATAGAGTCGATACGGAATTCCTGCAAGATGATAGGCGGTGCTCAATCCGGCAAGGCCGGCTCCAACGATCAGGATCATGCCGCTCGCCTTCTTTCTTCTAGAGAGGTCTCAACCTCCTGGGGCTTGGGTTTCTTGACCTCAATTCGCTTCAACGTCAGCGTCAGGGTCAGGAGGAGTGCAACCGTCCCAAGACAGAGGCCCCATGCTATCTCATGCGAAACCATCATGAGCATGAGACCGATAGATCCAACCAACGCAGTGGCAACATAGCTGACAAGCACGATCGCCCTGGTGGACATCCCCCAATGCCGGAGTCGAATGGCAATGTGGTCCGGGCTGCCCAGGAATATCGGGAGGCCTCGTTGATACCGGATATACATGACGAAGAGTGTATCGAAGATCGGAATTCCCAAAATAAAGACAGGGGTGAGCAGTGAAAGTGGGTGTGTGCTTGGGAATTGTCCGATCATCGCCATGGCACCCAGCAAGAGGCCGATGAACATGGCTCCAGTATCGCCCATGTAGATCCGAGCCGGCTGCCAATTGTATTTCAGAAACCCGACGAGGCTTCCGATCAGGGCAGCCAGCATGAAGGCGATGATCTGATCGCCTTGGAGCAAGGCCGCCAGGAGCAAACAGGTGGCGCTGATGGCTCCGATTCCTGCGGAGAGACCGTCCATGATATCCAAGAGATTGAAGGCATTAATGAGTCCCACCATCCATAAGACGGTCAACGCGAGGTCAAGCCATTCCGGGAGTGCTGCGATTTGGATTTGAATGCCGCTTTTGATCAGGACAAAGACGGCGAGGAGTTGGCCGATCAGCTTCGTCGTGGGCGAGAGCACTCCGAAATCATCGATGAGTCCCAGCATGACCACGATGGTTGCGCCGAGAATGATTCCCAGGACGTCCTGCCTGAATTCAAACGTGAAGGCGAGACTCATCAAGAAGGCCAAGTAGATCGCGAGTCCTCCGAAGTACGGGACCGGTTCCTGTTGATGTTTGAGACGTCCGTCTGGGGCATCGACAATGCCGTATTTCAACGCAGCCTGTCGTGCAATGGGCACACCGTACAATGATAGGAAGAGCGCGACCAGGAATGTTAAGCTCAACAAGTACATGAAGTGACTTTCAAAGCATTATGATGGACGCATGCTATTGAGAGTGAGCGATTAGGCACTGCCGCACGAGGCCTGAGCAAGGCAAGCCGTATAGACCTGCTCATGCTGTCGTACGACCGTCGAGATGTGATAGCTCTCTCCTACGTGAATTCTTCCCTTGGCGCCCATGATCCGTGCCTGCTGTGGATGACTCAAGAGCCGGTCAATCGCATCAGCCAACGCTTCAACATTTCCTGGCTCAATTAACAGTCCGGTTTCTCCGGAGAGGACAAACTCAGGGATCCCTCCCACGGCAGTGGCGATCACCGGCTTTCCTGCTGCCATGGCTTCGAGAAGCGCAATACCGAACCCTTCGTATAACGAGGGAAGCACAAAGGCGTCCAATGCGTGCAGTATGCGAGGAATATCCCGTCTGGATCCTGCGAACACGACCCAGGAAGAAAGGTCCAATTGCTCACGCAGCAATTCCAACTCGTGACGTGATGGCCCGTCTCCGACTATCAACAATTGGCAAGGCGGTTGCCCATACTTTCTGGCCAACACGGCCATGGCTTGCAGGAGAAATCTAAGCCCCTTCTTAGGTTCGACGAGACGGCAGACTGTTCCGATCACTTTCTGGTTGTCTCGCAGACCGAGTTCACGCCTCGTTGCCGCTGCGGTAGCCTCAAATTGTTCGATGTCCACACCAAACGGGATGATGGTACAGTGTTCGATCTTTCCCCCAATTCGAGAGACGACCGAGCGACCGACTGCGCCGGAGCAGCAGACGATGCGGTCTGTCCAAGTTAGTGTGAGCCGATCCACCAAGCGCACCAGCCATCCTTCACTGACGACTTCGTCATGATAGGACGAAATAACCGGAAATGCCCGCAAAATTCGTCCACACGCACGGGCAGCGACATTCGCCCAGAAGAGAAATGCCTGTACGACATCCGGTTGCTCGGCTTGGAGGAGCTTGAATAGTCTCACGATGACACGGGCATCGAGTTTTCCGGTACCATCCAATGACAAAACCCTCACTCCCCTCTTTTCGAGTTCTTGCGCCATCGTCCCGCCGGATTTGAGGGCGCAGACCGTCACCGTAAATCGTGAGCGATCCAGTCTGGAAGCCAACTCGAGAATATGAGTTTCCGTTCCCCCTACTCCGAGCCCAATAGCCACTAACATGACCTTAGCAGGCATGAGCGCTTTGACCGGCTAGTTGTGATGAGTCAAGAATCTGCTCATACCAATCCAAATACGCTTGGACTTGCCGCTGAATTCCGAACGAACGAGATGCGATGTCTGCGGCGGTTGTCCCCATTGAGGTTCGCAACCCCTCGCTTGAAAGCAGTTGGATCACGCGACTGGCCATGGTGTCGGCATCTCCGGCCTGAACTAAATATCCGGACCGACTCTCTTCGATCTGCTCAGGAATGCCGTCGACTGCGGTCGCGATAACAGGAAGGCCGCAGGCCAGTGCTTCAAGCACGGTATTGGGAAACGTATCGGACTTGGCGGCATGGACATAGACATCTGCCGCTTGGTAATACTGCGCGAGAATGTTGGCATCTCTCTGAAAGGCAATAAACTGAACCTCACCGTTCTCAAAGACGAGCGGTTCCCCTTGTTCTCCTAGGACCAGTAAGAGGACTTTGCGATGCTGATAGCGGGCTGCTGTTGTGATGGCACACCGTTCGACGGTTCGGTAGTCTTTGAACATGTTGCTTTTGGCCAGATTGGCGACAAAAAGGAGGATTGCCGCATCCTGTGGAAGACCCCGTGCCGTCCGTGCCGCCCGTTGTGAACCGGGACAAAAGTGAGACAGATCCACCCCGTTTGGAATGACTCTGCCTTCAATGATGGCGGGTGCCAGTATGGATTGTTCGACTTGATGCAACAGCCACCGTGAGGGGGTTGAAACATAGAGACGGCAGGCCGCATAGATGTCCCGCTTACGCTGCCAGTTCTCAGCCGTGCCATCTCGTGAGATGGCTGGATAGATTGAAAGGTCCGGGCAATGGCCACACCCTGTTTTCCACCGTTCACAGCCAAGGGTATAGGCACAATGTCCGCTCAACAGCCAGGTATCGTGCAGCGTGATGATGGTCGGAATAGTGCGGCAGAGTTCTGGCAGCGCCCTCAAATCGAAGTAGCCGCCACGTGAGAGCCAACCGCCGTGCAGGTTATGGCAATGAAGGATGTCCGGGTCCGCAGGCGAGAGTTCAAGGAGTCGCCAGGTCTCAGGGAAGTGGAAGTGGTCTCTCCCGAGACAGGTCTCCCACCAATTATCTGGATGCGCCACATAGGCTTCGAGCCAGCGACGCATCCGCCAGATTCCACGAAGACGGCCTTCATACGAGGACAGTGTTCGGCTAAAACGGGCAATCGAGGAGTGGGTTTCATGATGCGCTGAAGCCTGAGAGAGAGGAATGACGTGAGGGTCCTCGCCGACTTTTTCACCGACCACCATGGCGGAGTCATGACCTCGGCGCCGATAGTGTTCAGAGAGCCGCCACGCAATGGATTCGGCTCCACCTCCCTGATCGTACGTGCTCACTTGGAGTATCCGCATTCATCTAGATTACACGGCTACACCACGAATCCAGAAATAATTCTCCATTCTGTGCCGTTCCTCACCACCACGTGGCTTGGAAAGCTAAGCCCTGACCCTTGTGCGATCTTCCGCACCCATGGCGGCATCGGTTTCAATGACAGATGTTGACAGAGTTTCCATACGACCCCGCGCAGAAGGGCTTCAGGCCATGGACAAGGTCCGCCTCCATGTCGTCTCAGCACCATTTCGGCTTCGGATAGGTATTGGTTCGCGTGTAAGACCGACCGTTGATTCCCATGAGATCGAAAGCCGCCCAATGGGGCCAAGACCCCATAGAGATCACTATGCTGGTAAAACCTCGCCCATAGTTCAAAGTCGGCTGCCAGGTGAAGGGTGGTGTCCAGCCGTCCGCCGGCCTGTTCCCACAATGCGCGTCGCCAGAACGTTGATTCCTGTTGAATGAAGCGTCGCTGAAATGAACCCTTCGTGGGCAGATTGCCCCCTTTCAAGAATGAAGTGCGATTGAATCCTCCACTGAAATTGATGGATGCCGCCTGGCCTGTCGCATCCCAGCCCAGTGGCTGTATGGTCGTCAGCCATTGTATTTCAGGAAACTGTGTGAAGACGTCTCGTACGATCGAAAAGGCCGATGGTGTGTATTTATCGTCGCTGTTGATCCAGGCCATAATGTCTCCCGTTGTATGGGAGAAGCCTTTATTGACAGCGTCATAGTGTCCACGATCCGGTTCACTGATCCAATATGTCAGCGAGCCGGCGTACTGTTTGATCACATCGACACTGCCATCGGTTGACCCCCCGTCGATGATGACATACTCGAGATGGGGGTCTTGCTGTGACAAGACGGAGTCGATCGTTTCGTGAAGAAACGTGACCTGGTTATAGGATGGCGTGACAATCGATATTGTTAACGGTGAGGTCTGCACGAGCGTTACTTCGACAAACCGCTCAAGATGGTGGATCGGAATTTCTGATTCTGCTGCTTTCGTTGCTCAGGGGTGGCATATGAGTGGATTTGTCGGAGCCTCCCGTTTTCTTTCACAAATACGACATCAACTTGTGACAACGCATCATCGATAGGGCGATATTGATGCCCCAGGAAATCATAGGGAACAAACCCCCTTGCCCACATATAGTCCAGCACATCATGGAAGACTGGCCCATGTTGAAAAAAATGGAAGAGAGAAACTTCCAGAAGCACAACATCTGCCTCCGCCAGTGTCGCCTGTCCTCCTTCGAGGACATCGAGTTCAGCGCCTTGTACGTCGATCTTCACGAGATATGGCGGTATCCCGCCCTGCGTTTTAACCCATTGATCCAACTTGATCGCCTGTACCTGTCGTGGTGCGCCGTTGACCTCCGATCCCTCTTCAGTTTCCTGGTACAAAGAGGATCCAAGGAGGTCCTGGTGTACATTGAGCATGGTTGGGCCATCACCAGCTGCGGCAACGGCAAGCTCAAATCGTACCCGTGGAATATCTTTCGCAACCTGCCGCAGTGACGGCAGGTATTCCTGTAGCGGTTCAATGAGGAGATAGCTGGACGTTGGAAATACTGAATGGCAGGTACGGGTAAACATCCCCATAGCAGCGCCGATGTCAATCACCGTGGCCGGATAACATCCCGCTTCACGGATTTGTCTCAGGACGCCTTCGAGGGAATCTCGATTCGGCCCGAGATGAGTCAGACACGTTCCATTGCGTTGGCGAACTTCCAAGCCAAAATGCCGAAAGAGTCGTTGAAGGAACCGCTTCATGATTGATCCGTTCCGAGCCGGGAACAGTAGAGTTCTCACTCCTCACGTCTGCAGGTCAGGGCTTGACGGCTTCCATAAAGAGTGAATCTGGTTTGCGCACCTCGCCGTTCACCACATCCAAGTGATACGAATCGAATCTGTCCATCATGCTTTCAAATGCTGTGCAACGGCGCACGTCAGAAAATCCGCACTGTTCGAGTAATTGCTTGAGTGAGAATTGGTCGTACATCCACCGATGACATTCACCAGAGGATCTGAACAATCCTTGTTGAACAGCTGATCGCCCGCGCCGTCCCAGTAGAAGGCTGCAGACCCCTGTCACGATCCGTTCTTGAAGGGCTGTAACTGTGTGTTGGAGCCGTTGTCCGCTTGAGTGACTCCATGAATGGTGGTGCGGTGCTGGTGCTTTGCCCTGGTTCTGGACAGCCTGCCTGAAATAGTGAGCGGCCTCAGATCCGATTCGTGCTGTGATATAGTCGGCATTTTGCGATGCCTGATTTCGAAGGTAGTGTGCCATCTCACCACCGGACTCCACACGTACGAGCTGGTCTAGTAGCTCGAGAGTGATCCATTCGTGCTGTTTCTTCGCAACCGGATCTCCGGCCTGCGCTCGGCCTAATACGTGGAGGTATTCCCCTACAATCACTTCGAGGTCTGGGACAGCCAACCGAAGCACACCACCGGAGCGAAGCACCCGGAGACACTCGATGAGCAATCTTCGAGCACCGTCTCGCGAAAGATGCTCAAGTAGATGGGAGGCATAGCATCCATCAACGGACCCGTCTTTGAACGGAAGTCCGTCATCCGCATCCCAGACTCGTACCTCAGCACTCACCGGGCGCATATCTAGATTGACCCAATCTGTGTGCCAGACCGAACCGCAGCCGATATTGACCAATACCGGTGGTATGGAGCCAAGCCCTTTCGTACTCAACTTGTCTTTACTCCGATTCGACCCGTATAGTCGATTGCATGGAGCTCCATCATGATCTGGTGTTGCTGCAGATACTCGTCAACCGCTCGACGAGCGCCCTGCCAATGACCATAGTCGTCGATAATCAACACTCCACCTGGGCAGAGCTTGGGAAAGAGCACCTCCAACTCATGCTTGGTCGATGCATACCAGTCGGTGTCTAACCGCAAAAGCGCGATCTGCTTCGGAGCTGATTCGGTCAGCGTCTGTTCAACCGGTCCAGGAATGAGCTGGATATGTGATTCGGGGTACTTCGTCAGCGACAGAGATTCAACAACCCGTTTCATCGGTGCATAGCACCAAAGTGTGTCTTCTTCCGTTCTTGCCGATCGCTTCAGAAGGGCCTCTGCGGAATCCCCGTTCAGGGAGATATCAAGCGGTCCAGGTTTGGTCATACCCTCAAAGGTGTCAAATAAATATAGTGTGCGATCCGTTCTTCCACAGTTGATGAGGGTCCTCGCAACTGCCATCATGCTTCCCCCACGCCAAACTCCACATTCAACCACGGCCCCTTCGATTCTCGCCTGTTCGACGTATCGGACTGCCGAGCACAGTGCATGAATCCGGTCCGGAGATGTCATGGTATAGGGCTGGACAAATTGAGCCGTTTCATCGTCCTCATGTTGCGTGTATTGAAGTGCGGGACATGGTTTGTGACTGACGATGTGTTGGTTGTTTGAGCTCCACTGCTCGACGAGGGTACGTAGAGGGTGAACTAGTCTGTTCAACACAGTGACCTCATCAATGAGAAGCGACGATGACTACGGGTTGCGCAGGAAGATGAGGGAATCTCGCTGGAGCAGGTTCAGGTCGGCGCAGAGTACGTCCCAACCAGCTTCAAGTGCAAGCTTTGTCATGGCTTGTTGATCATTGCGTGGCCACCAAATATTCTCGTCGCTCTGTGTCTTGAACGTCTGGGGGACACCTCCACGATTCCAGCCGAACCGCTCCAGTTTGATCCAGTCTCCATACTGATGGATCGAGACCCCTCCTCGCTTCATTGTGCGACGAGCAGATTGAAGGATTTCCAGGATCGAAGCCGATTCGTTATGGCAGAGCACCCCGAACGACCAGAAGAGGTCGAAGTATGCATCAGGTAGCTTCCGGAAGCTGTTGTCCTGAACGTGGTGGCAGGTCAGCCTTCCAGTATACGCATCGGGACTCAACCATGGGGTGACATCTTGGAAGTCAACCGTGTGCAATTCGCCATCAGGAATACACCTGAGAATCGCGCGAGACCAGGACCCTTTGCCTGGTCCAAGTTCAAGTACCCTCGAGCTTGGATGGAGATACGGCCTGACCGCTTTGTTGAAGACTCGTCGGTATGATCCCCCGCTTCTCCGTTCCTCGGAAAACCGTATCCTTCCAGGTATCCAGGACAGCACATCGCCACTGTCGTAGCCGTAACTAAATTCTCGTTGTAACCAGGCACGTGTCGGCATGATCGAACAATTGTCCCTTCTATCCGGTCTGCTTTCTGGCAGTAGAGATTGTCCCTTTCATTCTACCGGCCATCATACGGAGTCGCGAAGTCAATTCAGCTATCCCGCCTCTCTGACGGTGATCGAGTAACCGAACAAAAAACGAACGGATTTCGTTTCGTGCCGCGATCGATTCCTCAACCTGATCCGAAAAGCGCCAGGTCTGCGATTTGCTAAGGGAGACATCAAACTGTGACGAGCTGTTGCAATGCATGCCGCTGCCATCCATCCCAATGTTTTGCACCAGGGACTGACTGGGGTAGAGGCAGAGTCCCTTTGCAGCGAACATGGTGGCATACCATCGGACTCCCCATACGTCCAGTTTCCCTGAGGCATGGAGCTTGAGCTGTGTGAAATAGGGATAGGCTCCATCAACATCGAAGCGGTCTTGGTCGGATTTCGCGCGCAACCCGGTCAGGAGTTGAGTCGAGTCATGCTGGAACTGTTTCCATGCTCGATGCCAAGTTCCCCATCCCCAACTAGCCGGAGCAGAAAAAAAGAATGTTGAGGCCAGATACTCAGGGTGCTCAACGGGGAAGAGGTATCCTGATACCGCCATGACCCGTGAGGCATGTTCATAGTGCATAAGCGCTTGATTCATAAAGGTCAGAAATCCTGGTGCCACGACGAGATCGTCTTCGAGAACGATGACGGACCCGTATCGCTCAGATAACTCTGTCACACCCGCAATGATCGAACGTGCCAACCCCATATTGGCTGTCTGCTCATGAATGGTAACTTCCGCAAACCCGTCGGTTTTCCTGATCATGTGTCGGACCTGAGCAACCGCGGGTTCGTCATGTGACGTCTTCGGGCCATCGCTATAGATATGGAGCCTGCTCTCGTGAGCCAACGGATTGTCACGTAATGCTTCGAGCGTTCGAGCAAGGTGTGTTGGTCGATTGTAGGCAAACAGCGCAATCGGCGCAGGGGTCATGGCGCGATATCCTCTTGAGTCAAGACCGTAGACTTCTCACAATGTGAGATCCTGGAAGCCTAGGCGGCCTTCCCTTGATCAAGCTGCGTGCATGGGCCGGACCGCTGTGCTTCTGTTGTCACCGCGGCAAGTTTCCTGCTCCAGAGTTCAAGCGTGAGGGCTTTGAATGAAAGCGGCGCTCCGGCTCCTGCTGGATAGGGACCTTTGGAGAGTTCTCGTGCACACGAAGGTATCAGTACGCCGGATTCGACGAGAAATCCTTCGTCAAGCGTCGCCCCCTGAGCTGTGAAGATCGCTTTGTGCCATTCGTGCAGAGGAGGAGTAAAGCCTCTCTTTGGACGATTCAATATCCATTCTGGCACCATGCTGCCCAATGCCTGACGGAGCCACGCCTTCGGTGGGAGAGAGTGATCAGACGAGGCCTTGCGCAATCCGATGACGGTCTCCACAAGTCGGAAGTCGACGAATGGAAGCCGTAGTTCAACAGACGAGGCCATACTGAGCCGATCTCCCTGGGCAATGCCATTTTCTTGCAAGTATGTTTGGCAGATGAGTCGGGTCAATAGAATGTCAATCGCTGGCCAAGGGAGCGGGATTCTAAAAATGTCGTAAGCCGTTGTTTCTTCTAACTGTTCAAGAAACGTCTTGGGATACAGATTCGCGGCTCCCTTGTTGGCCAGTTGAAAGTCTGGCGTCAGGTCATAGAACACGACCTGTTCCTTTGGGCTGTACCGGTCTCGGGTATAGGCTCTCCATGAAGGGCGTAATCCCGCTCCAGATGTTAGCCATTCTTTCATCCCCCATAACGACCAATAGGCAGGCGTCGTCAGCGTCAAATACTCCTGCAAGTTAGAGGAGCCGGACATGTGGCTCTTCAACTTTCGCGTCGTCTCCGTTACCGCATCACGTACCCAGGGATATCCCCAAAAGAGTTCGTCGCCTCCATGCCCTTGCAGCATCACGGATACTCCGTGAGCTTTGGCCGCCTTCATGACCGAATAGTAGCCGAGTGCCGAAATGTCTGCGATCGGATCATCAAGCCAATACATCAACTCAGGAAAGAACGATGCGACGTCGTCGGCACATAACTGAATCTCATGAATGGGCATGTTGAGATGTTTAGCAAGCGCCTTGGCGTCGTCTCGTTCATCGAATGGACTCTCTTCCCGATACCCGACTGTGAAGGCCTGCATCACGCCTGGATATCGGTGAGCGGTCATCGAAGCAATGGCACTCGAATCGAGCCCACCACTCAGGGCGATTCCGATTGGAACATCTGAACGGATGATGAGTGAACTGATCGTCTCCAATTCATGTTGGATAGCTTCAATGGGATTCTCGGTACGTGCAGGAACATCCTCCATGCGCCAATAGCACCACTGCTTCTGTTCCCAGCTGCGAGCGTCTACTGTAAAGATATGGGCTGCCGGAAGCTTGCACACTTCTCGGATTGGCGTCATCGGTTCCGGCACATACCCATAGTGAAAGTAGAGGTTCACGGCTCTCGGATCCAGAGTAAAGGGGACAGAGCCGGCCGCCAGGAGTCCTTTGAGCTCGGACGCAAAATAGATCTCGCGTGGTCCGATGTGGAGATAAAGCGGCTTCTCCCCCATTCGATCACGTGCCAGCATTAACCGTTGGATACGGGCATCCCACAAGGCGAATGCAAACATGCCTCTCAGGTGCTTCACGCAATCCAGGCCATATTGCTCGTAGAGATGCACGATCACTTCGCAGTCACTACCGGACCTAAATCGATGTCCCTGGGATCGAAGCTGATCACGTAGTTCAATGTAATTGTAGATTTCTCCGTTGGCGATCAGTACCAGGGAACCATCCTCATTGAAGAGCGGTTGCTGTCCTCCATGAAGATCGATGATGCTCAATCGACGCATGGTCAAGGCGATCGGTCCATCATGAAAACTGCCTTCCCCGTCAGGCCCTCGATGGACCATAGCGGCACTCATGGCTCTGACACGGGATCGGTGATCTCGCGTCAGTGGTTCTGTGGCGATCAGTCCTGCTATTCCACACATGTCTCGTTAGCCGCCTTGTTTCGCGCGATGAGTGACTTGTTCGTACGTGCTGCCGAGTGTTTGGAGATGAACAAAGACCACTTCATAGAGATAGTTTTCGATGTAGGGATAGCGGATGCGATCTCTCCTCAGATAGCCGAGTAAGAATCCTTTGACCAATTCGAGCAGCGCGCGTACGGCACGAAGGCAAGAGAGAATCGCATGGATCCGTTCCGTCGTCGTGTCGTACACCACACGTTGCCAATCTCGTCCTGATACAAACATCTGCTTGGCACACCAGAGCAGCCGCATCTTTTCTGGTCTTACTAAATGGGACACCGTAAGTCGTGGCTCGTAATAGATCATCTCATTAGGTCGCTCTTGCCGAACTCTCCGTTGCAGTGAGGTCTCTTCGCCATATCCCAATCGGGTGCCTGTCATCCCGACTGCCGTATTGAAACCGCCGAGCTGCTCTAGGAGGGACCGTCGAATGAAGATGTTTGTGCCGGACAGATAGTGGTCTTCATCAAGTACACATGAGATCGACCCGTCATCATAGGTTCCGTACCGGTCGAGATACCATCTTGGTTTCAACGAATGATAAAATGGCCGGTACGGACCTCCAAAGATTGCAGGAGCCACGCGCACAATCACCTGATGCGCGATATCCAGCCATTCTTGTGGCACCGTGCAGTCGTCGTCGATGTATGCAACGTACAAGCCTCGAGCCGCTTGAAACCCGGTATTGCGGCTATGAGAGAGTCCTTGTTGTGCTTCAAAGCAATATCGGACATGCGGGTGCTGTCGACCGATGTCGGCGACGTGTTGTCTTGTTCCATCAGTAGAATTGTTATCAACAACGATGACCTCATAGGACGTCGGTGCGAGCGTCTGTTCACAAAGGCTTCTCAGTGCAGCAGCCATGAGATCGCAGCGGTTGTAGGTGCAGAGCACGACGCTCGTCAGTAGCGACTCAACTTGCGGCACGACCCATCCTCATGACTTTTGTATGGGGATCCTTCCGGATGAGACATTTCACGAAAAACTTTAGCTGTTGGATGGGGCTCCACGTCGCAGATGCCAAATGCGGAATACGCCAAAATTCCAACAGCGTCCGAACTCCTTTGTGAGTCGCCGATGCGCAGACCTCGCTCCATCGTCGACCCAAGACCATAACAAGCTCTTTCTCCGAGTAGACCTTGCATAATCTATTCGCATATATAAGCTTATCAAACCATGCACGAGTCGCCGAGAGAAATGTCGTTGATGACTCAAACCGCCATTGACTGAGATGATGATGCAGAAGTGCTTCCTCAGGTGATGGGTTGATACCGAGGCGAGCAAGCTGACTTGAGCGAATCGCTCTTGCGGACTCTTCGGTTTCCAATTCATACCGTCGACCAATTTGCTGTGGATGGATCCGATATCGCAGCAGGATGGTTGGTACATTGGCGAAACGGGTGTGCGGAGAGGCCCGCACCCACAAATCATAGTCTTCAGCGTGCACGGCCCGCTCATCGTAGAAGAGATGATGAGTGAGGATCAGGCTTCGCCGAAACATCGTCGCAGGGTGGGCTAATGATGAAGAGAAGAGCAACTGACAGCGGATGGTACCATCATCGATGGGATACTCCACCACTTCAGAGGTTTCTGCACCAAATGTTTCAATCCATGATCCGCAGACTCCAATGTCGAGATGCCGATCCAGGTATTCGAGTTGCATTGCAAAGCGATCCGGCATACTGACATCGTCGGCATCCATTCGTGCAATGTACTCACCTCTGGCCACCATGATGCCTTGATTCAACGACGCAACGAGCCCTTGCTTTGACTGACGGTAGACCCGCATGCGGGCATCTGTTTGCCGTAATTGATCGAGAATGTGTGGCGTGCGATCGGTTGACCCATCGTCCACTACGATCAGCTCCCAGTCGTGGACTGTCTGGGCCTGGATACTGCGAATGGAGTCCTGAAGATAGGTTTCCCCGTTACATACCGCTAAAACACAACTAATTCTGGGTGAGGTGGACACGTGATGACCTGTAGAACTCAGTCTTACGACTTCTACGGTAGACTAATAGGTGGTGCGAGTCTTCCCCAATGATCGTCTCTCCCCACTCTATGTGGGTGTTCGTAACCGCTCAGCCGGTCATTTTGCTAACACATACCAGTCGTCTTGTTTTGACACGCCTTCAAAGATTCGCTCGTACCCATTCTGAGACAGTAAGCTGAATATCTTGTCTCGGGCTGGGGTAAAGTTGTGCTCACATGTGATGATGCGAAACTTGTGCCGTTCAAAATCAAAACGGTTCAATATGTCAAACTCGCTTCCTTCAGTATCAATCGACAGATAGTCAACGAGCGTTGGAGCATTGTGTGTGATCAGTAAATCCTGCAGTGAAATGGTCGGCACGTCATACCGTTTGCCATGTGCACGCTTGTGTGTGTGAAGATCATCATCTCGATACATGTCGATCGTAGAGAGATCCGAGGTGTCAGTTTCGTAAAATGATACAGTCTGACTCGACTCTTTCCAGACGCATTGTGTGTCAATAGCGACTGAGCGATTCCTTTTTAGTGCTCCGTGCCAACAGAGTGCCGGTTCCGCCAGAATACCTGTCCAACCGAATTCTTTCTCCAATAAATATGTATTGGAATGATCGATGCCGTTGGTGGCGCCAAATTCCACAAAAAAACCAGCTCGCTTAAAATTGAGTTGTGAGAGGACGAATAGGTCCTGCCTGCTCTGGGCCGTGGACTGGGGGAGATATCTGATCAGATCCGGGGTGTACTCGGAGGGAGTCTTGATCAGGAACTCAATATCAGTATCACTGGTCGCGTTCAGTCGTTGCCTCAAGCGTTCAAGACGACTGTGTCGTGTAATGACCATGTCGAATCGCTTAAGTATCGTATTCAGCGTTGTCGCGACAGTCATTAGTCCAGAGCTCACGCTATGCCCCATAGGCTGTCATGGCTGTGTGATACGTTCAAAAAAAGAAATGAAGGCGTGTCGATCAAGATGGTATGATTTGGGTGTGGTAAAGTGTGGTTGCTTCAACAGGGCAAAGTACAAATCATCGTTCTGATCGATTTCCATGATGTGCTCGATGAGCTGCTTGTGGTTCGAAAACTCATAGGCATTGATGAATGCCTTCGTATTCCAGTCTTTATGAACATCAGGATTGCCCCAATAGATGGGAATGCTGTTGACTAACTTGGGGTGGACCAGTTTCTCGGTGGTGTAGCCAGGATATTCACTATTTTCAAATGCGATGGTGAATTTATATTGGCTTAGGAACTTCATCTTGTCGTCGACATAGTAGCCAAGATTATTGAGTGCTCGGCCTCCAGCGTCCACCCGTTTGTACTTTGAGAGTTTCTGGAATAAGGTATTTCTTTCACGAGCGTTTGGATTGGAAAACAGAAAATTACAAAATTTTATCTTCTCACGCTTGACCTGCTCACAATCGATGTGTTTGTCAAAGCCATCCAGAATACCCCATTCATACAACGTCACTGCCGATAATGGAAATCGTAGATGGCGATCATCGTTCAGATAGTCAAACGTCACCGCGTACTGACATTCTCGAAAGTTCGGTCTGATATTCTCACCGGTGTAAAACACTTTGGGGCAGGTATAACGTTTGTGATTGGAGCCGAAAACGCTATAGATTAAAAACTCGGGAGAGTCTGAGATTGTGATATCGAAGCGTTCTGATAGGATTTTATAGAACACATTGTCGAAATGGGACTTGCCCGTTGGGTTACACTCAAATCCTTCCCAGAAATCTGTGAATGCCAGGCATAATGGTTGTTTCATCGGCATGTCATGTTCCCATTGTCACGCGTTGAAGGCGAACTCCATTAGTTCTCTGTCTAGCGCACCTCTTGCGTCTGTCCGGTGACCACGCGTTGAGCACCGTCAATTCGGGCTGCAAGGTTGGCCAGGCCGATTTGCTCAAAGATCTCTTGGAATCGCTGGCGGTAGGTATGGTCTTTCAACGTCCGCCGATACCCAGCCTCTGCAATGGCTGTGCGCTCATCTTCATGTGAGAGGTAGTAGCGGACTTTCTCGATCATCTCCTCGGTAGAGTAGAAATTGACCACTTCCTCGCCGAGTTTATAGTAGTCTTCGAGATGTGCCGCATTCTCCGTCAGGAGAAACCCCCCGGTGCCGGGAACTTCGAAGTTGCGCCCCTTGATTTGCTCTGTGGTATGTCCTGCAGGCCCTGCTGGTTCTGTTACTGTAGGTTGAGTGAGTTCAGAGTTTTGAGAGATCTGTGTCCACCCGGTCGTACTCCCCTTCCTGGCAGTGGTGAAGGGGATGTACTCGAGCAGCCGCCAAAGAAAATGTGTCTTCTGTGAAGGGGCATCTGGATCGTCATGAGAATTCGCGTCGTATGCAGCAGTGAGATTGAGGTTGATACGGCTTGTGTTGAAGATCCTGATCATCTCATCTTGAGAGGCTCTTCCAGAGTCCCACCCCTGTCCCCAAGTTCTGACGTTAATACCTGCATCCCTCAACTGTTCGATTACCTTTCGTCGTTGCCCATAGGGTTGCCCGATAAATGTGACATCGTACTCCGGTGGAAGGCTCATCCGGCGATACAGGAAGGTGTTGCAAGCCCACTGGCTCTTGATGACATTGTGGTACCCGATCTGTGCATACTTCGGGAGGGCACTCTCTGCCGTCGTGACGACCCATCGGAAGCATGGCGCCCAGAGGCGGGAGTACCGTTCGAATCGCCAATGGTCGTCACAAAACCAGTTGATGGTCACAATTCCAAGGTCCTCTGTCACGTGACGTAGAGTCGATGCATGAAACTCGTCGGTGAAGAGTACGGTGAACATCAGGTCCGGTTTCTCGGTCTTGGCCACTTCCATCAGTCGGCTATTCATCCAGGTTTGGCCATGCTCTTGCATCAACGTCATGAAATCGAAATACACGATGTCATGCCCCATCTTGAGTAGGCAGTCGTAAAAATTGTAGTGCTCAAAACTTGGTCCCTGGTTGGGACGGCCGTAGTCATATTTCATCGCGACATATAAGATGCGCATACCGCTCCTGCTAGCACCTTGGGGATCCCCCACCTACGACGGCTGGAGCAGCGCAGACCTGGTGGAGTACGTTTTCATATTGCTGGGCGATGTGTTGCCATGTGAATCGAGCAGCCCAATTCCGTTTTCCATTTCTTCCAAGCTCACGGCGTGTCGTTCCATCATTGGAGAGGTGGACCCATCGTTCAGCAAATGGTTTAGAATCAATCCGGGTATAGCCTTTGTGATCGATCAACGAGGGACCGATCATGCCGGCCCCGGTCCATTCTGCAATTTCGTGAGCATTGCCGACTTGAGCGGAAAGAAACGCGGTGCCTGCTGCGGCAGCCTCAAAGAGCACCAGAGGGGAATACTCGATATGTGAGGCAAAGACAAAAAGATCGGCATTCATGTACGCTTGTACAAGCTCCGGCCGAGGCATATCCGTTACCACCACCCTCTTGTTGGTTCCCGGCTGATTTAGTTGTTTCAAGAGGGATTGCATCTCATCGCGAAACGGTGGTGGATTGTGATCTGGTTTATGCCTTCTGATGAAGTCGAGTAGACAATGATAGGTCTGTGACAATATGGCCCAAATGGTTGCCTCATCCTGACGAGATTCAGCGGTACTCCATTTGTGATGATGGGTCAACAGTTCTGATGAAGTTGCCGACGCTGCGGAAGTCCTCTTGTCTGGTTCAGCAATGTAAGCGTTCGCGTTCAAGAGCAATACTGAGGCTTGCTTTCCAAAATCACAGGTGAGGTAGGATCGCAGTAAGTCCGCATGCCCCTTGTCTACGGTAAAGGCACCTACGGTGAGGAAGAACCGTTCCTGATCCAAAATCCCCCACCGTTTTCGAAATGCAGGGTCGTTCTCGACGGCAAACTCTGTTTCACTCGCCCCGTTTGGAATGATGGAGAACCGTTTTACCCCACACTTCTTTGCGAAGCGGATGTCTCGATAATCGGAAGCATGAAAGATCAGATGATCAAATTGTTGCAAGATGTTGGGCATCTGAAGGAAATAGGCTGCATAGGATGGTTCATAGAGACATGAAAAACCACAGGGGATGAGAATTTTTCGAGAAGGGATCTCTTGGAGGATAGGTATCAATGCATCAAGGGTCCACTGTTGGGCCATGTTGATCAAGACAACGTCAAAGTCGCCTGCAGATACAAAATTCCGGTACTGTGTGACCTCGCCATCCAAACCCTTCACGAAGTTGCCGGATACATCAAAGCCCACCACGCGCACCCCATTGAGTTCCGTAAATGTGCGGGCCCGGAGCTGTGAGGTGGCAACTGTTACATCGTGTCCACGGGATACCAGCCGTTCGGCAACCTGTTGCATGACCTCTTGAATGCCACCGATGCTGGGCGCGTAGAATTCGCAGCAAAACAGGATGTTCACAATGTTAACTCCCTAGCCGTCGAGGTGGTCCGGCTGGCATCTGTGGTGAATTAGCCATGCAATTGAGGGGTGGCGCTGCCGTTAGGCAGCGTCTGTACGAACGCCTGTTGTTTTGAACTGCTCTATCCAAGTTTGAAGCATTCGTGTTTCGGTTGGGGACTCATCCACCAGACTCAGTCCCAATATTTCCTTCACTCGGCCAATCTGTTCTGCTTTTG
Organism: Nitrospira sp. BLG_1; assembly: GCF_047338595.1. Taxonomy (NCBI): domain Bacteria; kingdom Pseudomonadati; phylum Nitrospirota; class Nitrospiria; order Nitrospirales; family Nitrospiraceae; genus Nitrospira; species Nitrospira sp. BLG_1. The sequence continues at coordinate 257,531 of NZ_JBLFBO010000003.1, forward strand.
AGACAATCGGACTCCCCTTTGTGCCAATGACCGTGATGTTATATGTTCCCTGCCATTCTCCGGCTGTGAAGGTGAGATTCCGATATCCCAACGCGGTCAGGACGTGAGTGAAGCGCTCCCGATACCAACCATCGTAGTGGACGGCCCAACTTGCTTCATGCGATCCAAAAAGATGACGGAGAATCTTGAGTTGCTCACCCAATACCGGAGTTCGGAGGTACTCCTGAACACAACGATGGAAGTCTGGCGTCTCGATCATGAGTCGCCCCCCTTCTTTGAGCCAGCCATACCAGTCAATCAATAATCGCAACGCAACTGGTCTCTCAAAATGTTCAAAGACGTGATGGAGCCGAATTTCGTCTATTGTTCCTGCAGGATAGTGAAGTTGTGATACGTCAGTAAAAATGTCAGCTTTCGAGTGTCGTTGAACTGAGTGTCGACTTGGATGGAAATCTACATTGATGTATCCAGGCAAGTAGACCTCGCCACATCCAAGGTGAAGCTTGAGGGGCTTATCGGGTGAAGATGCTGTGCTAGTGGCGTTTGAACGTTCACGCCTACCAATAAGGAGCTGCTGACTATTTTTTCGAATCCTCCTTAGCGCAGCTTTCCCCATTGCCAATGGATCATGGGCACAGAGCGTCATAACATGTGGGAGGGTTGCCAGATAGCGATGGTCCGACAAGAGCGCTTTTGTGTATGCCTTGCGAAGCATCGTCTCTTGGCGCTGCAGGGTGTTATCAGTAACTACCTGAGTACTTGTTCTGCGCCGTAGGAAGCGACGTAGACGGTTGATCACCATCAGCCGTGAATCCCAGTGTTGTGCGACAGGAATTGCTCCCCGAATGCTGACGGATGGGATATCGCGGTATATGGCAAGAAGCGCTTCTAGATATACAATCGCTGACTGAGTGGCCACTCTCAGCCAAAGGTCATAATCCTCAACTGCCCGTAGAGCGCGGTCTTCACAAAATAGGCCTACCTGTTCAAGTGTTGAGCGTCGGACCATTGCCGTTGACGTAATGATAAAATTATTCTCAAGCAATGCTGGCAAGACCAGCCCGCTATGTCCTTGATCATCCTTTAGGTAGGGTCGACTGGGTTTTTCTTCATGCTGGCGAACAACAAAGGCGTTGGAGCAGACCAATCCTACGGTGGGGTGTTTGTGAAACACTGAGACTTGTTGAGAGAGCTTATTGGGAAGCCACTGATCATCGGAGTCTAGGAACGCAATCAATTCTCCTTTGGCGAGCCTGATGCCAGCATTTCGCGCGACAGCAGGGAGCCCTGAATGTTCAACCTTTACATATCGGATAGACGAAAACTGCCGAGGGAATAAGATTGGCGTGTCATCTGTAGATCCGTCGTCAATCACGATGATTTCCACATCACCGTGAGTCTGGTTCAATACCGAATCAACCGCCCGGCAGAGCAAGGGAAAGCGATTAAAGGTTGGGATGATGACGCTTACGCACGCCATAGGTTTCTCAATGTGAACCAGGAGCCCGTACCATGTTGCAGTTCTATCGTGGTCGGCATGCCGCCATGCGCCCGTGTGAATCCCTCTGCTGTCTTAGTCCGGTCTTCATAGGCCAAGTAAATCCAATCACGTTGATTCGGCTTCTCTGGATCAAAGAAGATCCCACGCCATCTTTCCTGATAGGCGGTACGGTCGTTCTGTTCGCTCTCCAGGTTCGAGGTCCTGACTGCCAGATTAGCATGCGAAAAATGCTCAACGAACGACGTGGGACAGTCTACGACTTCATACCCTTGCTGCCAGAGCTTGAGGCACACATCGCCATCAGCACAGTAGAATTGGTAGCGATCTTCATCAATCCAAGCCACTTGTTGAAGCGCAGCGCGCACGTAGAGACCATGATTCACGAACATCTTCTCACCATGGGTTAACCCCACCCAGTATTCTTGCTGCTCCGGCCAATTCCTCCAGTAAAATGCAACAGCACCTATGTTGTGCCCTTGCTGCCGCAAGGTTTCACAATGTTGAACACCGTTCATGACAGCGCCAGGAACAAGGAGTGAATCATCGCTGATCATGACGATGTATTGCCCCTCTGCACATTTGAAGCCCAGGTTCATGAAGTAGCCCCAACTTCTGCGCTTGCTCACTTGGTCAATGGCGCTAGTTCGGTTGTGCTGAACGATCGTGATAATCTCGGATTGATCGATAAGCCATTCTGTGGAGCCATCGGTTGATCCGCCATCGACGACAATGATTTCATAGGGCAGAGTGATGCCATTCTGGCGAATGCTCTGAATTGCCTCCTGGAGAAAAGTTTTGCGGTTGTAGGTGCCGAGCACGATGCTCACGGTCGCTGATGCCGAGTGTCTCGGAATCTGCTGCACAGCTGGAGTCTGATGGCGGCCCACTGTTCCATCGAATAGACGTGTGTTTCCCATCATCTAGCCTGTTCACTGCTACTCGGGTGACTCTGTAATGTTTCTGCCTCGATCAGATAATGCAGCCTTACATGCCTCATACGTCTTTATACATTGGTGCGGATTGACTCTTCCGTACCCTTCTGCGCGCAGATGAAGAAGCTATGCATTGCATCAGGCCCTGTATTGAGGTGTGTGATGTGACATCCCATCTCCTCTACGGCCTGTTGGATCACTGGTGGAGTTGGAATCCATTTGTGACCATCACCAACAAACGGTGACCCAGGATGCCATATGGCGCAATTGGGATGTGGGAGGTAAAGGAAGATCATCCCGCCAAGTCGCATGCGATCTATCCAGTCTTTGAGGATTTCTTGCCACGCCTCAATATGCTCAAGGCAATGTGAGCTAAACACATAGTCCAAGGAACCTTTCTCGAAGTCAGCCACGCATCGGTTCGTGCCAAGCCCTCGCCACAGATCGACAGGGGTGGCGCCGGGCAGAGGCCACAGGCCAGCACCAACATCAATGCCGTTTCCCCGACAATGCTTCAGTGCTTCTGGGAAAATGGCATGTGCAGCTCCTCCTACCGTGAGATAGTCAGGGTAAAATGCGTTCTGATAGATCCATCCTCCAGGCCTACGCGTTAACTCAGGATGATCGAGCAACGCCCGATACTGGAAGAAGAGGTCCGGCACATTCGGAAGTGATTCGAGGGGCTGTTGAGCGGAGTTGCCTGGCCCTGGAATCCTTTCCGAACACAGCCGGAGGCCTAGCGCTTTGGCTGAACGGATGGGATGAACGAGATGGCGTAATTGAAACATCGTATCCTGTCACCAACGCAGCGCAACGATCAGATCACCGTTCACGTTTCTGGAACGTGTAGTGATTCTGATCAACGTCTGCCCTTCGATATCGTATTGAAACCCAAGTAAGAACAAGATGTCCCCCAAGTCGAGCGTTACGCGACGGCCTGCTGGTATCGGTTTGACACACTCATTCGGACAGCGTCTTTTACACGTTCGATGTCTACACGACGGATACAGTGGGCGTCCATTGATGCACAGTATTCCTTGCAAGGGGTCACAGCCGTGTCAGGCTGGAGCACTTGGGAAGGAACTCCCCATGGACCGAATCGCAGTGGGGAGTTCGACCAGTAGGGGTTCCCATTGGAAGGATGGCATGAAATCTCGATAACCGGGGCCCCTGCGGCTGCCGCCACATGCATTGGGCCTGAGTCATTTCCGATGTACAGATTACAAGATCGAAACAGCGTGCCGAGCTGAGGCCAGGTCGTCATGCCGACGGCATTGATCACATCTTTCCCCAAAGACTGTGCCACAGTGTGTCCAGTCTTGACATCAGATGGTCCCCCTACGATGACGATGCGAGCATCGTATTCCTTCGTGAGCCAACGTCCCAGCTCAACATAGTGCTCCTGCGGCCATTGCCGTGTTGCGGATGCCGCTCCGATTCCAAATGCGATCAAGGGTGTGTGATGAGAAATGCCGAGATCGCTCAGTATATTGGATAGTGGTTGTTCTTCATGTTGTGGTTCCCATAAAGCGAGGCAATCGTTCTTAGGGTTGCCTCCGATAAAGCGGATGATGTCCAACCCTCGGTCGACCTCATGCTTGAGCGAACTGTCCATAAGGGCATGGCTATAGAGACTATCAAACCCGTTATTCATAGCTTGTTTGTGCTGAACGACGTGCTCAGAGTACCCCACGCGCCACGCCGCACCGCTCCAATAGGCCAGGTGGGAGGCATGGTAGAGATCCGCATCCCATCGAGGGACTATCGCTAAATCAAACCTGCGTAACCAAAGATGCTGTGCGGCGAACAGAAAGATCCTCCTCATCCGATCAAGGGTTGGGGTATAGCCGAGTGGACCGGGGTCATAGACCAACACGTCATCGATGAAGGGACAATCGGCTGCAAGTTCTGCCACAGTGGGTTTCACAACGAGCGAAATCTTGGCTTGTGGTATTGCCTGACGAAGCTCGCGTAGAAACGGAGTCGATAAAATCATATCCCCTATATCATCTAGGCGAATGACAAGTGCACGATCCACCGTCTTGAGGTTTATGATATCCACTTTTTTGCGGTATCCCATTATCTGAAACAGCGGCTCGCTCAATCTGATTGCTCCTCGGGGTGACGATATTTCTCGGATAGCCTGGTTCCACATTAACCTGTCCTCCACGTCAAGCAGAGAGAGCGAGAGGTTTACTTCACCGCAATGGCACGCTCAATGTTTCTGGCCGATAAATACGTATGTTCCGTAATGAGCAGAAGGGTTGCGACCTTCATCTCGACTCAAGATCTTGTAGTGAACCTTCCGAAAGACCTGTAGTAATTCGTTATCGAGTGTTTCATGATCAATACGAATAGGGTGTCCGATATCGTCTCCGATGCGCTGCACATCATCAAAGTTGCTCAGGTCTTGCCCAATCACCAGGAATCCCCCGGGCTTGGTGATGCGAACAGCCTGCCGGATGCACGCTAGGCTGTCCCGACAGTGATCGAGCACGTTAATAACGACGACAAGATCAAAGTAGTCTGATGCAAAGGGACATTCCTCAAGCGGATGATCGTCGACATGCACCTTTCCCTCTTGCCACATTCTCGCCAGCCATTGTCCCCTAAAGCGCAGGTACTCGTTGACTAAGGGATCACTGCAGATCAGATGGGAGGCTGATCGACCTTCAAGTATCACACGAACATTTGTGTATGGACCTGACCCCAGCTCAATGGCATTGCTAAACCTGGAAGGTAAGGCTCGATATTGGTCAAACTGCTCTGCCCACCAATGATTCCAGTCATCACCCGCAGATGGCAGATCAGCTTCTTGTCCCAGTTTGTTGAGCACCTTTGCAGTAAGCCTCTTGAGAGGGGTTGTCAGGACGTGAGACCGATCAGGATGCTGAGCACGCCAGTACGCTCCTTCCCATTCTTGGGCTTGTTGCCAACGCTCGAGGCTCACGCACAGCGGAAGTTTTTCCATGGTCTGCATCCAATTTCTAGCAGGTATAGGGTTTAAGACCATTCCATACGGTCGAACAGAACCGATCCCATGAATAGTGTGTTTCGATCAGCCGTCGTCCTTCCTGGCTGATTTCCTGTAAGCGCTCTTCTGGAGCAAATTGAAGAGCGAGTAAGATGTTCACGTTGTGCTCGATATCAGTCGAGCTCAATGTGGTGATGGCAGGAACATTGTGGTAGCCCGATCCAGGTGTGCAAGCAACCGGGAACCCCCAGGCCATTGCCTCAAGAATGGTGGTGGGGTTTGCATCAGAAATGGAGGTGTTAATAAAAAAATCAAACTGATTGGCGAGTGACACCATAAACGACGGTGTGAGAGAGGCATAAGTAGCAATTCGTTTCATGCCTGAAAGTTCTCGTCCACCGCCGATCCATCCATTGGGAAATCCTGATACCTTGGCCATAGTCTTTTCTAGGATGTCACACCCCTTTTCAGGCCTATCACTGCTGCTTCCAATGTAAAAATACCCACGCCGTCCAGGTGGGTTAAAGTGTTTCTTGAGGTATGGATACTCAGCCCCATCAATAGCCATATCGAGGCTTGTGATTTTGTGTTTCCACGGCGCAAAACAGGATTGACTCAATGTCTCCTTCCAGTAGGGACCCATAATGCCGAAGACCTGGTCCGCTTGGTCGAGCAGAGGGAGCGAAAACTTGTTGATATCAGGCATGGCATGATGAATGGGAAAAATGAGTGCCTTGTGCTTGCAGGGCGCAGTGGAAGAAAAGGCCCGCTGGATAATGGTGTCTGGATTTGGGTGTGGGTGACCCAAGATAATATCATCGGTCTTCCAGTCGATGTGACCGGTTTCTTCTAAACTATAAAACCGAATAGGGTGACGTTGCTGTAGGTAGGACAGTAACCGCATGGTGATAGAACCAGGTGCTGGTAGTGGCGTAGGAGTTTCAGGAAACCATCCATACCTATACCAGTGAGGGAACGTCGTTGAACCATTTCCCAAGTTTGAATAGCGAGACAAGAGCTGTGCGAACATTCCGGTTTTGAGAAGAGGCAGGGCGTAGGCAAAATGAATCACAGTGCACCCGACAGTAGCGCTCTGTCTATGCGAGACATCATTCTGATCCATGCATGGAATGTAATGGTTCCGCGCGACTTGGTATATCTGTGACCACCACGTGCCGTACGACCGCAAAACCGACCGATTCCGGTGCTGTAATGGTCTGCTGTATGCGCCATTGACTGGATCGCTCCAAGGCGGGTCGGAGCAGAGCCATTTTCTCGTTGTCCCAATCATGCATTAGTACCACACCGCCGTTATGTAAGAACGGTGCAAACATCTCGAACTCTCCATAGGCTTCTTGAGGATCTGCCGAACCATCCAAGAAGACCGTATCGACGCACCCCAATTGGCGAAGGAGATGAGGATAGACCTCCATAGCTTTGCCCGAATGAAATTCCACGTGCTTCAGCAAGTGCGGGAGGTATGTTCGATAGTTCTGTCGGACAATGGCATGAATCTGGGGATCAGCCTCAATGGTATGGAGGACGCCGAAACCGTTGTCATAGAGCGCCTGGCTGATAAAGTAGGTACTGCCTCCGCCTTGCCAAGTCCCTACCTCGAACACCGTCTTTGGTTTCACCTGGCGGATCGTCTTGTACAGCAGCTTTCGATCTGCCACCCATAATTGCCCTGGAATCTGTAGGCATCCTTCAAAAAACCAGCGGAGACGGTATGGGATGATCCAACGTATGGTTCTCCACAGACGTTGGTTCTGTGGTGACAAGGCATGATAGGAATGGGCAAAGTTCATGTGTCCACCGTCGATAGGCTTGTGGCACTCCACTTGATGGTCGGCGCGATGATACCCCGGCGACCTTGAGCCAGCTTATGTTCGACGCTCCCCGTATCGACCACTTCGAAACTAATTGCATGGGGAGCCTCATCGAGCACGCGGATCCCTGGGACACTCGCTCCCAGACTGATCCAATACCGTCCTGCACGGAACCATGCAGAATCCAATTTGCAGGAAACACGGTAGAGACCGGGCAGCCGTGGAACAGATTTGGACTCGGGACAGGAGTCAAGATCCGTCGTGCAAAGGACACAGACCCCCTCCCCGTTCCATAATTCCAGGCTGACTTGTCCCCCTCGAATCTTGCGATGGACCATGTAATCCACCTCGACCATGCAGCCTTGCACGGCGTCGATGGAACCGGTCACGCGGCCACGGCTATCACGGATTCGAATGGCTTGAAGCGAAAGCTCCTGCCTTGGCTGGACCTTGTGTGGTGCATGGAGTTGCGTTTCTCCCAGTATAGGAGTGTTCCCACTCAAGTAGTGATCGACTACGTCCTGTGCGGTACCATAGGCCTGAACTTCGCCGCCATCCAGGAGCATCGCGGTGCTGCATAAATTTAGAATGGATGCAATGTTATGGCTGACCAAGAGCACCGTTCGTCCCTCACGAGATACATCATCCATCTTGGAGAGGCATTTCTTTTGAAATGCCGCGTCGCCGACTGCCAGCACCTCATCAACAAGAAGAATATCGGCTTTAAGATGGGCTGCGACGGCAAACGCAAGCCGCATATGCATGCCGCTCGAGTATCGTTTGACCGGCGTATTCAGAAACTTTTCAACTTCTGCGAATGTCACAATGGAGTCGAATTGCTTATCGATCTCGCGTTTCGTCATTCCAAGGACAGCACCATTCATATAGATATTGTCTCGTCCGGTCAGGTCAGGGTGAAAACCTGTCCCGACTTCGAGTAATGAGCCAACGCGCCCGACCAGTTCTGCCCAGCCAGTCGTCGGAGGAGTGATGTGCGAAAGGATCTTCAGGAGAGTACTTTTCCCCGAACCGTTCCGCCCAATGATTCCAAGCACCTCTCCTTGCCGAACATCGAACGACACACCTTTTAATGCCCAAATCAGCTCGCTATTGGCATTGCACGTCCGTGTCGCTTCTGCCTCTCGATGAGACAACAATGAGTCTCGCATCTGAGCGTGCAATGTCCGACACCAGCTCTGTCCATCGCCAAGTGTGTACTGCTTCCCGAGATTGTTTGCTCGAATGACAACGTTACTCATCATCTAGGCCACATCGGCAAATGTTTGCTCTGTTCGTCGGAAGAAGTAGAGGCCGGATATCAAGAGTGTCGATGAAATCAGGAGAGACAGGATGAACATCAACGCGATATCCACTCCATTTCCAAACAAGGCCCATCGGAATCCTTCCACGACGCTCGCCATGGGGTTGATGCCGTACCACGCGCGCCACGATTCCGGGATCAGCGAGCTTGGATACGCCACCGGTGTTACGAAGAACCAAAGCTGCGTGACAAAGGGAATGGCATGCCCAACGTCTCGATGCCGGATGTTCAGCGCAGACGCCCATAACCCGACTCCCAGTGCGCTGGTGATACCCAGCATCATAAATGCTGGTAGCGCCAGTATTTGAGGGATGATGGGTATGTGGTAATACAGCAGCATGACGAACAACACGAGTAGCGCAATCCCGAAATCTATGAGCCCAATACCCATTGACGAGATGGGAATGATGAGTCGTGGAAAATACACTTTGGTGATCAAGTGTTGATTGGCTACGAGACTATGACTCGTCGCTGACAGTGTATGGGCAAACAATTGCCATGGTAGCAGGGCAGCAAACACGAAAATAGGATAGGGTAATCCGTCAGAAGGAATTCGCCCCAGCCATCCAAAAAATACACTGAATACGATCATCATAGAGCAGGGCTTAATAACTGCCCAGAGGATCCCTAGAATTGTCTGATGGTATCGAACTTTGAGATCTCGCCAGGCCAGAAAGTAGAGAAGTTCTCGATAGATCCAAATCTCCCTAATTCCAAGCGATGGAAGTGTCTCGAGCGGTACAATGCGTAGGGCGTCCGCGCTGATTGAATCGGGGCCATGACGATCCTTCATGACAGCACGAGAGACGCTTGCCATGTCATGTACTGGGTCTCATGAGTGAATATGGGCAAACAACCGGTCAAATCGATGTTGCCACGTATGATGTTCAAGAACTCGCCGTTGTCCTGCGCGGCGGATGCGATCTGTCACAGCAGGATGTTGTGTGTAGTAACGTGCTTTCTCAATCAACTCCGCAGGCTCAGTCCAGGTCACGATTTCGTCTCCGATCCGGAAATACTCATGATGATCAGGTGCTTCTTGTACAAGGTAGAATCCTCCGGCCATCGGCACCTCAAAATCGCGAAGCCGACATTGCAAATTTTTGGAATCCCGTACCTCCGTTCCACTATGCCACCCCGTGTCTGAAAAACCCAGATTTACCTGACTTTCTGCGAAGATACCGGGGAGTGTGTTCTCCTCGCAGGGTCCTCTTAAGTCAGCCCCGCTCAAGAGTTCAAAAGAATATTGCCGTGAATACTTGCGTTCTAGTGGTCCCAGTAGGCTTTTGACACCGTCTGCCTTCCAGCGTGGAACGGCGTAGTAACGAAGATCGTGGCACACCTTATAGGCATCCCATGAAAACGTGTAAGGGCTTGGTGCTGCCGCTGTCCAACCTCTCCCATAGACAACCGGAGTGATGCCCTGACTGATACAGTCAGCCAACAACGCGCGGCGATAGGGGTTAAAACTTCCGACAAATGACACGGAGTGCTGGTAGGTCGATGTCTGATGCCGATCACGGAAATAGTATTGCGGATTGGCCGCCATCGGCATCCAGTGAATCTGCTGGACATAGGGTCTGAGATGGTCTGCGTTCGTCATTTGCGCCACGGCCAACACATCGAAATAGGGAGCGGTGCGAATGACGCGATACCACTGAAAGGCCATATCTACATGGTAGTTCACCATGGGGACGGCGAGTTGCTGCAATTGCTGCGCGGTGTCGACGAGAAGAAAATCGTCGTAGACGACACAAAATATGAGATCGAGGCGGCCTGTTGTTTGAAGCTTGCGGGCAGTTGAAAGTAGGTCATGGTTTAGCTGCTCTCGTATGCGGCGCCAACCGGCGGAGCCCAGCTGCCCCATCCCACCGGGGTAGTTGAAAATCTGAAGGCTGTCACAATAGTGCCGGCGTAATGGATCGAGGAGATTGATCTCCATCCACCGATCTGGGGGGAGCACAGCCAGGACGTGCATAGAGCATGTACGCGCGAGGGTTCGATACCGCTAAAAGTCTCGCCGTTGAAAGATCAGGCAGGCTCCGACGAGGAGCAGGCCTGTGTAGAGCAGTCCGTAGGTGGTCGCGATCAGTTGGAATCCCAGATCAACTGAGATCCCTGCAGCGGACTGACCCTTGATATTTAACGTTTCAAGGTTGGGAAAGGCATAATACAAGGTCGTTGTGAGCGACTTGATCACACCGGAGGCATTCTTTTCCGCGATCGTCTTTAGATCGCTGGTGAGATGGCCGATCACATAGATGCCAAGTGTGAGCGTTGCGCTGAGGATCGACGAGCTAAACGTGGAAAATAACAAGGCAAAGGCCATGACCAACAAGGCCTCAACCATCATCAACTCGACGGCCTGAAACAACGACGCATGGATCGGATGGCCGCTCAGCTTGACGGTGGCTAAGAACATGGCGAACATAATGCCGATGTTCACGAGGATGACCAGTGCCAACCCTAGATACTTTCCGAGCACGAACTGGGCTCTGGTGATGGGTCGGGCAAGAAGGGTATAGATGGTTCGTCGCTCGATTTCCTTGGAGACCAGGCCGATCCCGACGAAAATGGCGATGATGACCGCCACCAAATTAATAGCGGCTAATCCCAGGTCGTTGACGATACGGGCCTGCTCCCCAATGGTCAATGTTCCCAACAGCACTGAGGACCCGATAAGAAGGACGGCAAACAGTACAAGATTGTAGAGGATCTTGTCGCGAAGGGTCTCTCGAAATGTGTTCACGGCCACTGCATAGAGACGTTGCATGCTATCCCTCGCCGTGACTCTTGAGGACGAAGAGTTCCTCGAGCGACCCCTTGTGCGGAATAATAGAGACCAATTTGGCACCGGCACCACGAAGTGCCTCAAGGATTTCATCGAGGCACTCGTGTCCTGGGAGCACCATCAGACAGCGCGCTCCACTTTGTAGTGTTCGAACAGCCAGCCGCCGGACCGGCTCGATCTGTGTCCCGATCACTCCATCGCAGACGACTTCGATGGACTCGGCAAGTTGCCCGTCGACTAATTCTTCCACTGTCCCCAGTGCAAGCATCTTGCCCTTTGCCAGTATGCCCACGCGGTCGCAAATCATCTCGACATCGGACAAGATGTGGGTACTGAAGAAGACCGTCTTCCCTTGTTCGCGAAGAGTCAAGATGAGATCTCGTACTTCCTTCCGTCCCATCGGATCGAGTCCTGACATCGGCTCATCGAGCACGACTAATTCAGGGTCCTGGATGAGGGCCTGAGCCAGACCAATTCGTTGCAGCATTCCTTTGGAGAATTTGCGTAATTGGCGATGCCGGGCCTCGTGAAGACCGACCTGCTCCAGCAAGCTGGGGATACGACCGTGAATCGCGTTCTGGGACATTCCTGCAAGTTTCCCGTAAAACGCAAGGAATTCTTCTGCCGTGAGATAATCGTAAAAGTATGGCGACTCAGGGAGGTATCCAAGCTTGCTATGGGTTGCCACGTCGCCGGCTGGTGCGCCTAATACTTCAATCCTACCGCTCGTCGGCCTCAAGAGCCCGAGCAGAATTTTCATGGTGGTCGTCTTGCCGGCTCCGTTGTGCCCTAAGAATCCGAAGATCTCTCCTTTGCTGACGGAGAAGGACACATCCGACAGGACAGTCGAGGAGCGGTGCCATGGCCACCGTGGCTCGTAGACTTTTGTGACCTGTTCAACGGCGATGGCATCCATGCTTGATCCACTCTCCGAGCAAACTGGGTGAGAGTTTATTGATACTGTCCTCTTTTCCGAAGCGTCATTCGCATTCGTTCCTTGACTTCACTACTCCGCACCTCGCCCGTTTCAGCATTGTAGTGATAATGCCCGCCGAACGGCTCTTGTGGTAATTCCCGCAAGAGTCCTGCCTGGACCAACTGATCAAGTCGAGCCGGTCGTTGTGAATGTTGTGCTTGGAACCGTTCGATCGCATCCTCAAACTCTGCGAGATCCCGTTCGACGATGGCCTCGCGCAAGCGCTGCTCCAGTAATCTTTTGACATTCTCATCCGAGGTGCCGTCATAGATCTTCGCCAGTAACTCAACGGCCTGTTGTGGTGACTTCGCAGAGACCAGTAATTTGGCCGCAAGCCGTGTGATAATCTCCGGCGCACCGGGAATTCGTGCTGCCAGGGTCATGGCTTCAGCCGCTTTCTGGTTATCACCCAATTCGAAATAAAGATTGAAGCCCAGGAGAAATGGCAGACGCCATTCCTGGGGATTATGTCGAATGCCCTTTTCAAGCAGCAGGTTACTTTCCTCAGGCATCACCACAATCGTACAGAGTGCGTGTGCGCCCGCCTCGTAGGCTCGCACAAACGTAGGGTCTAACGTCGTCACCACATCCAAGGCGCGATAGATCCATTGGCCTGTCTCTTGGGAGACATGCCTGTCACCCATGGCTTGAATGACTTGCAGCCAGAGAACATCCGCGGCGACTTCTCGATAGCCGAGCGCTGCCACCTTGAGAATCCGTCCATCAGGGAGATACGACATGCGCTGAAGCTTTGGAATTCCTGCGCGTGTAGTGTCCAGAACGATTTGAGTCGTCACAATACCGGCGCACAAACCCATCCCGAGTAATGCCAAGAGGATCCACTGCTTTGTTAGACGTGCGACAGGGGGCATGTGCAATGCTGCTAGGGCCTCGGTGGCTGTATCCCCAGGAATTGTTGTTCCATAGACGTCAATGTCCAGTCCTGAAACTTCCACCGAATTGTTTGGATAGCGGTCAGTTGCATACTTGCGACGTCTGTGTGTCCGCTCTCTCGTGCCAAATCCACCAGTGCCACCCGAGCGGGTATGAAATTCGGCTCGTAAGTGATCGCTTGTTCAAGCAGTTGCTGAGCTGAGGTGCGATCTCCTTTCCCGCGATATAGTTTGCTTAATTCAAAATATCCGAAGGGCGAAAAAGGGTCCACACTTATCGATTTTTTGAATGCCTGTGTCGCTTGTGCGGTCAGTGAGATTTTATGAGCAGCCCAGGTCTGCTGCTCGAGTTGCAAGAGATAGATCGTCCCTAGCCGATAAGGTGGCCGACCATCGAGTGGGTTGAGGGCCATAGCGACCGCCATTTCACTGGCAGCCTGTTCAAGCCATTCAGGAGCACCGGTCTCCCTGAATCGCTGAATGCACAACCGTGCGAGTCCGTCCCGAACTGCTGTGGCACCAGGGTCAGCCATTGAGGCATAGCGATACCACTTAATAGCCGACATGTTGTCATGTTCGGCTTGTGCGCTGTTGCCTTGCTTGACGAGGAGCCATGCTGCGGTTGGTTGGATGGCGAGATATGCCATGGCGCCCAATGACACCATAATAAGTATCACCCGCGTAACATGGTATGGCGGGGTGAAACACCACGGTTCGGCTTGTGTGCCACGCACCTGTTTTCCTAAGGCCACAGCGAGACCTCCCTCTAAAATAAGGAGAAGCACCAGGGCCGGTTCGTGGAACACAGAGTCCACCGTGGCATGGACGATCGAGGCCAGGACTCCGGCGCAGAGCCCGACCAGTTGTCCTCTGGACTGTTGAGGAAGGTCCGTCTTCCATATCCGTTTAATTTCCGCCGTCCACACTGCGATACTCAACAGAAAGCACGCCAACCCAGCTATTCCCAATTCCACGGCCAGCTGAAGATATTCGTTGTGTGCCGTCTCGGCACGTTTTCCATAGTGGATAATGGCGTCATCTATGGGGAAACGATATTGAAAAGAAGCGTACTTATACATGCCAAGCCCAATCCCCAGCGGATGGTCACGAAGACGTTTCGTCGCATCTTCCCAAATTTCTATCCTTGTATAGGCGTAGGGATCCTGCTTCCCTACCTCCAGCACTCGCTGTTTCAGGGGGTTAGGCAACAGGATTGTGCCGAGAATCAATATGAGAAGCAGGAATAGGGTGGACTTTCCATATTTGAAGTATCCGATGGCTGTAATGGCGATGAGAAAAGCCGCTGCTCCTCCCCTCGATTGCGCCAGTATCACTGCGGTACCGGATATTGTTGCGCACAGGATCAAGAGTAGGTTGCCTGTCTTTCCGTACTCCGCGCCGAACCACAGGAGACTAATCGCCAGCACGGCAGATACCGTCTCATACGTTGAGAAAAAGTTAGGGTTGAAAAACGTTCCCTTGGCCCTCGATTCTCCGCCATACAGGTATTGGATAATCCCAAGTCCTCCTTCAAACATCCCCATGAGTAAGATGAGGAGGAGGAAGCCTTGCAACCGTTTCTCGCTGTCTGTCCCAAGCAGGATCATTAAGAAAAAGACGGCATAAAGCAGGAGGCTCAGAAACCATTGAAGACTGACATTCGTATAGGGTGACCACAGGAGGGAAAGGCCAGACCATCCTAAAAATGCTGCAATCGGCCACCAGAGGTCCGTTCGAGGGATGACTAATGTGGAGTGACAGAGCCCAGCCATAAGCCAGCTCCCCAAGGCGACCAAGAGGATGAGCCGGATGATCAGAACAGGGAGCTGTGTGGTTCCTCCCTCGATCAATGGGGAGAATACCGTCAAGCTTCCTATGACCAGGCAGGGTCCCGTCAGAGAAACCGGGATTCTCTCAGTGAGGAGCTTGTTCATGCCACGAGCCAGGGGCCATGGTGAGACGCATTGTAAGGCATTTCACGAACGCATAGTAAAGCAACCTATTGCGTGCACATAGCAGCAAGTTTCGATTTCTGAAGTCTGGAAGAGGGCAGCCGTAGAAGATCCTCATGACCCTTAGAAATAGGAAAGGGGATCGGGTTTGCCGATCCCCTTTCTTGGACACACCTGCCTAACTTGGATTAGGCGCCGACATCGTTACGGGTATTGGTCAAGCTGCGCTGGTCGTTAATAAACCAGTCATCGCAGGTGGCATCGGAGTCGACGTTCCCCTGCGCACCTGCTGTAAACCCAGCCGGTGTCGTTCCTACCGTTGCACTTGCGGCTACTGCATTACTTCCAGTCGTTGGTGCCGATGTACAGCTAGTTGGTGCTACTACGCTCGAAGGAAGGGTAAACGCCGTGGCCGCAGATGCTGAAGCAGCACCGACCGCGCCCGTGGCATAGAAGTACGTATAGCGTGGTTGTCCACTTGGCGACCAGCCGATGGGATCGAGCGTGGGGCCTGGAACATACGTCGGAGTTGCCTGTTCAGCCGCAAATGCGGTAGCCGACGTAAAGATAGCGCCAAGGTTGATCTTGGCCTCCGACTGCCGCGATTTCGCCTGGTAGGCAACGAAGTTGGGAATGGCGATGGCCGCCAGGATCCCGATGATCGCCACGACGATCATCAACTCAATGAGGGTAAAACCCTCTTGTTTACGAAGCGTCAACATTGTACTGCCTCCTTGTTGATGGTTCACTGACGGCTCGGTTCATAACCTGCGGCGCCTTTGTTGCCGCCTACCGGTTCTCATAGCAGGTTCAATGCCGGTCAGTGACCACGCTCAGGGTACCACTAATCGCTGATGTTGCAATGAGTTATGAAAAAGCCACCATCCGAACGGCCTTCCCTGGACGGTTTTTCGACCGTAATATGTTCTGAACGGCCAAGAATTGGCACATGCGAGGTTCGGAAGCAGGCTGAAACGGGGTAGAGGAAATCAGACAATCGGCCGCTTAAGAAGCACAACAGATCAGGGATTGTGAGAGAGGAGAAATTTAAGGGATCGCTTGTTGACTCTGTGTCTTCTCCGCAACACGGCGCTTGGCCTGCTGGATTCGCTCTTCATAAGCAGGATTGGTCATGCCTTGCTCGCGGAAGCGTTGGAGCAGTTTATCGTTGGACGGGTCCAGCTCAAGTGAGTGAAGCCATGCGTCACGTGCGTCACTCGCCTTCTGTTGTTTGATATAGATGTCCCCCAAATGTTCATAGATCACAGGATCATCGCCGACCAGCGAAACAGCCTTCTTGATCTCGATGAGGGCCTCTGCGAGCATACCGGACTTATAGAAGGCCCAACCTAGGCTATCTACATAGTACCCATTTTCAGGTTTCAGCGCGACCGCCCGTTTCGTCAGGGATAGAGCTTGGTCAATCTTGATCCCGCGGTCGGCATAACTGTACCCGAGATAGTTCAGCGCATCGGCATGATGCGGATCCAGGGAGAGCGCTGTTTCCATCGCCTGTTCCACGTCTTCGAAGCGATTCAACTTGTCGTACGCCGTGCCAAGGTTGAAATGAAGGTCGGCGTTCTTTGGATGATGCCGAATCCCTTCTTCAAAGGCTTGCGTGGCCTTTTCAAACTGATCACTCTGCACATACGCCAATCCCAGAACAATGTAGGGCTCCGGTTGTTTCGGCACCAGCCGCACGGCTTCACTGAGATGCGTCACGGCTTCTGGAAACTGTTTGAGCCGATAGAGAAGCACGCCGAGATGGATGTGGCTATCCGAGAATTTGGGATCCAAGTGAATATTGTACCGATAGGTTTCTATGGCCTTTGGAAAATCCTTTGATTCTTCGTATAAATATCCAAGGTAGTCACGCACCTTGAGCTCCGCCGGCTTGGCGTTCAAAATCTCGGTCAATCGACTGATTGCCTTGGAGAACTCTTTTTTTTCTCCGTAGATCAGCGCCATCCGCAATTGGGCATCAAGATCGCCGGGATTATCTTGCAATATCGTTTCAAGTTCTGCGAGACCTCCGGCATAGTCTTTGGTCGCGATATATAACTGGACCAAATGTTGCCGAATGTCTCGATTGCGTGGATTGACCTGTTCAAGATACCGCTTCAGCACGACGATGGCTTTGTCTTTTTCTTGGCGTGATTCAAGCACCGACGCTTGTGCGAGATAGGCCGGTTCAAATGCTGGATTGACTGTGATGGCGCGATCAAAACTTGCCAGGGCTTGGTCGGTGTTTCCGGCTTCCAGTGAGATGCGACCCAGGTAATAGTGACCGATCGGGGAATCCGAGGTGTACTGCAGGCCCTTTTTCACAGCCTGCTCAGCCTCGGCGATTCGCTTCTGGTTTAAGAGGATCAACCCTTTGGGGAAATAGGACTCTCCTCTCTCTGGGGCGCTCTCGATCGCCTTGTCCAGCAGTTCCAGGGCACGTTCCGGTTTCCCAGCACTGGCAAGGATGCCGGCCATCTGCGTGAGCATCTGTGGTTCGTGTCCTGTCCCCTGGCCCACTGCTTCGGCGAACTGAACGGCCTGTGGAAAATCTCCCAATGCAAAATAGATGGCTGCCAAACGCGCTTGGACTTCTCGTGATTTCGGGTCGATCTTTAAGGCGGCGTGATACTCCTTGAGGGCAGTTTCAATATCCTGGGAGAGCTCCGCCTGGTGTCCCATCATAAAATGATAAGTCGCATCGGATTCAGGCGCAGCCGGGGAAGGCGGCTGGGTTGCAATTGGTGGCTGACCGGTCTTGTGGGGTTGTGGGGCCGCTGCACAGGCAACAAGGACACATGGGATGAGCCAGCTTACCCCGAACGGAACAACCCCAGTTCTCCTAGGTGATTTGCTACCAAACGTCATGATTAGTTCCTGCCTACTGTGTTGATTAGGTTGGGTGGGCATCGGTACAGGGAGATTATACCGAGTGACGGAAGGATGCGCAAACCGCTCGATGTCTCGTTAGGAAGTAGAGGAGGTTCTCTAGTTTGGTGGTTGTCTTGCGTGCAAACGAGTGAAGCGTCTTTCCTGAAAGGGACTTACGATTGTGGAATACGAGCACTGAGGGAGGATGACAATGCCGTTGCGCCAGGCTCCCTGTTGGAACGTCCCGGATTGCCTATAAGTGAAGTTGGTTAAAGTCGTAACGGAGCTTCTCAGCGGTCTGTTAGGCTTCACGAAGATCCAGGCTTTCAAATTTGGCGTAGCGATCCTGAAAAAACAGTTCTTTCTTTCCGATGGGTCCGTTTCGATGTTTACTGACAATAATATCAGCAATTCCCTTTCGTTCTGAGTTCTGGTCATACACATCTTCGCGGTAAATGAACATGACTACATCGGCATCCTGCTCGATCGCTCCACTTTCCCGAAGATCGGCCAGCATGGGAATTGGTGGCTTGCGCGCCTCCACGGCGCGACTCAGCTGAGACAGTGCGACCACTGGCACATTGAGCTCTTTTGCTAAGGCTTTCAACGAGCGAGAGATATCGGAAATCTCCTGTTGGCGAGATTCTGAATCGCTTCGGCCCTGCATCAACTGGAGGTAGTCGACGATGAGCAGGTCTAGTCCTTTTTCCGCTTTGAGGCGACGGGCTTTCCCGCGCATCTGCTGGACAGTGATTCCTCCGGTGTCGTCGATATAGATTGAGGCCTGTTCCAACCGACCGGCTGCCTCCGCCAGTCTCCACCAGTCTTCTTTCTGCAGTTTGCCCGTGCGGAGCGCATGTGAATCGACTCGTGCCTCAGAACTGAGCATGCGCAGGACGATTTGGGGTTTGGACATTTCCAAACTGAAGATGCCGACGACCGTGTTGGCGTGAATGGCGGCATGTGTCGCAAACCCTAACGCCAGACTTGTTTTTCCCATACTTGGTCGCCCTGCTACGACGACCAAATCCGAAGCCTGAAGCCCAGCGGTGATGTCATCAAGATCATAATACCCTGTCGGTACACCGGTGACATGTTCTTTTCGTTTCGACAGTTTATCGATGACATCCAGACTTTCTTTAATGACCTGGCTGATTGGGCTAAACGATCGCTCTAGTTTCCCTTGGGCAATGCTGAACACTGACCGTTCGGCGAAATCGAGCAAGTCATCAATAGAGGCGGTTCCCTCATATCCTCTGGTGAGTACCTCTGTCGATGTGCTAATCAGTTGACGGGCGACGGCTTTATCTCGAACGATTTTGCAGTGATAGCGAATGTTGGCTGAACTTGGGACGATCTGAACCAATTCCGCGAGGTACGCGGCCCCTCCAACTGCTTCGAGCTCTTTCCGAGCCTTGAGCCGCTCGGTCAACGTGATGTGATCGATGACTTCCCCTGTGTCGGCCAGCTCAAGCATTGCTTGAAAAACTTTCTTGTGAGCAGTGCGGTAGAAGTCGTCCTCGACTAGCAGCTCCATCGCCTTCGGCATGGCGGCGTTATCGAGCAAGATGGCGCCGAGGACCGATTGCTCTGCTTCCAAATTTTGGGGTGGGAGCTTCGGTTGAGAGAGATCAACTGAACTGCCAGCCATCATGGTGCCTCTTCGTGGCTGACCTGCAGCATGCGAACAAGGTTCTGTCTCAGCACCGTTTGTCTCTGAACCTTGGCCGTACTCGTCGTGTCTCTGACTCGTTGCGGCGTCCTCGGTTGCAATAGCAGGACATGATCCTCGTGAGATCGATCCGTACCGATCACGATCGTTGTGGTGGCATCTGATTCACGACCAGCATCCGTAGCCATACGGATCAAGTCTTGGCCAGAGGCTGCAATGGATCGTTGCAGTACTCGAAGACCAGCCTGGCGAAGTTCCTGGGCGAGGGAAACCAGGTCATGGGACGAATTCGTAGGGCCTACCACAAGGATCTTGGAGTCAAGAGGCTGCATGGCTCCGGAAAGATTGAGGCTTCGGAAGAGGCGATCGACATTGAGTCCAAATCCTGTGGATGGTAGGTCACGGCCAAACCGCCCGATGAGGTGGTTGTAACGCCCTCCTCCGCCTAATTCCATTTCGATCCCCTCCGAGAACACGTCAAAGACCACCCCATCATAGTAATCGAATCCTCGAAACTCACCCAAATCAAGCAGGAGCAGGTCCTTGAACCCTGAGGCGCACAGCATTCTATAGACACTGGCCAATCGATCTAATGCCTCCAATAGAGCATTCTCACCTTTGGCGAGAATGCGTCCTTTGACTAAGACTTCAGCTGTTCCGCAGAGCTCAAGGGCGTCTAGGATTCGACGGGCAGAACGCTTGCTCACGCGCTCTTGCAGGAGAATTTCTTCGAGCCGCGGCAAATCCTTTCTGGCGGCGGCCTCTTCAGCCCGTTTCTTCCCTTCGGCGGAGAGTCCAGCGCACACCAAGAGACCCTTGAAGAACCCGACATGCCCCAGCGATACTTTGAACGACTGCAGCCCAACCTGACGAAGTGACTCGATCATCAGGGTGATCATCTCGCAATCTGCAGATGGATCGTCCGTTCCAATCAGTTCGGCACCGACTTGAAAAATCTCGCGGTCCCGGCCGACATGCTCTGGTTCATAGCGAAATACTGTGGCGCGATAGGACAACCGTAAAGGAAGACGAGCTCCGACCATCCCCATGGCGACCGTTCGAGCGATTTGTGCGGTGACATCCGGCCTCAAGAGCAGGATGCGGCCGGTCGTTCTATCGATGATTTTGTACGAATTTTCCGCTAATCTTGGTTCCAGACCTGGCGCCAACACGTCGAGATACTCAAAGGTCGGCAGGATGATCTCGTCGTAGCCGGCTCCATAAAACCCTTGGAGTAACTGGGATTCCAGATGACGAACATGGCGGGTTGCTTCCGGGAGAATGGTCGCCATTCCAACCGGAACAAGTGAGTGTTCGCGTACGAGGGACACCTTCTCCGAAGAGAGCGCGCGCGCCGGAGGAGCAGCAGCCATAATAGCCTAGTGACGACGATAACTATGACAGATTCGCGACCTTGACGGAGAGAATATTTGAGCTCGCACGAATCTCGTTCAGTGCCGCAGCAGGAAACTCCGTATCCGACCCGATGATCAGAAGGGCATCGCCTCCACGTTTTTCCAAGGCACACTGCATGCGAAGAATATTGATCTCCCGATCACCGAGGACTTTCCCCACTGTTCCGATGACTCCGGGACGGTCCACGTTATGTATGAGCAGCATGTGTCCTTCGGGGACAACTTCAACTTTGAATTGGTCGATCTCGGTAATTCTGGCTTCTTTTTTATGATACAGCGTACCTGCGACCTGGTGGGATGCTTTCCCAGCTTCGACACGAACCCGTATCAGGCTCGTGAAATCTCCGGCATCAGTACTCTTAATCTCTTTGACTTCGATACCGCGTTCTTTTGCCACGATAGGAGCGTTTACATAATTGACTGGGTGCTCCATGATGGGATTAAGCAGACCTTTTAGAACAGCAATGGTCAAGGGCGCAATGGAAAGACTCGTAACTTCGCCGCTGTACTCCACTGTCACTCGTTCGAGACCGGCCTGCACTAACTGGGTCTGAAGAGAGCCAAGCTTTTCAGCTAATGTGAGGAAAGGTTGCAGGCGAGGCAGCAGCTCTGGTGCGACGGAAGGAATATTGACGGCCCCTTTTGCCACGCCTTTGGTAAAGTAGTCGACGATCTGTTCGGCGATCCCGATGGCGACGTTTTCCTGCGCCTCCGTGGTCTGGGCACCGATATGCGGAGTGCAGATAAAATTATCCAATGTCAGGAGTGGATTGTCGGGCTTCACGGGTTCTTCTTCGAAGACATCAAAGGCGGCAGCAGCCACTCGTTTTGTTTTTAACGCGTCGTATAAATCCTGTTCGTTGATGATTCCACCACGGGCGCAGTTGACGAGGAGTACTCCAGGCTTCATCTTGGCGATGGCTTGGGTGTTGATGATGCCTTTGGTTTCCGGAGTCAACGGCGTGTGAACGGAAATGATGTCCGCTCGACGGAACAGCTCATCAAGGTCCAACATGGTCACGCCCATCCGCTCGGCTCGCTCAGGTGTCAGGTAGGGATCAAATGCGACAACACTCATGCCGATTCCCTGCGCCATCTTGGTCAAGTGACTGCCGATCTGTCCCGCACCGATGATGCCGAGCACCTTGTTGTAGAGCTCGACACCCATGAACTTATCTTTTTCCCACTTTCCGGACTTGACCGAAGCGGTGGCTTGGGGAATGCGCCGGCTCATGGCGCAAATCATGGACATCGTATGTTCGGCAGTCGTCACGGTATTACCGCCAGGGGTATTCATGACGACGATGCCGCGACGAGTCGCCGCAGGTGTGTCGACATTGTCGAGACCGGATCCAGCCCGACCAACCACCTTGAGCTTTTCAGCTGCAGCAAGCAGTTCCTCGGTCACCTTCGTGCCTGATCGGACGATTAATCCATCGGCATCCTTGATTTCTTTGAGCAGCTCATCCTTCGGCATTTTGGACTTCACCACCACGGTGAACCCCGCCTTTTCCAAAGCTTCAACTCCTTGCTTCGACAAGCTATCGCTGATCAGAATTTTCATACCTGCTGCAGCCATGTCTCCCCTCACTCTGGTTACTTTGCCATCAAAAGCTCTTGGGCTTTCCCGACGCCACTGCCTAATTTGACGGGATGGCCAAGCCCTTTCAGTACCATTTCTGTTGCAGCCAATGCGGCGATGACATCGAACGAATCAGCATATCCCATGTGAGAGAGGCGGAATATTTTGCCCTTGAGGTGATCTTGCCCACCCGCTGCCGTCATACCGTATTGGACACGGAGGTTCTTATAGATGGCCTGTCCATCCACTCCCTCCGGGGCGCAGACTGCGGTCAAGGCATCGCTTGGCGATTCTTTTGGAAAGAGTGCCAAACCGGCAGCTTTGACTCCTTCGCGCATGGCTTGAGCTAACCGCCCTTGTCTGGCGAACATCTTGTCCAGTCCTTCGGCTTTCATGATTCGAAACACTTCTTGTAATCCGATGATCAATGAAACGGTTGGAGTGAAGGCGGTCTGATTCTTGACTTGATTCTCACGTTCCTTCTTGAAATTGAAATAAAAGGCCGCATTCTTGGCTTTGTCGGCTAAAGCCCAGGCCTTATCGCTGACACTTACGAATGCCATGCCGGGAGGGAGCATCAGCGCCTTTTGTGAGCCGGTGATCACGACATCCAAACCCCAGGCATCGGTCTTAATATCGAACACGCCAAGTGCCGTAATCGCGTCAACCACCAAAATGGTGTTCTCGTAGCCTTTGACAATTTCACCCAGTGCTTTGACATCGTGAGACACTCCCGTCGAGGTCTCACTGGCTTGTATATAGACTGCCTTAATCGATGGATCTTTTTTCAGCGCATCAGCGACCTGTTGGGGATTGATCGCGTGGCCCCATTCAACTTTGATCTCAGTGGGCTGTACCCCAAAAGTTTTACAGAGCTTCCCCCAGCGCTCTCCAAATTTGCCGGCATTGATGCAAAGGGCCTTGTCCCCAGGTGAGAGGAAGTTGGAGACGGATCCTTCCATTCCGCCGGTGCCGGATGCAGCCAGCATCAAGACGTCATTCCTGGTCTGAAACAGCCATTTTAGCCCCTCGCGCACCTCGGCAAAGATCGGGTCGAATTCGGGGGCGCGATGATGGATCATCGGACGAGCCATCGCCAACAACACCTCCGGGGGTACTGGTGTCGGGCCTGGAGCTAAGAGATAGCGCTTCAGCATGGATCAAGACCTCCTCAGAAATAACAATAGTAAATTCGGCAAGATAGCTCTCTGGAGAGGGGCTACGCTACCATTTGCCTGAGGAGCCTGTCAAGGAATTGAGCGACAGGATTGCCTGCGTGATTTAGTCTTTCCCTAAGACGCAGCTGATGCCCGTTGTGAAGGGATTCTTTAATGGCAATGGGAAGCAATGGGGCTTGCAGGCCAACCCTGAGCGGTGATGGTAAAGGACTGAGTGAGCCCAGTCGTCAATAGTGGACGCCATAGGTTACAGCCTCATGCCGCTGGCTG